>NZ_JBEZED010000004.1:0-401310 GCF_040648675.1 Micromonospora sp. NPDC049101 | reverse complement strand
AACACCTGCCGATGCCCGAACGTCACCACACCCGGCCTCGCCACCAGCACCTCCACCACAACCAAGATCAGTTGCACTGAAGCCTAGAAACCACCCGGCGTGTCGACGCAATAACCTCATGATCAACGATGTGGGGTGGGGTGGGGGGTGGGGAGTGGGGGTGGGGTGGGGTCAGGGGCGGTGGGATGCGGTTATCGCTTGGCGGACGGTCCAGGGGATGTAGTCGGGTCTTAGAGTGTCCGACCAGGTGAAACGGAGGACGGTCCAGCCGGCGTTGACCAAACGATTCTGACGGCGCCGGTCGGCGAAGACCGCTTCCGGAACAGCGTGGGGGCCACGACCGTCGGCCTCGGCGATGATCCGGGGACCACGCCAACCGAGATCGCCGACACCGAGCAGAAAGCCATCGTCGTCGCGGATCTCGAGTTGCAGTGCATCCGGTGGCACTCCCCCGTCGACACAGCGGAGCCGGGCCCGCGTCTCAAGCGGCGACTGCGCCCGCCCATCCGCCTCGCCCAGATAGCCCCGAGCCGCGATCGCGCCGCGCCGCCCGCGGATGAGACGCGGAACGGAGAGGAGGTCGTCGGTGGTCACCAGCCCACGGTTCAACGCCGAGTCCAGCACGCTGACCGCCGAGAAGCGATCAACCCGCAGGATCAGGTCGGCAAGGGTACGCAGCGGCCGGGTAGCGGTGATTCCGTCCACCCGGACAAGGTGCTCGGGCGGGATGACCAACTGGTGGACCACCACCCCCGGATGGGCAAGGTGGGCCCGCCTGGCGACCGGACCCGGCACCGACAGTTCGATCACCTCGGTGCTCCGTAGCCCCGCCAGCCCGTGCAGTTCGGCGGCCGTCGCGAGCACCGCGGCGGCCGCCGGGCCGAAGGAAGCCACCGCCGCCCTGATCCGCGCTCGTCGGGGCACCCCGTCGTGCAGGTCGGCGTCCACGAGATAGCTGCCACGCGCCACGACCCGCCACCGGCCAGCCCTGCAGAGCCGTTGCACCTCATGCGTGGTGAGGCCGGCGGCTCGCGCCTGCCTGATCGTCACAATCCCGTCGCGGGCGGCCGCAACCCGCCGCACAACGTCCAAGGCATCCACCCGCCCACCCTGACCGAACCCGAAGCCCGAAACACCCCCCTGTGGACAACCCGCCCAAGCCTGTGGATAACCCAGCGGGCAGCCAGCGGACAGCCCGCGTTGATCATGGGGTTATAGCCACGACACGCCGCAGCGAGTGGCTATAACCCCATGATCAACGCGGGTCCCGGGTGGGGGTGGGGTGGGGGGGTGGGAGGTGGGGGGTGGTTAGGGGAGGAGGGGGTGGAGGACTACGTTTTCTTCTCGGCCTGGGCCTACTCCTACGACGCTCACCTTGGTGTTGCAGAGTTCTTCTACCCGGGCGATGTAGCGGCGGGCGTTTTCCGGCAGGTCCTCGACGGTTCTCGCCTTGGTGATGTCCTCCCACCAGCCGTCGAGTTCCTCGTAGACGGGCGTGGCGTGGTGGAAGTCCGTCTGGCTCATCGGCATGTCGTCGACCCGGACGCCGTTGATCTCGTAGCCGACGCAGAGCGGCACCTTGGGCAGGCCGGTGAGCACGTCCAGCTTGGTGATGACCAGGTCGGTGACGCCGTTGAGGCGGCACGCGTACCGGGCGACGACCGCGTCGAACCACCCGCAACGACGCTCCCGCCCCGTGGTGGTGCCGTACTCCGCACCGATCTTGCGCAGGTGCTCGCCGCTGGCGTCGAACAGCTCGGTCGGGAACGGTCCCGCGCCGACCCGGGTGGTGTACGCCTTGCTCACCGCGATGACCTTGTTGATCGCGGTCGGCGGGATGCCGGCGCCCACGCAGGCGCCACCGGCCGTCGGGTTGGACGAGGTCACGAAGGGGTACGTGCCGTGGTCCATGTCGAGCATGGTGGCCTGCGCGCCCTCCAGCAGCACCGTGTCACCCCGGTCCAGGGCGTCCCAGAGCATGGCCCGGGTCTCCGCGATGTACGGCTTGAGCCGCTCGGCGTACTCCAGGTACTCGTCGACGGTCGCCTCAAGGTCGATCGCCTTGCGGTTGTAGACCTTGAACAGGATCTGGTTCTTCTCGCGCAGGGCGAGCTCCAGCTTCTTGCGCAGGATGCCCGGGTCGAGCAGGTCCTGGAGCCGGATGCCGATCCGGGCGACCTTGTCGCCGTACGCCGGGCCGATGCCCCGGCCGGTCGTGCCGATCCGCGACGAGCCGAGGTAACGCTCGATCACCCGGTCCAATGCCCGGTGGTGCGGCATGATCAGGTGCGCGTCACCGGAGATCCGCAGCCGGGACACGTCGACGCCGCGCTCGGCCAGACCGTCGATCTCGGCGAGCAGCACCTTCGGGTCGACCACCACACCGTTACCGATGACGATCATCGCGTTCGGCGAGAGCGCGCCGGACGGCATCAGGTGCAGCGCGTACTTCTGGCCGTCTGGGGTGATCACCGTGTGGCCGGCGTTGTTGCCACCGGAGTAGCGCACGACGTAGTCGACCCGCTCACCCAGCAGGTCGGTAACCTTGCCCTTGCCCTCGTCGCCCCACTGAGCGCCGATGAGCACGATCGCTGGCATCTTTTCCGCCTCCAGAAGGCTCGGGTGCCAGGTGGCGACCGGTTGGCGAGCCCGGGGTGTCAGGTTAACAAGTAATGACGGCGCGGCCGGCAGGGGTCGCGTCGAGAGGCAGGAGGCTCCTTCCGTGTACGACGTGGTGCTGCTCACCCTCGGTTCGGAGCGGGACGCTCCCGGGGGCTGTGGCAGCGGAGGGGCCTGCTGCGGCGGTGCGACCGAGGCCGCCACCGACCCGAAGAGCCAGCCCGACACCGGCCAGCCCGACACCGGCCAGGGGGCACCGGCCGGCGGGGACACCGAGCGGTGCGCCACCGAGCGGCCACGGGTGCCGGTGCTGGCCTGCTCCGACGCGCTGATCGCCCGGGGCGCGCGGGTGGAGATGGTCACCGCCCGCTCCGACGCGGAGATCGACGCGGTGTTGGCGCGGCTCGACGGTCCGGCCCGCCCGGATGGCCTCACCTGGCCCGACCTGGACGGCAAGACCCGGCTGGTCGTCGCCACCGCCAGCGACGGGCAGTTGCGCGCCGTGCTGCGCCGGCTGGTCCGGCGGTACGCGCCAGCGCCGAGCAAGCGTCCGGCGGATCTGCCCGGCAACCGGACCCTGCCCGACCTGCCGCCGGTGGCCGTACTCCCGCTCGATCCGGCCCGTGGCGGCACCCACCGGGACCTGGCCGCGCAGCTCGGGCTGCCGCGTGACCCGGCGGCGGTGGCCGCCGCGGTGGTGGATGGCACGGTGCGCCGACTCGACCTGCTGCGCAACGACGGTGGATCGGTGACCCTGGACGGCGCGCTGCTCGGCGCCGCCGACGACGCGGGCCGGCCGCTGCACTGGCGGGCCCGGGTGGAGGTGGACGACACCGTCCTCACCAACGGGGACGAACCGCTGCTGGCGTGCGTGGTCGGCAACGCCGGCGGGTACGCGACGCTCGACGACGTGACGCTGCTGACCGCACCGGACCCGGCCGACGGCCAGATCGAGGTCGCGGTTGCCGTGCCGGTGGTCGTCCGTTCGGCGCTGGGCCGCAAGCGGGTACGCCTCGAGGTGCGGCGGGCCCGTGGGCGGGCCGTTTCGGTGCTGCCCCGGGAGGGGAAGGTCCCCTACCTCGACGATGGTGTCGAGGGTGAGCTGACCCGGAAGCGTTCCTGGTGGATCGAGCCGGGCGCCTGGGCGGTCTGGTCGAGCTGACCCTGCCCGCACCGAAGGGCCGGCCCGGCTGAGCGGCCGGCCCGGCTGCGCCGACGGCCCCTTCTCGGCGGATGGGCCTATCCTCGCAGGAGGACTGGGAGGGGCCGTAATGGACGAGAACGCCGACCGCGCGCAGGTGCACGGCCAGCAGCCGGTGCCAGAGCGGGACATCGAACCACTCTGGCCACCGGATCCCGCCGACCGCGACGCGGGTAGCGCGGCGCCGCCGTGGGCGGCGGTCGCCCAACAGCGGGGTACGCCGTCGTCGGTCGCACCCGGGCCGGTGACTCCGCCGGTGGCCGCACCGCCGACCGGACGGCCGCCGGTTCCCGGGCAACCCGGGGCCCCGGCCCAGCCACCGCCTTCGCCGGCCGACTATCCGTCGCTCACCGGTGCCGTCCCGGTGCCGGGCGGCTGGGGCGGCAGCGGCTCGTCCGCCGCCGCGTCCGGCTGGGCGCCAGCGCAGCCGAGTTGGCCGCCGGCCGACCCGCCGGCACCAACCGCCGCGTCGACACCGACCGCAACCCCGGCGACCGGCACGCCGCCGACCCCAGGCACGCCCCCGACCGGCACGCCGCCCACAACAAGCACACCCCCGTCCGGCACGCCACTCACACCGGGCACGACAGCGACCAGCACGCCAGCGGCACCAGGCACGCCACTCACACCGGGCACGCCACCGGTACCAGGCACGCCTCCGACCGGCACGCCACTCATACCAGGCACGACAGCGACCAGCACGCCAGCGGCACCAGGCACGCCACTCACACCGGGCACGCCAGCGACCGGCACGCGAGCGACTGGCACGCCGACGACCGGCAGGCCAGCCACACCAGGCACACCCCGGACAGCCGGCGCTCCCGCGAGCACCGCCACCGGGGCGAGCAACGGCGCACGCAACGCGACCAGCAGCGCAGCCAGCGTGGCGCAGGCGCAGGCCGGCGACCGGGGTCCGACCGGCGTCGCCGCCGCTCCGATCCCCCCGGGTGGTGTCGACCTGGACCTGCCGTTCACCCTGGATCGCCCCGCCGCCGCGACGCCCACCGACCAACCCACCGCAGCCCCCACACCCACCGGCCGCCCGAACGGCGCGGGCCCGACCTCCGCGAGCCCGACCAGCACAGGCCCGACCAGCACAGGCCCGACCAGCGCAGGCCCGACCAGCGCAGGCCCGACCAGCGCAGGCCCGACCAGCGCAGGCCCGACCTCCGCAGGCCCGACCTCCGCAGGCCCGACCTCCGCAGGCCCGAGCAGCGCAGGCCCGACCGGCACAGGCCCGACCGGCACAGGCTCGGCGGCAGCCGGGCCCGCAGCGGCCGGGCTGGCATCGCAGGCCGACGGGACCGGGAATGACGGGCCTGCCGTCGGGACGGCGCGGCCGGTCACCGAGTCGCCGTGGGCGTATCCGCCGCAACGCCCCACCGGAGCGTCCGCACCGGCCAACGACCAGGCCGCCACGGTGACGCCCCCGCTTCCCGACCCGCAGCCGGCGCACCCAGATCAGTCGTTCACCCCGGTGACCCCCGGGCAGGTCGGCCCCGGGCACATCCCGCCGCCGCCCGACCTGACGCAGTTCAGCAACCTGCCGCAGCAGGCTCCCCAGCAGGCCGGGCCGGCGACCCCACCGCCCGGGCCGTTCCCGCCGTCTCCGGGTTGGTACCCGCCGCCGTGGCAGCAGGGCGCGCCCGGCGTCCAGGCTGGGCAGCCCTACCAGGAGGCCGAGGGGGTGACCCGGGTGCCCACCGCCGGGTACCCGGATGCCGCCGCGTATCCGGACGCGAGCTGGACCCCGGAGGAGACGGCGGTACCGACCGCCGAGGACTTCAGCCGGCGCCGGCAGGTTCGGCCCGTCGACCCGGTGGCGACCATGGGCGTACGCGCGATGGTCAACCGGACGGGGCTGCTCCGGCTCTCTCCGGGGCGGCACGAGCAGGAGCTCAAGCGGGACATCGAGATGGTGCGCCGCAACTTCGGCGGTCTGCGGCAGGTGACGGTGGTCAACCCGAAGGGTGGCGCCGGTAAGACGGTGGCCATCCTGCTGCTCGCGATGACGTTCGGCCAGAAGCGCGGTGGCTACGTGCTGGCCTGGGACAACAACGAGACCCAGGGCACCCTCGGGATGCGCGCCCAGCAGGATTTCCACTCCCGCACGGTGCGGGACATGCTGCGGGATCTCGGGCAGTTCCAGGGTGCGCACGGGCGGGTCGGTGACCTGTCGCAGTACGTCCGCTCGCAGGGCGAGGGCATGTTCGACGTGCTGGCCTCGGACGAGTCGGCCACCGGCGGCGAGATGCTGACCGCCGCCGCGTTCGCCGAGATCCGTGAGGTGGTCAGCCGGTTCTACAAGTTGATCTTCGTGGACACCGGGAACAACGTCCGGGCGCAGAACTGGCAGGCGTCGATGGACGCCACCGACCAGTTGGTGGTGACCATGTCGGCTCGTAACGACTCTGCCGAGACCGCCGCCCGGATGCTCGACCACCTGGAGCAGAGTGGCCGGCAGCGGCTGGTCCGCCAGGCTGTGACCGTGGTGTCGATGCCGCCGTCCCGCAAGGAGATCGACCTGCCGGCCATCCAGGAGCACTTCGCGGCCCGTACCCGGGCGGTGTTGCTGGCCCCGTACGAGCGGCTCATCGACACGGGTGAGCCGATCCGGTACGGAGGGCTCTCCACGGCCACCCGGGACGCCTGGCTGAAGATCGCCGCCGCGGTCGCCGAAGGGTTGTGACCGCCGGCGGCCGGCCCGGAGTCGGGCCGGCCGTCGGAGCGGGTCAGTTGCTCGCCAGCGCGTCCGCCGCTTCCGGGTCGCAGTCGCGCAGGAACTGGGCGCAGCGGGCCGCCTCGTCGGCCTCGCCGATCTCGTCCGCCGCTCGGGACAGCACGTAGAGGCAGCGGAGGAAGCCCCGGTTGGGCTCGTGTGACCACGGCACCGGGCCGTGCCCCTTCCAACCGCTGCGGCGCAGCTGGTCGAGGCCACGGTGGTAGCCGGTGCGGGCGTAGGCGTACGCGGTCACCACCTGGCCCTGCGCGAACGACCGGGCGGCAAGCTCCGCCCAGGCCGCACTGAAGGTCGGGAAGCCGGCCGCCACGCTGGCGAACGCCTCCTCGGTGCCGGCCTGCTCGGCGGCGGCCAGGGCGGCGTCGGCCTCGTCGTTCGCGGGCAGGCGGGTGGCCGGTGGCTCTGGCAAAAGGTTCTGCATCGCCCCATTCAACCCGCTGGACAGGGCGACACGCGAGCGGGCCGGCCGGCGCGTTCCACTGAACGGCTGAGGAGTTGGTCACGCCTGCGGCCTATGCCGCCGCCGGACCTTTTGCACTACAACTAATGGTCCGGAGCCTCCCCAGGAACCGGTAACGCAGGAGCCCGGTGGCCTCGGTCACCGGGCTCCTGTCGGTTACACCCCAGGCCCGAGGTTTGGCCGGCCCCGGCGCAGGGGCAGGATGGCCGGGTGCCGACCCCACCTCCCGCGGACGTCATCGAGCCGCACCTGCACACCGACGAGATCCAGACCCGCGACGAGTTCGATCGGCAGTTGGCCACCGGCCGACTGACCGGGCTGACCGTGCAGGGCCTACGCCTCGACCTGGCGCCGGTGCCCGACCTCACCGGCATCGAGGTCGCCGGCACACTCTTCGTGGGCTGCCGGTTCGCCTCCCGGGACGTCGGGGCCGACCTGGTCCGGCGCGGCGCGAACGTGGTGCCGCCATTCTCGGGGCTGCCGTACCCGACCCAGCCGGCGCACCTCTACACCCCGGAAGACCTGGCCGCCGGGTTCGCCGAGGGCGGGTTCACCGGGATGTACGACACCCGGGTGTACGACCACTTCCGGGCGCACGGTGGCGCGCTGCCGGATGTCCGGGAGGCGCTGGGTCAGCGGCTGCACGACCACGGCGTGGACAATGCGCTGGCCGACGCCACCCGGATCTGGCTGTCCCGACACGGGCCGCAGTCGGTGGTGGGCATCATGGGTGGGCACGCGGTCAGGCGCGGCAGTCCCGCGTACCGGATGGCTGCCGTGCTGGGGTGGGAGCTGGCGCGGGCCGACCGCCTGGTGGTGACCGGCGGCGGTCCGGGGGTGATGGAGGCCGCGAACCTCGGCGCCTACCTGGCGGACCGGCCGGCGGCCGAGTTGACCGAGGCGATCGACCTGCTGGCCGGTGCGCCCGACTTCACCGACCACCACCGGTACACGGCCACCGCGTTGGCGGTGCGGCAGCGGTACGCGGGCGTGCCCCGACAGCGGGGTGACGACCTCGCCTGGGCGCGGGCCGGTGGGCTGGCCATCCCAACCTGGTTGTACGGGCACGAGCCGGCGAACCTGTTCGCCGGTCGGATCGCGAAGTACTTCTCGAACGCGATCCGGGAGGACACCATCCTGCGCCTCGCCCGGGGCGGCATCGTCTTCGCGCCGGGGCGGGCGGGCACGGTGCAGGAGGTGTTCCAGGCGGCCACGAAGACCTACTACGGCACTGACGGCGCCAGCGGGGCGTACATCTTCCTGGACCGCGGCTACTGGACCGCGGAGCTGCCGGTGGAGGCGTTGTTGCGTCCGTTGCTGGCCGCGTCCCCGTTCGGTGACCTGTCGTCGACGATCCATCTCACCGACGACGTGCACGAGGCGGTCCGTCTGCTCACCGTCTGAGCGACGACGGCCGGCTCCCCGGGAGGGAGAGCCGGCCGTCGTCGGTGCGTCGTTACTTGGTCATCGTGGTACCGGTGGAGCGCAGGTGCTCGCACGCCTCGACGACCCGGGCGGCCAGGCCGGCCTCGGCGGCCTTGCCCCAGGCGCGCGGGTCGTACTGCTTCTTGTTGCCGACCTCGCCGTCGATCTTCAGCACGCCGTCGTAGTTGCGCAGCATGTGGTCCGCGACGGGCCGGGTGAAGGCGTACTGGGTGTCGGTGTCGATGTTCATCTTCACCACGCCGTAGTCCAGGGCCTCGCGGATCTCGCTCAGCAGGGAGCCGGAGCCGCCGTGGAAGACCAGGCTGAGCGGCTTGTCCTTGCCGTACTTGGCGCCGACGGCCTCCTGGATCTGGTTGAGGATCTCCGGACGGAGCTTGACGTTGCCCGGCTTGTAGACGCCGTGCACGTTGCCGAAGGTCAGCGCCGCCATGTAGCGGCCCTTCTCGCCGAGGCCGAGCGCCTCGACCATGGCCAGGCCGTCATCGGTGGTGGTGTAGAGCTTGTCGTTGATGGCGTTCTCGACGCCGTCCTCCTCGCCACCGACGACGCCGACCTCGATCTCGAGGACGATCTTGGCCTTGGCGGCCTCGTCGAGGAGCTGGGCGGCGATCTGGAGGTTCTCCGCGACCGGCACGGCCGAGCCGTCCCACATGTGCGACTGGTACAGCGGCTGCTCGCCGCGCTGCACCCGCTCCTGCGAGATGGCCATCAGCGGCCGGACGAACTTGTCCAGCTTGTCCTTCGGGCAGTGGTCGGTGTGCAGGGCGACGTTGACCGAGTACTTCTTGGCGACCTCGTGCGCGTACGCGGCGAACGCCACGGCGCCGGTGACCATGTCCTTGATCGAGGGGCCGGACAGGTACTCGGCGCCACCGGTGGAGACCTGGATGATGCCGTCGCTCTCCGCGTCGGCGAAGCCCTTGAGCGCCGCGTTCAGCGTCTGCGAGGAGGTCACGTTGATCGCGGGGTACGCGTACCGGCCAGCCTTGGCGCGGTCCAGCATCTCCGCATAGGCCTCGGGGGAAGCGATGGGCATGTGATGCGCTCCTTACTTACCACTCTCGGCCGTGCTGGCCGCTGTTGTTCACGTGTGCGCCGGACCGCGCTGTCCTCCGCCCGGCAGTATCCCGTAGGTGGGGTGTGCCGGAACAACCGACCCGGGTCCTAGCCGTTCACCGGCGGTCCAGGTTGTCCGGCACGATGACGCTGATCAGCCAGGTGACCACGGTCATCACGATGGCTCCCCAGAACGCCGCCCAGAAACCGTCCACCTGGAACGGCAGGTCGAGCCCTCGGGCGATCCGGTCGGTGAGCAGGAACAGCAACGCGTTGACCACCAGCGCGAACAGGCCCAGGGTCAGCAGGTAGAACACGCAGCCGACCACCCGGATGATCGGTTTGAGCACCGCGTTGATCACGCCGAAGATCAGCGCCACCACGATCAGGGTGAGCACCGTGTTGCCGCCGGAGCGGCCGTGCACGTCGACCCCGGGCACGATGAGCGTGGTTATCCACAACGCGATCGCGGTGATCGCCAATCGGATGAGGAAGCCCACGGCACCATCTTGGCACCGGGTCACGTTCGCGAGGGCTGATTCCGCCACTCCGCTTCCGGGCACGGTGCCGGTCCAGCCCGTACGGTGGGTGGGAACCGTGCCCCGAGACCCCCCGGGAGAGACAATGGGTCAGCCCGACGAGGACTTCACCCCCGGCGACCACCTCGCCCCCGACGAACGCGACCTCGAGGCGGAGCCGGCGGACGTCGTCGAGCAGGCGACAGTGGCCGGTCCCGTCGACGTCGACGGTGCGCCGCAGCGCGGGCTGGAGGTCGACGACTGGGACGCGATGGAGCAGGCACGCGTGGTGACCGGCGACGAGGACGACTACCGCTGACCCCGTCGGAGGGCCGGCCGTCCGTTGCGACAGAGCTGGTCAGCCGTTCGGTTCGTTAGACAGTCATCAATCTGACAGGGCTGTCGGAGGAGCCGGGGTCTGCCTAGGTTGGACGGGCGCCACCTGCATTCCACGGGAGGACCCCATGCTCAAGCATTCGCTCCGCTGGCTGGCAGGGCTCGGCGTCGCAGGCGCGTTGGTCGCGGCCTCCGCAACCCCGGCCGTCGCCGCTGCCGAGATCGAGCCCTACTTCCAGGACACCACCCTGGCCGTCGGCTCGACGAAAACCACCCGCCTGCTCCTGTACGCCAGCGAGCCGACGACCCTCGACAACCTCTCCGTGCGGTACGACTACCGCTCCCTCGCCAGCAAGATCACCATCACCCCCGCCGACGGGCAGGAGTGTGCCGCACCGGAGCCCGGCGTGCTCGTCTGCGAAGAGCGCTTCGGCGTCCCCCTCAGCGAGCTGCCGCCTCTTGGCAGCGGGATCTACCGCGGCGTGACCGGGCGGGTGAACCTGGCCGCCACCCAGGACGCGCAGGTCGGTGACTCTGGCGACATCGTGGTCAGCTTCCAGGCGGCTGGCGGGCAACGGGGCAGCTACACCTCGCGGGTCCGCGTCGGCGAGGGTGTGGACCTGGCCGGCGGGCCGTTCACCACCCATTCCTCCAGGCCGGGCGGAAAGGTCAGCGTGCCGCTGGCCGTCACCAACGCCGGCGAGAAGACCATCACGGGCTTCGTCGCCGTCTTCGACCTCTCTTACTCGATTCGGACCAGGGACCGGTTCAGCAACTGTCTCTACTCCGGCGACCACCTGCTCTCCTGCGAGTTCGACGAGGAGATCCCGGTGGGCGGGGGAGTGTCCACGACGCTGAACCTCGAACTCGCGAAGGACACCTACGCCCCCACCAACCAGGGCGGCTCCGCCGAGTTCATGACCAAGGCCGACTTCGAGGACCTGACCCGCGTACGGGAAGCCGTCGGCGGCCGAGCTGCCACGGGCGGCAACGGTCCGAAGCTGACCCTCACCGAGGCGCCCAACCGGGCTCGGCAGGCCGACCAGACCGACGTCGGTCCGGGCTACGACTACACGGGTTGGACAATCAAGGTCGCCGGCAGGAACGGCACCGACCTCGCGGCGATCGGCGACACGCTCAGGGGCAGGGCCGGTGCCGTCGTCACGGCGACCGTCGGATTCCGGAACAACGGCCCGGCGACGCTCGACAAGGTGAACGCGGACGGGGAGGCCGCCACCCACACGGTCGTCGAGCTGCCGCCCGGCATCACTGCCGTCGGGGTTCCCGCCAACTGCCAGCTCCGGCCGGGCACTCGGACGTACCAGTGCGCCTCCGAGATGCTCCTGGTGGCCGGAAAGACCTACACCATGGATTTCCGGCTGCGCATCGACAAGGTCATCCCCAACGCCCGGGGCACGGTCCTGGTCAACGCGCCCTGCGAATGCCCCGGCGGCGGCACCTTCGAAGACGACATCAAACCGGCCAACGACAGGGCCACGATCGTGGTCAACGCGGCTCAGAGCGGTGGCGGTGGTCAAGGCGGTGGCGACGGTGGCGGTGGCGGCTCACTGCCCATCACTGGCCCCCGCACCGGCCTGGTCGCCAGCATCGGCGGTCTGCTGCTCGTCGCCGGCGTGGGCGTCTGTCTGCTCGCCCAGCGGCGCACCTCCCGCTTCGTCGCCTGACCCCACCCCGCACCACCGGTGCCCCGCCGACCACCCGGTCGGCGGGCACCGTCGTTGGGGCGTCGCACGACGCGGGCGGGTGGTGCGGGCCGGTCCGGCGCGGCACCAGACCTGGACTTCGGTACCCTTTGTGGCCGTGGACACAGCTGAGACGACTCGCGCTCTCGTGGAGAGCGTCGCCCTGAACCCGCTCGATCCCAAGGATCTGCTGCAAACCTTCGGGCTGATCGGCGTGTGGGTGATCCTCTTCGCCGAGACCGGCCTGCTGGTGGGCTTCTTCTTCCCGGGCGACTCGCTGCTGTTCCTCGCCGGCGTCGCCGCGTCACCGGTGGCGGACGCGATCTTCGGCGACGGCACCCGCCTCAACCTGGCTGGCCTGCTGATCGGCGGGCCGATCTGCGCGATCGTCGGCGCCCAGCTGGGGCACTGGCTCGGCGCCCGGTATGGCCGGCCGATGTTCGAACGGCCCAACTCCCGGCTCTTCAAGAAGGAGTACGTGGAGAAGGCCGAGTACTACTTCGACAAGTTCGGCCCGGCGAAGGCCGTGGTGCTGGCGCGTTTCATTCCGATCGTCCGCACGTTCCTCAACCCGGTCGCGGGTGCGCTCGGCATGCCGGCCCGGACGTTCCTGCTCTGGAACATCGTCGGCGCGGTGCTCTGGGTGGACGGCATCCTGCTGATCGGCTACCTGCTCGCGGAGCAGATCTACGACGCCATCGGCGAGAAGATCGACCGCTACATCCTGCCGGTGGTCGCCCTGATCATCCTGATCTCGGTGTTGCCGATCTTCTTCGAGTTCCTTCGCGACCGGCGCGCCCGCAAGCGCGGCGAGGCGGTCGCGGTGGTCGCGGCGGCCAGCGCCGCCGGTGCGGTGGAGGCGGCTCGCGAGGCGTTCGACCACGACCGGCACCAGCACGACCGGCAGCGCCCGGAGCACGGCCAGGACCGCTGAACCCCCGTACGACGACGACGGCCGGCCCCCTGGTGAGGGGGTCGGCCGTCGGCATGTCGGACCCGGCCTCCGGCGGTGCGGCCGGGGACGAGCAGGTGTTATCCACCGGTGGCGCCACCCCTGGCTCGCCACCGGACGCCGTCCCGGCATGGGACGGCGTGCAGTGCCTACCGCCGTCCCGGCATGGGACGGCGTGCAGTGCCTACCGCCGTCCCGGCGCGGGACGGCGTGCAGTGCCTACGTCAGCGGGCCTTCTTGGTGGCCCGCTTACGCGGCGGGGTCAGCAGGTCGGCGATCGTCGCGATCGCACTCGGGACCAGGCTGTAGTACGCCCAGACACCGCGCTTCTCCCGCTGCAGCAAGCCCGCCTCGGTGAGGATACGCAGGTGATGACTGACCGTCGGCTGAGAGAGGCCGAGCGGCGCCGTCAGGTCACAGACGCACGCCTCGCCCTCTGGGGCCGACTGGATCAGGCTGAGCAGCCGCAGCCGAGCAGGATCCGCAAGGGCCTTGAGGACCCCGGCGAGACGCTCGGCATCGGCACGTTCGATCGGCTCGCCGTTAAGCGGCGAGATCTGAGGCATAGTCATTTCGGCCAACGCAGTTCCCACGTATTCCATCCTTCCACCAGCAGCATCGATCCGCCTGCATATCAGCAGATCCGAATCGGCAAACTTTTACGCCACAAGGCCGAGGTCAGCCAACGTATAGGCCGCCCGGTAAGGCAATCCGGCGGCTCGCACCGCGTCGCCGGCGCCTCGATCAACAATAACCGCCACGCCCACGACTTCCGCCCCGGCCTCGCGAAGCGCTTCGACAGCTGTCAACACACTTCCGCCCGTCGTGGACGTGTCTTCCACCGCCAACACCCGGCGGCCGGCCACCTCCGGTCCCTCGATCCGTCGCTGCAGACCGTGTGCCTTGCCCGCCTTGCGCACCACAAAGGCGTCCAGGGCCCGGCCGGTCGGAGCGGCGGCGTGCAGCATCGAGAGCGCGACGGGGTCCGCGCCCAGGGTGAGGCCACCGACCGCGGCGTAATCCCAGTCGGCGGTGAGGTCGAGCAACACCCGGCCGACCAGAGGAGCGGCCTGGTGATGGAGCGTGACGCGCCGCAGATCCACGTACCAGTCTGCCTCCCGCCCCGAGGAGAGCACGACCCGCCCGTGGACCACGGCCAGGTCGGTAATGAATTTACGCAGGTCGTCGTGGTCCCCCATGGCGATAGAGGTTACTGCGCAAGTCTGGACGGCGTGTGTGGGGTCCACCCTGATCAGCCCGGCGAGGGACCGATGGTTGGCGATGTTCGACTACGCTCAGCGACTGGCCTGACAGCGGCGCGCCAACGCCTCGGCAACGACCACCGGGGGCCGGTGGGCCGGTCGAGGCTCAGTGCTCGTCGCGGCCGATCCGGCCGCGAGTGTCCCGGGCGACCAACTGGACCAGCCGACGGGGCGCATGCCGCATGCCGGCGACGGCCACCTTGTACTTCCAGGCCGGGACACTGACCATCTTGCCTTTGCCCAGGTCACGCAGGGCTTCGTCGACCACGTCCTCGGCCCGCAGCCACATCCATTCGGGCGTCTTGGACATGTTGATGCCGGCCCGCTGGTGGAACTCGGTGCGGGTGTAGCCGGGGCAGAGGGCCATCACCCGGACACCGAACGGCCGCGCCGACAGGCCAACCGACTCACTGAAGTTGGTGACCCAGGCCTTGCTGGCCGAGTACGTCGAACCCGGCATCGTCGTGCCGAACCCGGCGACCGAAGAGACATTTATCACTGCCCCATTTCGGCGTTCGGTCATCTGTCGCAACGCCGCCAGGGTCAACCGCATGACCGCGTGCACGTTGAGCCGCAACAGGCGCGCCTCGTCCTCCGCGGTGGAGCGCAGGAACGGTTTGTTGAGGCTGATCCCGGCATTGTTGACCAGCAGGTGCACCGGGCTGCCGTCGGTGAGCCGTCGCTCCACGATGGCGCACCCGTCGTCGGTGGACAGATCCGCCGCGATCGTCTCCGCCGCGCGACCGTGGGTGGCACTCACCGCACCGGCCATCTCCGCCAACCGGGCCCCGTCGCGGGCGACAAGCACCAGGCGCCAACCGTCGGCGGCCAGCCTCCGGGCGAACGCCGCCCCGATGCCGGCGGTGGCCCCGGTGATCAGTGCTCGACGCTCGGCAGTCGTGGGGTCGAGCGACACGGGGCGGTCCTCATCTGGGCGGGTACGGGGGCGCGGGCGGCGCCGGCGGGGCGGACGTGAACGCGGGCGGTGCGGAAGGTGGAGTGGGCGCGGTCGAGCGGCGGTGACCGAACCAGGCGTTCGCCGCCGGCAGGGCCAGCAGCACGGCTACTACAAGGTAACCGAGCACCTGCCCGACGGAAAGCCCGGCGTTGAGCGGGATCCACCAGGACGGGTACGCGTCGCCGACCAGGCCCAGCAACTCGGCAAGAGCCTGGTCGTCGGCACCCAGTTGCAGTGGCGCGGCCCGTTCACCGATGAGCACCGCCACGCTGCAACAACCGCCGAGCACGCCGAGCCCACTGATCACCCAGGTGGCCACGCGGGCGCCGTTGCGGGCCGCCACCAGCCCGAGGGCCAGACCGGCGAGCACCGGCACGGACAGCGCCGCCAGCACCGCCGACAGCACGCCGGACGCGCGAAGCAGGGTCACCACGTCGTCGATCTGCTCCGGGCTCGCCGTGGTGTCGCGGGCGGCGGAGCGGAACGCGTCGACAGTGCCGCCCAGCACCAGCAGGTCGACCACGGCGTACGCGAGCGAGGCCACCGCCATCACCCACAGCACGGACGCGGCGATCAGGACGACGGCGGGCCGGCGGGCCGGTGCCGATTCGGGGTACGACACGACGAATCCCTCCGGTAGGCGTCGGGTTGCAACCTACTCGGAGGGATCGTCGGCGTCGCGCCTATCCGGCGGTCAACTCGTCGATGGCGGGGTTGACCCGGGCCGGTCCGTGGGCGGCGTGTCGCCCGGCCGGTCCGTCGGCGGCGGGTAGCTCGGCTCCCCACTCGACGGATAGCCCGGCTCACCGGACGACTGCGGATAGCCCGGCTCACCGGACGACTGCGGGTAGCCGGGCTGACCCGGGACCTGCGGGTTACCCGGGTAGCTGGCACCCGGTGCCGGCGGCTCCCAGGCCGTGGTGGCCTTGCGGAAGAACGGGTTGGCCTTGGGCAGCGCCAGCAGGACCAGCGCCGTGACCAGCGTGATCAGGCTGAGCACATAGATCAGCAGGCTGACCGGGGTCACCCAGGAGGGCAGGGCCTCCTCCAGGCGGCGCTGGATCTCGTCGGGGCTGGGCCCGTCGCCGGTGCCGCCACCGGTGTTGAAACCGCCGCCCACGTTGCTGAGCAGGCCACCGCCCACGCAGCAGACCATGATGCCGCCGACGATCCAGGTGGTGATCCGGGCACCGTTGCGGCCCTGGTTGTTGAACATGGCAAGCACAGCCAGCGCGACCGCGAGCAGCAACATCAGGATGCCGCCGCCGAGGCCGATGGCGACGAAGACGTCTGCCACCTGGTCGCCGTCGGTGCTGCTGCCCTCGTACGCGGCGCGGAGCGCGTCCCGCGTCTTGCCGAAGGTGGTGAGCGAGATGATCAGCGTGATCACCTGGAGCGCCACGAACAGGTAGAGCAGGTAACTGGAAATCGACACAACAGATGGCCGCTGACGGGCCGGCGTGCTCTGGGAATCGACCATGATTCTCCTTCCCTCAGATCGCCCACACCGTATCGGCAACCGGCCGTTTCGGCATGCCGTGGCGAGCCGGCGCGCCCACCCGGCCCGGGCTCAGCGCTCCCCGGATCTGGGAAGGATCGTCAGGTCAGCGGGGTCGAGCAGGTCACCGCGGGCCACCCGCCAACCCTCCTCGCCGTACGCCTCGAAGGAGAGCCGCGCGGTGCCGCCGGACTGGTAGTCGTGGTAGCGCATCGTGCCCGCCGCCGGCAGTCCGGTCTCCTCGGTGGCGGTGTAGCGCGCCTGCCCCGTCTCGGCCCAGGTGTAGCGGCGCCGACCGAGGTCGATGGTCGGGGCTCCCGGGGTCACGCTCGCGCCCGGCTCGGCCGTCCAGAGCACCAACTCCAGTTCGGGGCCGTCCTCCACGGAGAGCCGGTAGCGGGTGCCGGACCCGTCGTCGAGCAGGTGCTGCACCCAACTCCAGTCCCCCTCGACCAGGCGAATGGTGCCGCTCACCGCGTACTCCCGCTCGCGGATCCGCACGCGGTGGCCCAGGCCCAGACGGAGCGGATCGCCACGCGGTGGCTCCGCCGGCCGGGCGTCCGACGATCGCCCGCCGGACCGGGCCGTCGCCGGCCGCCGGGTCCGCACGACGAGCACGATGACGACCACCGCGAGTACGGCAAGCGCCACCACCAGGTACGTCACTGACCTGCCCACCCGACCATCTCCCCAGGTACCTCGGCGCAGACGGTAACAATCCTCGGCTCCGGTGGGACCCGTACCGTGACCGACAGCTCAGCTACCGATGGCAGCCGTGGCGTCGCCTGTTGTGCACGATCGCACTGTGGACGGCCGGGTGGGCGCTGGTTCGTCCATGTCCGCAGATGGATCAAAGTGTGGCGAGCCGCTGGCTGGCGTAGTTACCAAGCGTCTCGCGGCCCAGCACGCAGCCGACGAAGGTGGTGAACTCGCTCGGGTCGTCCCGCAGTGCCGTCCAGGCCGCCCGAGCCGCCGTCGGGTCGACCCGTTCCAGCAGCGTGGCCGCGTACGCCCGCCCGGCGGGTGTGCCGTCGGCCAGCACCCGGTCGAGCTGCCGACGGACCTCGTCGGGGTGGTCGTCGAGGGCAGCCTCGACACTGTGGAACGCCTCCGTCACCGGCAGCAAAGCCCCGGCGATGCCCACCCCACCAAAGGCAAGCGTGTCAGCCGCGATCAACTCGTCGACAGCCGCACCAAGTTCCCGCTCCCATTTCTTCCCAATCCCAAACATGCCCCACTCCTTTCCCCACCAACCCCCCTCCCACCCCCCTCACCCCCTCTTCCCCCACCCCACCCACCCCCACCAACCCCCTCCCACCCCGGTGATCATGGAGTTATTGCCCCGACACGGCGAGCAGCCGGGCAATAACTCCATGATCAACGCGGGCAGGCGCGGGGGAGGCGCGGGGAGGCCTCCGGGGGTGGGGGTGGGGTGGGGGTTGTTAGGCGGGGGTTACGGAGAGGGTGTTGGTTTGGGGGTTTTGGTCTACCTTTACTGTTTGGCCGTCTCGGATCTGGCCGGACAGTAGGGCCTTTGCCAACTGGTCTCCGATTGCGGTCTGGACCAGACGACGGAGTGGGCGGGCGCCGTAGATCGGGTCGTAGCCGTGCTCGGCCAGCCAGGTCCGGGCGGACTCGGTGATGTCCAGGCCGAGCCTGCGGTCGGCCAGACGCCGCCTCATCCGGTCCAACTGGATGTCGACGATGGCCCGCAGATCGTCCCCGCGCAGCGAGGCGAAGACCACGATGTCGTCCAGCCGGTTGAGGAACTCCGGCTTGAAGTGCGACCGGACCACGGCGAGCACACCCTCGCGGCGCTGCTCGTCGGCGAGCGTCAGGTCACCGATCACCGACGACCCGAGGTTGGACGTGAGGATCAGGATCGCGTTGCGGAAGTCGACCGTACGGCCCTGACCGTCGGTGAGCCGGCCGTCGTCGAGCACCTGGAGCAGCACGTCGAAGACGTCCGGGTGGGCCTTCTCCACCTCGTCGAGCAGGATCACCGAGTACGGCCGACGACGCACCGCCTCGGTGAGCTGGCCACCCTCGTTGTAGCCCACGTAGCCGGGCGGGGCGCCCACCAGGCGGGCGACCGAGTGCTTCTCGCCGTACTCGCTCATGTCGATGCGGACCATCGCCCGCTCGTCGTCGAAGAGGAACTCGGCGAGGGCCTTGGCCAGCTCCGTCTTGCCGACGCCGGTGGGGCCGAGGAAGAGGAAGCTGCCGGTCGGGCGGTCCGGGTCGGCGATGCCGGCACGGGCGCGGCGGACCGCGTCGGAGACCGCGCCGACCGCCTCGGGCTGGCCGACCACCCGGCCGCCCAGCGACTCCTCCATCCGCAGCAGCTTGGCCGTCTCGCCCTCCAGCAGCCGGCCGGCGGGAATGCCGGTCCAGGAGGCGACCACCGCGGCGATGTCGTCCGCGCCGACCTCCTCCTTGAGCATCGCGCCGTCGGCCTGGAGCTGGGCCAGCTCCTCCTCGGCCTGCGTCAGCTCGACCTTGAGGGCGGGGATCCGGCCGTAGCGCAGCTCGGCGGCGCGCTCCAACTCACCGTCGCGCTCGGCCCGCTCAGCCTCGCCGCCGAGACGCTCCAACTCCTCCTTGGCGGTGGAGAGCTTGGTGATGTGGCTCTTCTCCGTCTGCCAGCGCTCGGAGAGCACGGTGAGCTGCTCGCGCTTGTCGGCCAGCTCCTTGCGCAGCCGCTCCAACCGCTCGGCGGAGGCGGCGTCCGGCTCCTTCGCCAGCGCCATCTCCTCGATCTCCAGCCGGCGCACCGCCCGCTCGATCTCGTCCACCTCGACCGGACGGGAGTCGATCTCCATCCGGAGCCGGGACGCGGACTCGTCGACCAGGTCGATCGCCTTGTCCGGCAGGAACCGGTCGGTGATGTAGCGATCCGACAGGGTCGCGGCGGCGACGAGCGCGGCGTCGGTGATCCGTACGCCGTGGTGCACCTCGTAGCGCTCCTTGAGGCCGCGCAGGATGCCGATGGTGTCCTCGATCGTCGGCTCGCCGACAAGCACCGGCTGGAAGCGACGCTCCAACGCCGGGTCCTTCTCGATGTGCTCGCGGTACTCGTCGAGCGTGGTCGCGCCCACCATCCGCAGCTCGCCACGGGCCAGCATCGGCTTGAGCATGTTGCCGGCGTCCATCGAGCCTTCGCCCTTGCCAGCGCCGACGACCGTGTGCAGCTCGTCGAGGAACGTGATGACCTGCCCGTTGGAGTTCTTGATCTCCTCCAGGACGGACTTCAGCCGCTCCTCGAACTGGCCCCGGTACTGTGCGCCGGCGACCATCGCGCCGAGGTCCAGCGAGATCAGCTTCTTGTCGCGCAGGGACTCGGGCACGTCACCGGTGACGATCCGCTGGGCGAGCCCCTCGACGATCGCGGTCTTGCCGACGCCGGGCTCGCCGATCAGCACCGGGTTGTTCTTCGTACGCCGGGAGAGCACCTGGATGACCCGACGGATCTCGGAGTCCCGGCCGATGACCGGGTCGATCTTTCCGTCCCGGGCGCTGGCGGTGAGGTCGACGCCGTACTTGGTCAGGGCCTGGTAGGTCTGCTCCGGGTCGGCGGTGGTGACCCGGCGGTCCCCGCCGCGGACGGTCGGGAAGGCCGCGACCAGGGCTTCCTCGGTGGCACCTGCCGTCTTCAGCGCGCCGGACACCGCCCCGCCGACCCGGGCGAGGCCGGCGAGCAGGTGCTCGGTGGAGGTGTACTCGTCGCCCAACGGCCGGGCGATCTGCTCGGCGGCGCCGATGGCGTTGACGAACTCGCGAGCCAACGTCGGCTCGGCGATGCTCGAACCGCGGGCGGCCGGCAGGGCGTCGACCGCGCGCTGGGCGGCCCGGCGCAGCTCGGCGGGGTCGGCCCCGACGGCGCGCAACAGACCGGTGGCGGTCGAGCCATCGGTGTCCAGGAGTGACAGCAGCAGGTGCCAGGGCTCCACGGTGGCGTGGCCACGCTGGTTGGCCAGCGCGACAGCCCCCGTGATGGTTTCGCGGCTCTTGGTAGTGAGTTTTTCGGTGTTCATGGGCTCCCCCGGATCGGCGTTGTCCACTGAGAAGGACACAACCAGAGTTGAGCGTATTCCACTCAACCTTAGCGCTGTGATGCCCATCACTCCCGAAGGCGCCACCGCCAGTCGAACTCCCCGGCCGCCGGAGGCGGGCCGGGCAGCGGGTCCGCGCCCGGCACCGCCGAGAGGCCCGCCAGCAGCACCGCGAGCTGGCGGCGGCGCAACTGCCCGGTCCGCTCCGCGTCCGGCACGCGCACCGCCGCACACGACTCCAACAGCAACCCCAGATCGTGTACGACCGCGTCGGGGCGCAACCGCCCGCTGGCGCGGGCCCGTTCGAACAGGGCGGTGGCCAGCTCGCCGGCGCGCATGGCGTCCCGCCCCATCTCCTCGGTCGGTGTGAAGGTGCCGGCCAGGTGGACGGTCAGCGAGTGCACGTCGGCGTCGACCACCCGGGCCAGGAAACCCGTGAAAGCGGCCCAGTCGTCCGGCTCGGCGAGGGCCGACTCGGCCTCGGCCACGTACCGGCGCAACCCGTCGTGGCAGAGCTGACGCAACAGGTCCTCCTTGCCCGCGTACCGCCGATAGAGGGCGCTGATGCCGACGCCGGCGCGTTCGGCGACGGCGGCGATCGGCGCCTTCGGGTCGTCGAGGAAGACCGCGCGGGCGGCTTCGAGGATGACCTCGTCGTTGCGGGCGGCCTGGGCGCGGCGGCCGCCCAGCGTCTTGCCGGAAGTTGCCATGCGGTCAGCCTAACAGTGGAACGGATCGTTCCGGTCTGCTACTGTGATTGCAGAACGAAACATTCCGTTCCGAAGGAGTTCCGAGATGACCGGCACCGCGCTCCGCCCGTTCCGCGTCGAGATCCCGCAGACCGCCCTCGACGACCTGGCCGCCCGCCTGGCCCGCACGAACTGGCCCGCCGAGGTGCCCGGTGCCGGCGACACCTACGGGATTGGCACCGATCGGGTGCGAGCACTCGCCGACCGGTGGCGCGACGGGTTCAACTGGCGGGCCGTCGAGGCCCAGCTGAACGGCCACCCCCAGTTCGTCACCGAGATCGACGGCGAGCAGATCCACTTCCTGCACATCCGGTCCTCCCGCCCAGACGCCACCGCCCTGGTGCTCACCCACGGCTGGCCCGGCTCCGTCCTGGAATACCTGGACGTGATCGCCCCGCTCACCGAGCCCAGCGACCCCGCCGCGCCGGCCTTCCACCTGGTCATCCCGTCGCTGCCCGGCTTCGGGTTCTCCGGCCCCACCCGCGGCGCCGGCTGGAACCGCTTCCGCACCGCCCGCGCCTGGGCCGAGCTGATGAACCGCCTGGGGTACGCCAGCTACGGCGCCGTCGGCAACGACGCCGGCTCGATGGTCGCGCCGGAACTGGGCCGGGTCGATCCGGAGCACGTCGTCGGAGTGCACGTCACCCAGCTCTTCTCGTTCCCCTCCGGCGACCCGGCCGAGTTCGCCGACCTGTCCGAGGCGGACCAGGCGGCGCTCGCGCACCTCCAGTGGTTCTACGAGAACAAGTTCTCCTTCAACCAGGTGCACAGCCAGCAGCCGCAGACCCTGGCGTACGCGCTGGCCGACTCCCCGGTCGGGCTGCTCGCCTGGAACGCCCAACTGTTCGACGAGAGCCTGGACGCGGACTTCATCCTGGCCAACGTGGCCCTCTACTGGTTCACCGGCACGGCCGCCTCGGCGATCCGGCTCTACTGGGAAGATGCCCACGCCGACCAGCAGCCGACCGCGCCGACCACCGCGCCGACCGCACTGGCCATGTTCCCCGGCGACTTCCAGTCCATCCGCCGCTTCGCCGAGCGGGACCACGCGAACATCGTCCGGTGGACGGCCTACCAGACGGACGTCGAGGGCCGCGGTGACGTCGGCGGTCACTACGCCGCCCACCAGGCCACCGACGTGCTGGTCACCGACATCCGCGAGTTCTTCGCCAGCCTCCGCTGACCATCGCGTCGCCCTGGTGCCCGCCCCGCTCCACCGGGGGCGGGCACCAACGCGTCCGGCCCCGGCCCTCGCCCTCGCCCCGGCCCCGGCGCTCGGTGTGTTCGTCGCAGAGAAGCAGTAGATCTTGGAAAGAAACTGCCCCTGGAGGGGCGCATTTCTTCCAAGATCTCTCGCGGCGAGCTCCAGGGCGGAGCACTGCCCTTCCAAGATCTGCGGTTTGTTCACCAGGCGGTAGCCTTGGTGTGTGCGAGTACGTGTCGAGCAGACCGCCCTACCCGGGATCGGGGTACGTCACGATCTGGTGACGGAGTCCGGACGCCGCCTGGGCGTTGTCTCCCACCGCAATGGCCGCCGTGATCTCGTCCTGTACGACCCGGACGATCCCGACTCCTGCCAGGCGGACATCCCGCTGACCGACGACGAGGCTGAGGCTCTGGCCGACATCCTCGGCGCGTCGCTGATGCTCGGCCAGCTCTCCGGGCTGCGCGAGCAGGCCGCCGGTCTGCTCACCGAGCAGATCGCCATCACGGCCGGCTCGCCGTACGTCAACCGGAAGCTCGCCGACACCAAGGCGCGTACCCGCACCAGCGCCTCCATCGTGGCGGTGCTGCGCGAAGGCGAAGTGATCGTCTCGCCACTCCCCTCCTTCCGCTTCGCAGCCGGCGATGTGGTGGTCGTTGTCGGGACCCGCAGGGGTCTCGACGGCGTATCCGCCATCCTCGCCGACAGTGACCCGGACGGCTGAGGCGGATGCACGATTTCAAGACGCTGCTCATCGAAGTCGGTGCGCTGCTGCTGCTGCTCGGGCTCCTCGGCCGGCTCAGCCGGCGGGTAGGCCTCTCACCGATCCCTCTCTACCTGCTGGCCGGGCTCGCGTTCGGGCACGGCGGATTGCTTCCGCTCGCCGCCAGCGAGGAATTCTTCGCCGTCGGCGCCGAGATCGGCGTCATCCTGCTGCTGGTGATGCTCGGCCTGGAATACTCGGCCAACGAGCTGGTCGGCAACCTGCGCTCGGCGGCGCCGGCCGGCCTGATCGACGGCGTGCTCAACGCGCTACCCGGCGCGGGGTTCGCCCTGCTGCTCGGCTGGGACTGGGTCGCCGCCCTGGTGCTCGGCGGCATCACCTGGGTCTCCTCCTCCGGAGTGATCGCCAAGGTTCTCGCCGACCTGGGACGACTCGGTAACCGGGAAACTCCGGTAATCCTCTCGGTGCTGGTCATCGAGGACCTGGCGATGGCGCTCTACCTGCCGTTGGTCACGGCCGTGCTGCTCGGCAGCGGCCTGCTCGGCGGTGGCATCGCGCTCGCCATCGCGGTGGGTACGGTGCTGGTCGTGCTTGTGGTCGCCATCCGGTACGGCCACCTGATCTCCTCCGCGCTGTCGGCGAAGGACCCGGAGGCGCTGCTGCTCGGCGTGCTCGGTCTGACGGTGCTGGTCGCGGGTATCGCGGCGAAACTCCAGGTGTCGGCGGCGGTCGGCGCGTTCCTGGTCGGCATCGCGCTCTCCGGTCCGGTGGCGCACCACGCGACCGAGTTGCTCTCCCCCCTGCGGGACCTGTTCGCCGCCGTGTTCTTCGTCTTCTTCGGCCTGGTCACCGACCCACGGGACATCCCGCCGGTGCTGCTGCCGGCGCTCGCGTTGGCCGTGGTCACGATGGCGACGAAGACGCTCACCGGTTACCTCGCGGCCCGCCGGGTCGGCATCGCCGAACCCGGTCGGTGGCGGGCCGGCCTGGCACTCGTACCCCGGGGTGAGTTCTCCATCGTCATCGCCGGGCTCGCGGTGGCCGCCGGGAGCGTCGAGCCGCGGTTGGCGGCGCTGGCCGCGACGTACGTCCTGATCACCGTGGTGACCGGGCCGATCCTCGCGCGGCTGCCAGACTTCCCGTGGTTCAAGCGGTGGCTGCGTAACCGCGCGGCGGCCCAGCGGCGGGAGCGGACCCCGGTCGTCGACTCGGTGCAGTAAACCCGCCCATGCCAACGGTTGCGGAATTGCTCCTCACGGGTACTACCGGCAGCACCCGACGGCGGGTTACCGTTTCGCCCCAGCAGCCAAGGTCCGTAGGCAGCGTTGCCAAACGCGGGCGAGAGCGTGGAAGGTTGGCCGGTGAGCGTGCAGGAGTCGACGTTCCGCGGCTTCGCCAACCCCGTCGATCCGAGTCCGGCGGAGTTGCGAGCTTGGGCGTACAAGCCTGATTCGGTGCCGTTGGCTTCGATGCCACCGGACTGGGACCTGTTGGTCTCCGGCGACCGACTGGTGCTGACACTCTTCGAGTTGGCGATGGACCCGACCTGCCCGGCTCGGCGTTTCGCCCTGCACTGCCTCTACATCTACGCGGCCGACGGCATCCGGACGAACTTTCGCGCCCACCCCAAGCGCCGCTTCCGCAAGCTCGTCGAGCAGGCCGAGCGGGACGGCGACGAGCTGATGAGGATCTGGGCGCACAACGGGCGGGTGCTGTTGGCCCGACCGGATCTCTTCGTCTACCGGGACTGGTGCGAGGGCGGCCTGGTCCGCGAGAACCGCCGCCTCGGCTGAACCGAGGCCCGCACTCACTAACCGCGCACGGGCCGCGACCCCCACCGCACTCAGTAACCGCGAACGGGCCGGGACCCCCGCCTTGGCGTCACCCGCGTCCCGGCCCGCACTCAGTACTACGAACGGGCCGGGACCCCCGCCTTGGCGTCACCCGCGTCCCGGCCCGCACTCAGTACTACGAACGGGCCGGGACCCCCCGTGGGTCCCGGCCCGCACGTCGGTCGCCGGTCAGTCCTGCTTGTGTTCGGTTTCGGGTCGACCCTTGTCGACGCCGTGGTCGCCCCGCCCGGCGAACCGGCCCCCGACGACCCGGTCCCGATAGGTCCCCTCGGTCACCTTGTCGAACTTCTTGCGGACGGTTTCGGCCAGGCTTTCCAGCCGGTCCTCCGTCTGCTCGGCCACCTTCTTCGCCGGTTCCGCCATCGCTCCCCCTCGCCATGTCGGCAGGCCCGAAATAGCCGATTGGACCCGTATTCCCAGGCTAACCGAAACGGCCCGGACCGCGCCGGGGAATCCGGTGTGGTCCGGGCCGATGAGTCGGATCCGGGTGCGCGTCAGGTCAACGATCGGGAGTACGGCGGGGTCGCCACACCACAAGCGCGGTGGACGTGCGATTGGTCGGCACCAGGTCCCGTCCCGGGAAGCGGGCGAGTGATTCCAGCTCGGCCACTCGCCGGTACGCGGCATCCAACTCCGCCTCCAGTCGGGCCACCCGCTGCTGCGCCTGCTCCAACAGTCGCTCCAGCCCGATGATCCGCTTGACGCCGGCGAGGTTGATCCCGTCGTCCTGACTGAGCCGCTGCACCTCGCGCAGCAGCACCACGTCGCGGACGCTGTACCGGCGCCCGCCGCCAGCGGCCCGGCCGGGCTGCACCAGCCCCAGTCGGTCGTACTGGCGCAGGGTCTGTGGATGCATCCCCGCCATCCGCGCCGCAACCGAGATCATCAGCACCTTGGCCTCGTAGGCAGGGTCACCCGAACCGAGGAACTCGCCCGACATGCCGCTCACCTCCGCGTCCCTTCCACCGGACTAGCTGACCCGACGCAACCGCGCGTCGAGATGTTCCCGGGCCGCCGGCGGGCTCTGCTCGGCGAACGCCTCCAGCGCCGCGCGCGCCTCGTCGGACAACCCGGCCGGCACCACCACGTCCAACGTGACAAGCAGGTCACCGGCCTGTCCGTCGCGGCGGACCACACCCTTGCCGCGGGCACGCAGGACCCGCCCGCTCGGCGTCCCCGGCGGAACCCGCAGGGTCACCGCGCCGTCGAGCGTGGGCACCCGCAGGTCCGTGCCGAGCACGGCTTCCGCGAAGGTGACCGGCACGCTGAGTGTCAGGTCGTCGCCGGTACGCCCAAACAGCTCGTCCGGTCGAACCTTGACGTGCACGAACAGGTCGCCGGCCGGGCCGCCGCGCTCGCCCGGCTCACCGCGCCCGGTCAGCCGGATGCGCTGGCCGTCGGCAACGCCGGCCGGGAAGCGCACGTTCATGGTGCGGGTCTTGGTGACACCGCCGCTGCCGTGGCACTCGGGGCACTTCTCCTCGACCACGGTGCCGACGCCCTGGCAGTTGCGGCACGGCTCGGAGAAGCTGAACGAGCCCTGGTTGCGGGTGGTCACGCCGGCACCGTGGCAGACCGGGCAGGTACGCGGCTGGGTGCCCGGCTTGGCCCCGTTGCCGTGGCAGGTGTCGCAGACCCCGGGCGCGCGCAGCGTCAGGGGCAGCGTCACCCCGCGCACCGCGTCGCCGAAGTCCAGTGCCACCTCGGTCTCCACGTCCCGGCCGCGGGCCGGACCGCGCGGCGCCGCCTGCCCACCGCCCTGACCACCGGTGAAGATCGAACTGAACAGGTCCTGGAAGCCGGCGCCTCCGAAGCGGCGGTCGCCGCCTCCGCCGCCGAACATGTCGGAGACGTCGAACGGCATGCCGCCCGGCTGACCCTCGCCCCGGGCGTTACGCCGGAACGCGCCCGAGCCGAACAGCGAGCGCATCTCGTCGTACTCGCGGCGGCGGCCGGAGTCCGACAGCACGTTGTACGCCTCGGACGCGGCCTTGAACCGCTCCTCCGCCTTGGCGTCGCCCGGGTTGTGGTCCGGGTGCGACTCGCGGGCCACCTTGCGGTACGCCTTCTTGATGTCGTCCGCGGAGGCGGCCTTGTCCACGCCGAGCACGGCGTAGAAGTCCTTCTCGATCCAGTCCTTGGAACTCACCGGTCCACCCCCTTCCGACATTCGCGGCCCGGCCGTCCCGCCCACCGTTGCGCGGTGGGCGGGACGGCCCGGTCACTGTCTCGCACTATTCCGGGTCCGCGACCGCGACCAGCGCGGGACGCAGCAGCCGCTCACCGAGCTGGTAGCCGCGCCGCATCACCTGGACGCAGGTCGGCTCGCTGACCTCGGCCGAGGTCTGGTGCGCGACCGCCTCGTGGCGGGTCGGGTCGAAGGCGTCGCCCTGCTCGCCGAAGGCGTTCAGGCCGAACTTGCCCAGTGCGGTGGTGAGCTGTTCCGCCACCGTGCCGAACGGTCCGACCAGGTCGCCGTGTTCCCGAGCCCGGTCCAGGTCGTCGAGGATCGGCAGCAGCGCGGCCAGCACCGAGCCGGTCGCCTGCTCCTGCACCAGGTTGCGGTCGCGGTCGACCCGCTTGCGGTAGTTGGCGTACTCCGCCGACACCCGCTGTAGGTCCCTGGTGCGCTCGTCCAACTCGGCCCGGAGTGCCTCCAGCTCGGCGCCGAGCGACGTGCCCGTGCCGGCGCCGTCGACCGGCTGCGCCGGGGCGTCCACCACCGCTGGACCGGTTGGCTCCGGTCCGTCGGTGGAGTTGACCTCGACCTCGATCTCGTCGACCACGACCTCGGCGTCCTCGACCAGGCCCTCGGCCGGCACACCGGTCTCCGCGTCGGCGGCCGTGCCCTCCGGCTCCGCCGTGTCGACGAGCTTGCGCTTGTTGCGGATGACGACCCGCTCCCCGTCGCCGGTGGTCGGCTCCGTGGGCGCGGAGCCACCCGGCGTCGACCCGGTGTCGCCCGGGTCGGCGGCTCGTGGCTTCTGCGTCATGCGGCTACCTCATCCCCTTCGCCGTGGATACGTGTCGGAGCCCGACGGTCACTTCTTGCCGTCCTCGTCCACGATCTCCGCGTCGACCACGTCGTCGGCTCCACCGGCCTGCGCGCCGGTCGCACCGGTCGCGCCGGCCGCACCCGGGCCGGGCTCGCCACCGGGCTGCTGACCCTGCTCGGCCTGCTGCGAGTAGAGCAGCGAACCGGCCTCCTGGGAGACCTTCGCCAGCTTCTCGTGGGCGGACTTGATCTTCTCGATGTCCTGACCGCCGAGGGCACCCCGCAGCTCACCGAGCGCCTCGTTGAGCTGCTCCCGGTTTTCACCGGGCAGCTTGTCGCCGCTCTCGGCGAGGAACTTCTCGGTCTGCCACTGCAGCGCCTCGGCCACGTTGCGGGCCTCGGCGTCGTCGCGACGGCGCTTGTCCTCCTCCGCGTGCTCCTCGGCGTCCCGGCGCATCCGCTCGATGTCGTCCTTCGGCAGCGAGGAGCCGCCGGTGATCGTCATCTTCTGTTCCTTGCCGGTGCCCAGGTCCTTGGCGTGCACGTTGACGATGCCGTTGGCGTCGATGTCGAAGGCGACCTCGATCTGCGGCACACCGCGCGGCGCCGGCGGGAGGCCGGTCAGCTCGAAGGTGCCGAGCTTCTTGTTGTAGGCCGCGATCTCCCGCTCACCCTGGAACACCTGGATCAGCACCGACGGCTGGTTGTCGTCCGCCGTGGTGAAGACCTCGGAGCGCTTGGTCGGGATGGTGGTGTTGCGCTCGATCAGCTTGGTGAAGATGCCGCCCTTGGTCTCGATGCCCAGGCTCAGCGGGGTCACGTCGAGCAGCAGGACGTCCTTGACCTCACCCTTGAGCACACCGGCCTGCAGGGCGGCGCCGACGGCGACGACCTCGTCCGGGTTGACGCCCTTGTTGGGGTCGCGACCGGTGAGCTGCTTGACCAGGTCGGTCACGGCGGGCATCCGGGTCGAACCGCCGACCAGGATGACGTGCTCGACGTCGGAGATCTTGATCCCGGCGTCCTTCACGGCCTGCTCGAACGGGCCCTTGCAGCGGTCCAGCAGGTCCTGCGTCATCCGCTGGAACTCGGCGCGGCTCAGCGTCACGTCGAGGTGCAGCGGGCCGGCCGCGCCGGCGGTGATGTACGGCAGGTTGATGTTGGTGGTGGTGGCGGCGGACAGCTCGATCTTGGCCTTCTCGGCGGCCTCGCGGAGGCGCTGGAGGGCCATCTTGTCCTGACCGAGGTCGATGCCGTGCTCACCACGGAACGTCTTGACCAGGTGGTCGATGATCCGCTGGTCCCAGTCGTCGCCACCGAGGTGGTTGTCACCACTCGTCGACTTGACCTCGATGACGCCCTCGGCCAGCTCCAGCAGCGACACGTCGAAGGTGCCGCCGCCGAGGTCGAAGACCAGGACGGTCTGCTCCTTGGAGCCCTTGTCCAGCCCGTACGCCAGGGCGGCCGCGGTCGGCTCGTTGACGATCCGCAGCACGTTGAAGCCGGCGATCTCACCGGCCTCCTTGGTGGCCTGGCGCTGGCTGTCGTTGAAGTAGGCCGGGACAGTGATCACCGCGTCGGTGATCTGCTCGCCCAGGTACGCCTCCGCGTCCCGCTTGAGCTTCATCAGCGTCCGGGCCGAGATCTCCTGCGGGGTGTACTTCTTGCCGTCGATGTCGACGGACCAGTTCGTGCCGACCTCGCGCTTGACCGACCGGATCGTCCGGTCGGGGTTGGTCACTGCCTGGCGCTTGGCCACCTCGCCGACGAGCACCTCGCCGTTGCGGGCGAACGCGACGATCGACGGAGTCGTCCGCGACCCCTCAGCGTTGGCGATGACGGTGGGCTCACCGCCCTCGAGAACGCTGACGCAGGAGTTCGTCGTGCCGAGGTCGATACCGACCGCACGTGCCATCTTCGCTTCCTCGCTTCGTAAGGTTGTGCAGGTGACGGGCATCGCCCGCGGCTGCCTGGCGAGCACCGCCCGCAGCGGGCCCCACCACAAGTTGAGTGAACTTGACTCAATAGTGCCACGCGTTGGCGAATCGTCAAGTCGGGTTGAGTCAACCCGACGCAACTCAGCCATTACTACCGTCCGGTTGTCTTCCCTTGCATCGGTCGGGCACGCTTTAGCGGTGACGACGCACGGCGATTCCGCCACCCGTTCCGGCGCGCCCGCCGTCGCAGCCCGCACCGGCCCGCCGGACGCCGCGGAGGAGCCGCCCGCCACCACCGGGGACGACAGCCTCCCCGGCGCCCTGTCGGGTCTCCGGGAGGCGATAGGTGCGACCCGGTTTCCTCTCGCACTGCCCTCCGCCGGCTCCGCCCGGCACACCGCCGCCGCCCTCACCGACCAGCTCGACGACTACCTGCTGCCCCGGCTCGCCCGGCTGGATGCCCCGCTGCTCGTGGTGGTCGGCGGCTCCACCGGCGCGGGCAAGTCGACACTGGTCAACAGCCTGGTCAAGGCCCGGGTCAGCGCCGCCGGTGTGCTCCGGCCGACCACCCGCTCCCCGGTGCTGGTGTGCAACCCGTCCGACGCGGCGTGGTTTCGGCAGGGCGACCTGCTGCCCGGGCTGACCCGCACCACCGAGCCGAGCGACGATCCGCGCGCCCTGCACCTCGTCACCGCGCCCGCCCTGCCCGCCGGGCTGGCCTTCCTCGACGCACCCGACATCGACTCGGTGGTCGACGCCAACCGGGCGCTCGCCACCCAACTGCTCGCCGCCGCCGACCTCTGGCTCTTCGTCACCACCGCCGCCCGGTACGCCGACGCGGTGCCGTGGGAGCTGCTGCGCAGCGCCCGGGCGCGCGGCGCGGTGATCGCCATGGTGCTGGACCGGGTACCCGCCGAGGCCACCGACGAGATCGCCGCGCACCTGGCCGAGATGCTCGCCGAACAGGATCTCGGCCGGGCGCCGCTGTTCGTGCTGCCGGAGACGTGGGTCGACGGTCAGGGGCTGCTGCCCGAGGGCGTGACCGCGGCGCTGGCCGACTGGTTCGCCCGACTGGCCGGCGACGCGGAAGCCCGCTCGGCCGTGGTCCGCCAGACCCTGGACGGTGCGCTGGCCGCCCTCCACCCCGCCGTCGAGGAGCTGGCCGACGCCGCCGACCAGCAGGTCACCGCCGCCGCCGAGCTGGACGAACGGGTCCGGGCCGCGTACCGGGGTGCCGAGCGCACCGTCGAGCAGGGGCTTCAGGACGGCCGACTGCTCCGGGGCGAGGTGCTCGCCCGCTGGCAGGAGTTCGTCGGCACCGGAGAGTTCTTCCGCACTCTGGAGGCCCGGATCGGTCGCCTCCGAGACCGGGTCGTCGCCGCTGTCACCGGTCGCCCGGCGCCCGCCGTCGAGCTGCGCAACGCCATCGAGTCGCAGCTGGTCACGCTGCTGCGCGGGGTGTCCTCGGAGGCCGCCGAATCCGCGTACACGGCGTGGAAGGCGCACCCGGCGGGCTCCGGGCTGCTCGATCCGGCGCTCGCCCACCCGAGCGACGACCTCCCGGAGCGCGCCGAACGCATGGTCCGGGACTGGCAGCGCGGGGTGCTGGAGCTGGTCCGGGTCGAGGGCGGCGACAAGCGGTTCGTGGCCCGCACCGCCGCGTACGCGGTCAACGCCACCGGGTTGGCCGTCATGATCGCTGTCTTCGCCTCCACCGCGTTCATCCCGACCGGGCTGGAGCTGGCCACCGGGGCGGGCACCACCGTCGCCGCGCAGGCGGTGCTCCAGGCGATCTTCGGCGACCAGGCGGTGCGTACCCTCGCTGCCAAGGCCCGCACCGACCTGCTGGCCCGGGTGCGGACGCTGCTCGGCGCGGAGGCCGACCGGTTCCTCAGCCGCACCGCCGACGCCCGCCCCGCCGCGGACGCCGGCGACGGGCTGCGCCGGGCCGCCGGTCGGGTCGAGCTGGCCCGGCACCGCAGCGGCCTGTCCGCGGGCGGCGACGAGGGGAGCGCCCGGTGACCAACATCACCGGTCGGGTACGCGAGGCGTTCCGCGGTGACCAGCGGGTCGACGCCGACGCGCTGGTCACCCGGCTGGACGCGGTACGCCGCTTCCTGACCGCGGTGGACGGCCTGCTGCCCGACGCCGAGCTGGTGCCCGCGCACACCCTGGTCGAGCGGGCCGGCACCCGGCTGGCGCTGTCCCGGGACCACACGGTGGTCGCGCTCGCCGGCGCCACCGGCAGTGGCAAGTCCAGCCTCTTCAACGCGTTGGCCCAGTTGGAGCTCTCGCCGGTCGGGGTGCGCCGGCCGACCACCGGGGTCACCCACGCCTGCGTGTGGGGGCCGTTGGAGGGCGCCACCCGTCTGCTCGACTGGATCGGCGTGCTGCCCCGGCACCGCTTCGTGCGGGAGAGCGCCCTGGACGGGGACGACGAGACGGCACTGCACGGGCTGATCCTGCTCGACCTGCCCGACTTCGACTCGGTGCAGCGCTCCCACCGCCTGGAGGTGGACCGGCTCCTCGGCCTGGTCGACCAGGTGGTCTGGGTCGTCGACCCACAGAAGTACGCCGACCGGGTCATCCACGACAGCTATCTGCGCGAGTTCCACAGGCATCGGGACGTCACGCTTGTCGTGCTCAACCAGGCTGACCGACTGCCCCCGGCCGAGGTGCCCCGGGTCCTGGACGATCTGCGCCGACTGCTCGACACGGACGGGCTGACCGGTGTGCCGCTGCTGGCGACCACCGCCATCGACCCGCCCGGGATGGTGGGGCTGCGCGGCGCGCTGGAACGTACGGTCGCCGAGCGGCAGGCCGCGCTGCGCCGGCTCGCGGGTGACGTCGACACGGTCGTCGCCGGGTTGGACGAGCTGGTCGGCTCGGCCCGACCGGCGGGTGGCCCGGACGGCTCGGCGCTCGACGGGCTCAACCGGGCGTTGGCCGGGGCGGCCGGCGTGCCGGCGGTCACCGAGGCGGTGGAGCAGGCGTACCGGCATCGGGCCGGCGCGGCCACCGGCTGGCCCGTGGTCCGGGGCTGGCGGCGGTTGCGACCCGACCCGCTGCGTCGGCTGCACCTACCCGGCCCCAGCGGCGACCGGGTCGACCCGGCGGAGAGTCTGGTCGCGGCCACCTCCGTCCCGGAGCCATCGGCCGCGCAACGCTCGGCCCTGGGTCTCGCGATCCGCGCGGTGGCCGACCGGGCCGCCGCCGACCTGCCCGCCGCCTGGCCCGGCGCGGTGACCTCGGCCGCCCGGTCCCGCCTGGGCGACCTGCCGGACGCACTGGACCGCACGATCGCCGGCACCGACCTCGGCCTGGGCCGTCGGCCGCTGTGGTGGCGGGCCGTCGGCGGTGTGCAGTGGCTGGTCACCCTCGCCGCGGTGGTCGGGCTCGGCTGGTTGCTCCTCGGGTACGCGCTGCGCGCACTCGGCCTGCCGGCGCTGGACAACCCGATGGTCGGTCAGGTGCCGCTGCCCACCCTGCTACTGCTCGGCGGCCTGCTGGCCGGGCTGCTGGTGGCGGCGCTGACCCGGCCGGTGGTGCGCTGGGCGGCCCGACGCGCTCGGGCCCGCGCCGAACAGCGGCTGACCGCGAAGGTGGCCCTTGTCGGCGAGGAGTACGTGCTGGCACCGGTACGCACCGTGCTCGACTCGTACGCGCAGGCACGCGACGCGCTGCGGGACGCCGCCCGCCGCTGACGCCTCACGCGGCTCGCTACCGCTCTGCATCGGCTCCGGGCGGCGTAGGGTCGGAGCATGGCCACGCCTGAGACCCCCTACGACGCGGTGCTGCACGCCGCACGCGACGTGACCAAGCTGGAGTCCGCCCTCGACGCCGAGATGCTCGGCAGCGCGCTGCTGGGCAGTGTCTACGCCATCGCGGAAACCGACCGCGACACCGCCGTACGGGAGTTCGTCACCGGGTTCCTCGCCGCCACCGCGCGTCGCCGGATCGCGGCGGCCACCACCATCCGACAGGTCTTCGCCGCGCTCGTCCCGGACGCCGAGGGCACCGAGCGGGTCCGTCCGGGCACCCAGGCGCCCACCTGGTCCGGGCAGCTCGGCCGGGTGCACCTCACCGGCACCTGGGCGTACGGCGACGTGTACGGCGACCAGACCTCCTACCTCGCCACCTTCGCGTACGACGACGCCTCCGGTGGCGGCGAGCACGCGTTGGTGGCCCTGGTGGACCACAACATCGGGATCACCAAGGACATCTTCGTCGGTGGGCCGGCGGAACGGATCCTGGACCAGGTCCGACAGATGTGCGCCGACGACGAGTTGACCTGGTTCCGTACCGAGAATCCGGCCCGGCTCCGGGGCGAGGTGGCCCGCCACCTCGCGGTGACCGACGACCTCAGCGAGCTGCCCGGCGAGGGTTCCCTGGCGACCGACCGGGCGCTTGTCGGTGCCCGGCTGGCGTTGCTGCCCACCGCCGCCGACCCGACCGGCCCGGCGGAGGTCGAGCCGCTCTCCGCGGCCGAGCGCACCGACCTGGTCCGGCGGTTCCTCGCCGCGCCGGAGGCCGCCCGCTTCGGGCTGGACACGGTCGACGGCGCGGAGTTGGCCTCCCTGCACTTCTGCCTGAGCCTGGTGCTGGACCATTCGGCGAGCTTCCCGGACGGCGACCCGATGCGCTGGAGCCCCGCGGTGTCCGGGCTGTTCCTGCTCGACTGGGTGCACCGCCGCGCCGTGCTGGACATGGACGACGCGGCGATGCTGCCCCGGGTGCTGCGCGCCTGGGCCCGGTACGCGTCCCGCCAGCGCGGGCTGCCCGAGGCGGCGGCGACGCGCACCGACGAGGCGATCGAGGAGATGGTGCCGGAGTTCGCCCGCCTCTACTCGACGGGTGAGCGGCGCAGCCCGGCGACCGCCGCGGTGGCGCAGCTGATGGCCGACGGGGTGGACCCGGACGACCCGGCCGCTCTGGACGCCTGGATCGAGGCCAACCGGCACCGTCTCGCCGACGACGGCGCCTGACGGTCCACCCGGGGCGGGCGACACGTCGCCTGCCCCGGCCCTCGTCCGGCGCCGACTCTCGTCCGGCGCCGACTCTCGCCCGCTCGGCGGCGGGGCCCGGTCGGGAGCAGATCGCCCTCAGCGCAGCGCGCCGAAGACCACCGCGGCGATCAGCGCACCGAGCACACCACCGGCGAGCACCTGCGACACCGTGTGATCCCGTAGCCGCACCCGGGACCAGCCGACCAACACCAGCAGCGGTGCGGCGACGACCAGCCGGGTCCCGAAGGTCAGCATCAGGATGACAAGTGCGCCGGCGGCCACCGCCGAGTGGATCGACATCTTCCACCAGTGGCTCACCGACACGGCGACCACGAGCCCGACCAGCCCGGCCACGGCCAGCGCCAGCACCGCGCGAGGCGCACCGAGCACGACGAGCAGGGCGAGCCCCGCGGTCACCGAGGCGAGGCCGACCAGCAGCGGCGCCCGGCGCTGCTCCCGACGGCCGACGTGGTGGTCGGTGAGCCGGCCACGGCGTACCCCGCCGACGACGTAGGCGAACGGAATGCCGATGACGAAGAGCGTGGCGAGCAGACCCCAGACCAGGCCCTGGCCCGGACGGCGCGCGCTGTGCCAGCTCACGGTGACGATCAGCAGCGACACCAGCACGGCCGGCGCGCTCACCTCGGTGACCAGCCGGGCGACCCGCAGCCCCGGGCCGGGCCGGGCGATGACCGGGCGGAGTTTCGCACCGCCGCCCACGCCACCCCCTCCGGTACGTGCCCACCGTCGGAACCGGGTCAGCCACGCCTGATCGTCACCGTACCGTCGCGCGCACCGTGGGGTGCGCCGGTCAGACCAGCGCGGACCGGCCGTCGGCGAGCATGGCGGAACGGGCACCGTGGGGTGCGCTGGTCAGGCCAGTGCGGGCTGGCCGTCGGCGGGCATCGAGGGAACGGCCGGAGGCGACGGGACCGCTGGGCCGGGCTGGCTGGTCGGTGCGGCCGGGGTGGCGGGTGGCCCGGGGGTGCTGACCGGCGCGGACGGCGCCCTGATCGGCACGGCGGTCGCCGTCGGGGTGTCCGTCAGCGTGGGCGCGGGTGTCGGCGCGGGCGTGGGCGTGGGGTCCAACGTGGGCGTCGGCTCCAAGGTCGGGTCCGGGTCGGTCGGGTCCTGATCGGGGTCGGTGGGGTCCGGGTTCGGGTCGGTCGGGTCCGGATCGGGGTCGGTCGGATCCGGATCGGGGTCGGTCGGGCCTGGGTCCGTGGGGTCCGGGTCGGTCGGATCGGGATCCGTCGGGCCAGGGTCGGGCGGGTCCGGGGCCGGGGGGCCGGGTGGGGGCATGGCGGGCCAGGTGCCGCGGGTGGGCTTCGGCGGTGGCGGTGGGTAGGTCGCCACCCGGCCGGGGCCGGTCGGCTCCGCTGGACGCCCTTCCGAGGTACGCCCCGGAGAGGCGGGCAGCCAGCCGCTGGTCGGCCCGACGCTTGGTGTGCCGGGTGGCGGGAGCGCCGGCTGACTGGTCATCGGCAGCGGGATCACCACCGGCCCGACCGACGGGGTCGTGATGAACGGGGTGCTGTTGTCCGGCAGCGCGGTGCTGCCCGGGGTGGCCGAGCCCGCGCTGATCGCGGCGAGGATGGGCATTGACGCGGTGCCGGCCAGCAGGGCGACGGTGAGCAGGTAACCCCGGGTAGCGCCGCCCGCGCCGGGAGCACGGTGGACACCGACCACCCGTCGGTAGCCACCGGCCGACCGATGCCGGCCGAGTGCTGGTGTGCCGGGACCATCACCTGGCTCGTGCACCGCACACCCCTTGTCGTCGGCCGTCGGAGGACATGGATGGACGCCGCCAGCCCCAAAGCCGGCATATGACCTGATAGGCGCGATCCTGTGGGAATCAGCCTGGCCCAGTTACCCTCCGTTAGCCAGTCTCGACCGCGTGTCGACACGCGATGCTGTCCGAACGGTGACGAATCATCGCCGGGTCGCCTGGGCAACGCAGGCCGGCATGATGGCGACAAACGACGTCAAAGGGTGGGCTGTCGGAATCCGGGGCGGGCGTACTGTGGGCGCGCTCACCTGCTCTGCGAATATGGAGCACGACGGCAACGCAGCCGTGACCTCCGCGCACCCTCGCGGCAGGCGCGGCCCGGCGCCGGCGCTCCCGATCCGGGTTCGGCCAGAACCCGGCTCACGCCGTGCGGCAACCCCCACCGGGGCTAGGCGCGGCCGCCAGGAACCGGTCCGGCAGAAGCCGGACAGGCGCACGAGTTGCGTAGCCGGGTTACCCCCGGTGCCGACGCAGACACGACAGGGAGAGACCGATGGCAAAGGGCGACCCCGGGGGCACCACCCGCGGCAGGCGGGCGGCACCCCGCTCCAAGAAGGGCACGGCCGGCGATCCCGAGCTGGTGCAGCTGCTCACCCCCGACGGCGAGCGGATCGACAGCGTCACCGGGCCGGACGGCACCGAATACCGCGTCGACTTCACCGACGAGGAGTACCGCGGCCTCTACCGCGATCTGGTGCTGGTCCGCAAGCTGGACGCCGAGGCGACCGCGCTCCAGCGCCAGGGCGAGCTGGGCCTCTGGGCCAGCCTGCTCGGCCAGGAGGCCGCGCAGGTCGGATCGGGGCGGGCGCTGCGGACGCAGGACATGGCCTTCCCGACCTACCGGGAGCACGGCGTCCTCTACTGCCGGGGCATCGACCCGATCATGCCGCTCGGTCTGTTCCGCGGTGTCGACCAGGGCGGGTGGGACCCGAACGAGTTCAAGTTCAACATGTACACGATCGTCATCGGCGCGCAGACCCTGCACGCGACCGGCTACGCCATGGGCATCACCATGGACGGCAAGACCGGTACCGACGACGGCGAGGCCGCGATCGCCTACTTCGGCGACGGGGCCACCAGCCAGGGCGACGTGAACGAGGCGTTCGTCTGGGCGAGCGTGTTCAACGCTCCGCTTGTCTTCTTCTGCCAGAACAACCAGTACGCGATCTCCGAGCCCCTGGAGCGGCAGACCCGCGTGCCGCTCTACCAGCGGGCCGCCGGCTTCGGCTTCCCCGGCGTACGGGTGGACGGCAACGACGTGCTGGCCTCGTACGCGGTCACCCGCACGGCGCTGGACAACGCCCGCCACGGGCAGGGCCCCAGCCTGATCGAGGCGTACACCTACCGGATGGGCGCGCACACCACCTCCGACGACCCGACCCGCTACCGCATCGCCAGCGAGGTCGAGGCGTGGCAGGCCAAGGACCCCATCACCCGGGTCAAGGCGTTCCTGGAGAAGCAGCAGATCGCCGACGCGGCCTTCTTCGCCGACGTCGACGAGCAGGCCCGCCGCGAGTCGGTGCACCTGCGCGAGCGGGTGCTCGACATGCCCAACCCGGAGCCGGTGACGATGTTCGACCACGTCTACCCGAACGGTTCCCCGCTGCTCGACGAGCAACGCGCGCAGTTCAGCCGCTACATGGAGTCCTTCGAGGGGAGCGCCCACTGATGGCCACGGAGACGCTCACCATCGGCAAGGCCCTCAACACCGGCCTGCGCCGCGCCCTGGAGAACGATTCCAAGGTCATCATCATGGGCGAGGACGTCGGCAAGCTCGGCGGCGTCTTCCGGATCACCGACGGGCTCCAGAAGGACTTCGGCGACCAGCGGGTGATCGACACCCCGCTGGCCGAGTCCGGCATCATCGGCACCGCTGTCGGTCTCGCCATCCGTGGCTACCGGCCGATCTGCGAGATCCAGTTCGACGGCTTCGTCTACCCCGCGTACGACCAGATCGTGTCGCAGGTGGCGAAGATGCACTACCGCTCCGGCGGCAAGCTCAACATCCCGATGGTGATCCGCATCCCGTACGGCGGCGGCATCGGCGCGGTCGAGCACCACTCCGAGTCGCCCGAGGCGTACTTCGCGCACACGGCCGGCCTGAAGGTGGTGACCTGCTCCAACCCGCAGGACGCGTACGTGATGATCCAGCAGGCCGTCGCCTCGGACGACCCGATCGTCTTCCTGGAGCCCAAGCGGCGCTACTGGGAGAAGGGGCAGGTCGACCTGGACGCGCCGCTGTCCGAGGCGTACCCCCTGCACTCGGCCCGCGTGGTGCGGCCCGGCACGGACGTGACGGTTTTGGCCTACGGGCCGATGGTGCGGACGTGCCTGGACGCGGCGACCGCCGCCGCGGAGGACGGCCGGGAGCTGGAGGTCATCGACCTGCGTTCGCTCTCCCCGCTGGACCTGGCGGCGGCGTACGAGTCGGTGAGGCGCACCGGCCGTGCGATCGTGGTGCACGAGGCGCCGTCGAACCTCGGCCTCGGCGCCGAGTTGGCCGCCCGGATCACCGAGGAGTGCTTCTACTCCCTGGAGTCGCCGGTGCTGCGGGTGACCGGCTTCGACACCCCCTACCCGGCCGCCCGCGTGGAAGAGGAATACCTGCCCGATCTCGACCGGGTGCTCGACGCCGTCGACCGCACCTTCGGCTGGTGAGCGCCATGTCCCGGATCAAGACGTTCAACCTGCCCGACCTGGGCGAAGGGCTGACCGAGGGCGAGATCCTGGCCTGGCTGGTCAAGGTCGGCGACACGATCGAACTGAACCAACCGATCGTCGAGGTCGAGACGGCCAAGGCGGCGGTGGAGATCCCGGCGAAGTGGGCCGGGCAGGTGCAGGCGATCCATCACCCGGAGGGCACGACTGTCGAGGTCGGTACGCCGATCATCGCGATCGACACCGACCCGGGTGCCGGTCCGCTGGAGGCGCCGTCGACCACTGCCACGCCGAGCGGCGACCTGCCCACCCCGTCGGCGGCCTCGCTGGCGGCGGTGGAGCTGGCCCCGGCCGAGGGCATGGTGGAGCCGGGCCTGATCGGCGGCGTCGCCCCGGGCGGTCGGACGGCGGTGCTCGTCGGCTACGGCCCGCGAACCACGGCCGCAAAGCGCCGCCCCCGCAAGAACGCCCCCGTCCCCGCCCAGCCCGCCGCCCCCGCTGGGGTCGATCATGGAGTTGTGGGGGGTGACAAACCAGCCGCGACCTCCACGATTCCGGCACCACAGGTCCATGATCGACGCGGCGGGGTGAACGGCGGGGCGGTGTTGGCTAAGCCGCCGGTGCGGAAGCTTGCCAAGGATCTTGGGGTCGATCTCGGCACGGTTACCGGGTCGGGGCCGCTGGGCTCGATCACCCGGGAGGACGTACACCGGGCGGTGAACGGCGCCGTCGCGGTGGCGGAGCCACTCGCGGTGACGACGGCCGCCAGCTTCGGCGCGGACCGGGAGCAGCGCATCCCGGTCAAGGGGGTCCGCAAGCTCACCGCCGAGAACATGTCCCGCTCGGCGTTCACCGCCCCGCACGTGACGGAGTTCCTGACCGTCGACGTGACCCGGGCGATGAAGGCACTGGACCGGCTGCGCGGCCGGCGGGAGTGGCGCGACGTACGGGTCTCGCCGCTGCTGCTGGTGGCGAAGGCGGTGCTGCTGGCGGTGCGGCGTCACCCGATGGTCAACTCGACGTGGGCCGGCGACGAGATCGTGGTGAAGGAGTACGTCAACCTCGGCATCGCGGCGGCCACCGAGCGGGGCCTGATCGTGCCGAACATCAAGGACGCCGGCCGACTCTCGTTGCGGGAGTTGGCGGACTCGCTGACCGACCTGGTGCAGACGGCGAAGTCCGGGCGCACCTCGCCGGCGGCCATGTCCGGCGGCACCCTGACCATCACCAACGTCGGCGTGTTCGGGGTGGACACGGGCACTCCGATCCTGCCGCCGGGTGAGTCCGCGATCCTGGCCTTCGGCGCGGTACGGGAGATGCCCTGGGTGCACAAGGGCAAGGTCAAGGTCCGCCAGGTCACCACCCTGGGGCTGAGCTTCGACCACCGGATCATCGACGGTGAGCTGGGTTCGAAGTTCCTGCGCGACATCGGCGACTTCCTCGCGGACCCGGAGGCGGCGCTGCTCGCCTGGACCTGATCGTTCGAGACGCCAGCCACGGCCGGTGTGCCACGGGTTAACACCCGGCACACCGGCCGTGTCGTTTCGGCAACGGAAGCGTCGGCCAGACGGCCTGTTGACCTTCGATTGTTAGGCGGGTGTCCCAGCTCACCTAATAATCGATGGAAGTTCCCGGGGTTCTGCGGTTGAATAGACACATCAGGGGCTGACAACCGAATAGCTAGGGGGACCCACCAATGAGCATGATCGAGCGAATCCGCAACCACCGCGACGCCACCCGCCGCGCCCGTGCCATCGAGCACGCGCTGCGCTCGGCGAACTCGCCGGCAGTTCGCGAGGAAATCCTCGTCATCGCCCAGCGTCACATGAGCTGACGCTCCACGACTTTCCTCACCTCCTCCAGATCGATGGCCCACCCGGCCCGCCGGGTGGGCCATCGGCGTTCCCGGCCACCCGCCACCGGGATTCCGCCCTGCCGCAGCGCCCGGTACGGTGGGCTTCGGTCGCCGCCCGCCGACCCGACAGAGGCCGAGCCAACCGAAACTGCTCGACACCGACCGGATACGGGGAGTGACGACCGGTGCTCCTTGGACGTGCCGTGCCACCACCCGATACCGTGCGGGGAGCCGGCACAGCGGTACGCCGGTGACGCCGGCAGCCATGCCGAGGAGACCGATCGGCACCGGCGAGCCGACATGTGATGGAGGAGGCGCACCCATGACGTCCGAGGGCCCGCACCGCACCGGCCAAGAGCCGGACGAGGTGTCACCGGGCGCCGGCGGACCGGCGCCGTACGGCGACCGCCCGGCGCAGCCGGACAACGGCCACAACGCCACCGGCCCAGACCTGGGCTGGGCGCCCCCGCCACCGGCGCGGTCCGACGCGTCGACGCCGGCATGGGCCACCCAGTCCGAGCAACCACCGGCCCCCGCCTGGGGTGCCGCCGCTGCTCCGCAGCACAACGACCCGGCGCAGCCCGCCTGGGGCACCGCCGCCCCGCAGTCCAACGAGCCGGCGCAGCCCGCCTGGGGTGCCGCTGCTCCGCAGTCCAACGAGCCGGCGCAGCCGGCGTGGGCGGCCGGCGGTGGCGCGAGTGAGCCGCCGCAGCAGCAGCCCGGCACCTGGCCTGGCGGCGACAGCACACCGGCTCCGGCGCAGCCAGCCTGGGCCGCGCAGCCACAGCAGGGCTGGACGCCGGCTGAGCAGAGTGCGCCCGCACCCACCTGGACCCCGAACGCCACCGACCAGCCCGACTGGGCCCAGCCGTCCGCCCGGGGCGCCGCACAGGTGCCTCCGGCCACCGCTGCCTGGCCCGCCCAGCAGGACCCGGCCAACGCCGGCGGCTGGGGTGGCGCGGCGCAGGCCAACCCGCCTACCGCTGAGTGGCGCGGAGCCGAGTCGCAGCAGCCCGAGTCGCCGCAGGCCGCCAACTGGTCCGGCGGCGCCCAGCAGGACGAGGCGTCCGGCAGCGACGGCTGGCCCGCCAGCGCGGCGGGACGCGACGACCAGCCCGGGTGGACGCCTGCCGAGCAGTCGCCGCCGGCCTGGGGCCAGCCCGCCGAGCCGGCCAAGCAGTCCGCCCCCGCGTGGGGGCAGGCGGCCCAACCCAACGCGGCCCGTGGCGCGGCCCAGGTGCCGGCCCCGGCGACGAACTGGCCCGGGTCGGACGACCCGGCCCGCTCCGGTGGCTGGGCCGCCCAGCAGCAGGCGCAGCCCGCCGAGTGGGATAACGGCGACGCACGGCAGGACCAGCCCGCGCAGCCGGCCGCCTGGGGCGAGGCCGAGAGCCGTCCGCAGCAGCCCGACTGGGTGCTGTCGCCACAGGATCAGCCCGCGCCGGCGCAGCAGAGCGGCCTTCCCTCCCGTGCCAGTGCGCCCGGCAGGGATGGTGCGGCCGAGGTCGAGCCGTGGGCACCCGGCGAGGTGTGGGGTCGCGCCGAAGCGGAAGCCTCCGCCCAGGCCCGTGGTGGCTGGGAGGCGGACCGGGGCGACGAGGCACCGGCCTACCAACCCGGTCCCGCGCCGGGCATCTCACCGGCGAACGCGGTGCCGCTGCCTCCTCAGGAGCAGCGCGTGCCCGGCGCCAGCCTGGCGGCTGCACCGCCGGCCGACTACGTGCCCCAGGCCCAGTTCGCACCGATCCCCGAGCAGCCCGCGTACCCCGAGCGGGAGACACCGGACGTCGCCGCGCAGTACGAGGCGGACCCGGCCGGTTGGGGCCGCGCCGGGGACGCTCACGCGAGTGGCGCGGTGGTGCCCGCACCGCGTACCTCGCCGGAGGCCGGAGCGGGCCGCGCGGTGGGGCCGGTGGCGGACGCCGAGTCGGCAGCCGGCGCGGCGGCCAAGGCCACGGCAAGCGCTTCGGTGCCGCTGGCCAGCCGAGTGATGCCCCCGACCGACCAGGCCATCCGTCCGACCGGCACGGCCACACCCCAACCCCGGGTGTACGGCCGGCCGGCGCGACCCGAGCCCGACAACGAGCCGGAGCCGGAGGCGTTCCAGGCCGACCCGGGTGCCGATCGCCAGGGTGCACCGGATTGGCAGAACGACTCCCAACGCCAGGGCCCACCGGACTGGCAGAACGACCCGCAGCGGCAGAGCGCACCGGACTGGCAGAGCGACTCCCCGCGGCAGGCCGCCCCAGATTGGCAGAACGACCCGCCGCGGCAGGGCGCACCGGACTGGCAGAACGAGCCGCCGCGGCAGCTCGGCCCCGGCTGGGGCGGAGAGCCCCCCGCCGAGCCGCGCTTCGACGACCGGCAGCCCGCACCGAACGCCTTCGGTGCGGCCCCGCCGCCGCCTCCGGCGTTCCCTCCGGGTGTGCCGTCCTTCGTCGACACACCGGGCAACAACCGGCCGGTGAACGGCACCCGGCCGCACGGCGGTGCCGAGCGGCCAGCCGACCAGTTCGGCGGGCCACCAGCCGCCGGCAGCGCCACGGTCGGCGGCCCGTCGACCTACGGCGCGCCGAACTTCGGCGGGCCGGGCTCCGACGGGCCAGGCTTCGGCGGGCCGGCGACCGAGTCGGTGCCGGGCGGCAGTTTCCCGCCGGCCTTCCCGCCACCGCAGCAGCCCCTGCCGGCCTGGGGCCAGGAGCCTGGCCAGTCGGATCAGGGCCGGTTCGACTCGTTCAAGCCGGACGCCACCGACAGCCCGAAGGCGGAGCTACCGACACCGAAGGTACGCAACGGCCGGGTGCTGGCCGCGGTACTGATCGCCGCCGTGCTCATCCTGGCGGTGCCGCTCGGCCTGCTGCTGCTCCTCGGCAAGGTCGGCAAGGACGACCCAGCGCCGTTCGACCCGGCGGTCGGCAGCTGCGTGAAGCAGTCCGGTCAGGGTGGTGCCTCGGCGGCAACCTGTGGCGAGGCGGGCTCCTTCTCCATCGTCTCCAGGGTGGACGCGAAGGAGAAGTGCACCGACACGACGCAGCCGCACGTGGTGCTGCCGGGTAGCGGCGCCAACCGGGTGCTCTGCCTCAAGCCCGCCGGGAAGTAACTCGACCGACGGCGGGGTCACGGGCAACCGTGGCCCCGCCGTCGTCGTATCCGCCGCGACGGCGACTACCGAACGCGCAGCTCCGGGCACGAGTAGCGCGTCACTGGATCAGAGTTCCCGGTAGTAGACGGTGACCGGCAGGGGCGTGCAACCCAGCGTTTCGTAAAGGGCTCGGGCGGGCGCATGGAAACCGTCGCCGCCCGTGCCGATCGTCACGACCTCGGCGCCGAGGTCCCGCATCGCGGCGAACGCGTGCTCGCACAGCACGGTGCCCGCGCCGAGCCGGCGGTGCTGCGCGGACACGGCGACGATCGTGACGCTGCCATTTTGGCGCTCAGGCTCTACCGCCCAGGCCACGTAGCCGGCGATGACGCCGTCGATCTCAGCGACCGCGACGTACCGGTGCTCGGCGGGGTCGTGGAGCCCGGCGACCTGCTTGACGTAGTCGTCGCGCCACCTGCCGTGCTGGTTGGTGAAAACGACGTCGCCCACGAGCGGGCGGAAGGAGTCTTCGTAGAACGGCCCGAACGCCTCGATGGTCAGTTCGGTGAGCCGGGCCAGGTCATGCTGAAGAAACGAACGGATACGCATCTGAGTGTGCCTCTCAAGCTGAGGTTCTGAAAGCCAACAAACCGGGCATCAGATGGCCAGCAAGCAGCCGGAACGGCGGCGAGCCGACCCTCAGCGGCGGGTACGCCAAGCGGCGAAGCAACTCATGAGCGGAATCCTACGGGGCGGTGCGGTGGCGTCAGGCACGCGCGGCGTGCCCACTTCGGAAACGAGGGTCAGCGCCCTGGATCGCTGGGCGCCCGGGACAGCGTAGGGCGCTGGCGGCCCGTCTCCACGTCGGACGTGCTGGAAAGGGGCCGGGAAACCGGAATGGCGCCCACCGAAGTCGGTAAGCGCCATCCAAAGTTAGGAGCCAGAACTCTGGTGGCCCGAGGGCGCCCAGAGCGTTCGTGGTGATTCTACTACGTTAGCGCCGGGGGTCTAAACCCCGGCAGCGTGCCCTCGCCATAGCGTCCAGCGAAATGGCAACTTCAGCGCTGGTCAGGACGGTCGGGTGTAACGCTTTGAGCCCGGAACGGCATCCTATTTGGCTAGTGCTCGAGTTGCTATTGGTCCAGAAGCCACCGGCACCTCAGGGTTGATCGACGACAGCGGTCGGCATGTCATGGCATGGCGGCGGCGAAACTCCTGGGCTGGGCGATACACAGACCTCGCTGCTGTTGCCGCTTGACGGACAGGCGGTCAGAGCGATGGACAACAGCGCTATCGCAAAGGTCGAGCGAAGAGCTTTGATTACCATCTGACCACCCTATCTCCAGGGCCCGTAGACGCTCCGCAGGCCATTGTAATCACCGAGTCCGAGAGAACTGTCATGGTAGAAACAGATCGTTGCGTTGGTGCTCATAGTCATGGCCGGGTACGAGCTTTCCGAGACGTGACCAAGCCCGAACACGTGACCAAACTCGTGAGTTGCCACCCCTTGCAACTCATACTGCTGAGCGCAGCCTGAGGGCGCAAGGTAGAAGAACTGGTTGTTGCGATTGGCGAAAAGAATGTCGCCTTCCTGGATTGGGTCGTCGCCCGGCCACGAGTAGGACCAGACGCAAGCGACGGCCAAAATGCTTGTGTTGTTGATCGGGCCGTTCCGCGCTTAGCGAGACGCAGAAAGGCCCCCGACGCGAATCGTCGGAGGCCTCTCTGTCGATGCTGTCAGGCGACGGGGCCGTGTGCCTTCGCGAAGCCGACGAAGCCCTGCCACGCGGCGGGGTCGAAGGTCAACGTTCCGCCGTCGCGGTCTTTGGTGTCGCGCACGAGGACTACGCCCGCCAGGTTGTCGGCGACCTCTACGCACGAGCCCCCGTTAGACGACGAGTAAGACGACTTGCGCCACTGTGTGTCGGTCAGCTCCATGTTTCCGCCACTTCCCTTATGAGTGTGATCGACTGCCCATGAGATAGTGCCGCACCGCGAACGTTCTCCCATGCTGCCATGAGAAAGACCAGATCCGCCGGTTCGGACGCCACCTGGCCGTGAAGTTGGGTGTCGAGATAGCCCGGGGTTTGGTTTTCGGGCCCACCCACCTGGGCCGATGGATCGCCCTTGCCCCCTGCCGAGACGCCGCCCAGCGGCACTCACGCGCAGGTCACCGCTAACCCGGCGCTCACCGCCGCTGAGGCCGCTCAGGCGACCAGCCGCTCGCTCACCTACTTACAGGAGCCGCTTCAAACGCGTGAGGCGACTCCTACGCGAGACGCAAAGAGGCCCCGACGCGAATGTCAGGGCCCTCTTTGCGATGCTGTCAGGCGATGGGGCTGTGGGCCTTCGCGAAGCTGACGAAGCCCTGCCACGCCGCGGGGCCGAAGGTCAACGTTCCGCCGTCGCGGTCCTTGGTGTCGCGAACGAGCACGACGCCGGGGAGGTTGTCGGCGACCTCCACGCACGCTCCACCGTTCGAGCTGCTGCGGGTGCTCGTGCGCCACTGCGGGGCGCTGGTCAGGTCATCCATGCTCGCGCTCTCATCACTTCGATGGTCCGGTCTCGCGAGAGCGAAACTGACCTCACGGTATCCCACACTGCCCACAACGGAGCAGCGTCATTCTTAGTGATGTGCCCTGCGGCCCCGGTCGTCTAGATATCCGACCCGCCGCGACGGCGACTACCGAACGCGCAGTTCCGCGCGTCGCCCACACACGATGAAGCGCCGCCCCGGCATCCGGGACGGGCGCTCTCGTGCGCCTGGAGTCGGTTACGACCGCTCGGCGACCTGGCCGACGAACGCGACCCACGCGGCCGGGGGGAAGGTCAGCGCCGGACCAGACGGGTCCTTCGAGTCGCGCACCGCGACGACACCTGGAAGATTGTCGGCAACCTCAACACAGTCGCCGCCGTTGGCGCTGCTGCGGGTGCTCTTGCGCCACCGCGCGTCGGTCAGGTCCATGTTTCCGCCACTTCCCTTATGAGTGTGATCGACTGCCCATGAGATAGTGCCGCACCGCGAACGTTCTCGCATGCTGCCATGAGGAGGACCAGATCCGCCGGCTCGGACGCCACCTGGCCGTGAAGTTGGGTGTCGAGGTAGCCCGCGGTTCGGTTATCGGCGCTGCTAGCGATGACAAACGGTCCCGACAGCCCAGCGTACGCCCCTGCGGAAGAGGGCACCACGTGCACGCGGACGTGAGGCAAGTGCTCGGTTTCGGCAAGCGACTCCAACTGCTCTCGCATCACCTCGGGTCCACCTACCGAGCGCCGCAGCACCCCCTCGTCTATGACTGCCGTTAGCCATGGCGGGCCGTTCCCCGCGAGCACCGATTGACGGGCCATCCGAGCGGCCACCAGCCGCTCCACGTCGTCCGGGGTGTGCTGTCCAGCGGAGCTGAACAGTGCCCGCGCGTATCGCTCCGTCTGGAGCAGGCCGGGCAGGACGAGCGGTTGGTAGGAGCGCAACGAGTGCGCCTCGCGTTCGAGCGCTTCCCACGGCCGAAACCATACGAGGTCACGGTATCGGCGCTTTGTGTCCGGCCATATGTCTGACACTGCACACCCGAGTGCCCCGGCGGCAGCGGTCCGATGTGCCTGGTGCGGGATACGCCCCTCGCGCAGCCAGCGGTCGGTGGTCTTGGGGTCCACGCCGATGCGTTCAGCCAGCGATTCTGTTGTGAGACCAGACTTCTGTAACGCCACTCTCAGCGCGCCATTCACCACGACACCTCCCGGCACAGTAGACATCTGGACACCATAGTGACACGCGGTGATGTTGTCGTCGCAATGATGGCACGTTGGGCATAGATGGCGCGGCCGGTGGATAGCGAACTCGGCGGTCGTGTTCGCAAGCGGGGTCGCTCCCGGTGGGCGAGCACTCACGGGAGCGGCCCCTTCCAGCGGCAGTAGGAGGAGACTGTGCCGGACGACCCGAGACCCCAGCCGAATCCCAGGCTGGGAAAGCCGCTGATGGCCTGGCCGCCACGAACCATCGTTCCGGTCGGGCTGGTCCCGGTCCCGCCGGTGGAGCGGCGCAACCGCGTCCCGGCCAGTCGGTGGGTGTCGAGATGATGGGGGAGATGAAGGCCGGCGACTTGGTCCGACTGACCACCGCGGCGAGCGTGCAGTTCCTTCGCCCGATCAATGTGCGGGTGATCCGCGAGTTCCCCGAGCGATACACCTACGAAGGGTGGGTCTGGATCGAGGCCTACGAGCTGGACGCCGCCGGTGACGCGGTGGCCCGGCGAGAGCTGTTCGTGATGCGCGGTGGGGTGCAGGTCCTAGCGCAGGCCGCACGCACCGCCAGCGAGCCCCGTCGTCCGATTCGACGCGCCCCAGTGAGGGTCGGCTGATGGTGAGACTTGAGGACCACCTCCCGATCAGGCCCTCCTGGCGCTGCCCTGCCTGCGGCATCCTCTGGCCCTGCTCGGCCGCGAAGTTGCGCCTCCTCGGCGAGTACCGCAACGATCGGCCAGGGCTGTTGGTGCACCTGACGAAGGTCCAGGAGGAGGCGGCTGCCGACCTGGCCAGACTCAACCCGGGCACCGTGCTTCCCGACCTGACGCCCCGCTTCGTCGGGTGGGCCGAGGCCCGTTAGCCCCGTCGACCGCCTGAGGTTCGCACGCGACGGCTCCCCGCAACCGGTCCGGAAAGCGTCTCGGCGGCCTGTCGTCCGGGTCACGGCGGCGGGGGGCAGGACGCGTGGCAGGCTGAGAGGCATGGGAACGACAGCGCGCGTACGTGCGCCCGAACTGCGGGGCCGCCAGTGGCTCAACACGGGCGGACGGAATCTGACCTTGCAGGACCTTCGCGGCAAGATCGTGATCGCGGATTTTTGGACGTTCTGCTGTATCAACTGTCTGCACGTGCTCGACGAGTTGCGCCCGCTGGAGGAGAAGTACGGCGACGTGCTCGTCGTGATCGGCGTGCACTCGCCGAAGTTCGAGCACGAGAAGGACGCTGACGCGCTCGTCGCCGCCGTCGAGCGGTACGGGGTGCACCACCCCGTACTCGACGATCCCGAGATGGACATGTGGCAGCAGTACGCGGCCCGGGCCTGGCCGACCCTGTCGGTGATCGACCCGGAGGGTTACGTGGTGGCCACCATGGCGGGCGAGGGTCATGCCGAAGGGCTGGCCCGCCTGGTCGACGAGCTGATCGCCACCCACGAGGCCAAGGGCACCCTGCACCGGGGTGACGGCCCGTACGTTCCGCCGCCGGCACCGGAGACGGCGCTGCGCTTCCCCGGCAAGGCGGTGCTGCTGCCGACCGGAAACCTGCTGGTCTCGGACTCGGCCCGGCACTCCCTGGTCGAGGTGGCCCCGGACGGCGAGACGCCGGTACGCCGGATCGGCTCGGGCGAGCGGGGCCGGGCCGACGGGTCGGGTGCCGAGGCGACGTTCTCCGAGCCGCAGGGGGTGTGCCTGCTGCCCACGCACGTCGCCGAGGTGGCCGGCTACGACCTGGTGGTGGCCGACACGGTCAACCACCTGCTGCGCGGCGTACGGCTGGAGTCCGGCGAGGTGGTCACCGTGGCCGGCAGCGGCCGGCAGTGGCGCGCCGAGGTCGACGACCACGCCCACGACGCGCTCGCCGTGGATCTCTCCTCCCCGTGGGACCTGGCCTGGTACGACGACAAGCTGATCATCGCGATGGCCGGCATCCACCAGCTCTGGTGGTTCGACCCGATCAAGCGGACCGCCGGCATGTACGCCGGCACCACAGTCGAGGCGCTGCGGGACGGCCCGCTGGCCGAGGCGTGGATGGCGCAGCCGTCGGGGCTGTCCGTCTCCACCGACGGCGCCCGGCTCTGGATCGCCGACAGCGAGACCAGCTCCCTCCGGTACGTCGAGAACGGTGTGCTGGGCACCGCCGTCGGGCAGGGCCTGTTCGACTTCGGGCACGTGGACGGTCCGGCGGAGTCGGCACTCCTGCAACACCCGTTGGGTGTGTGCGCGCTACCGGACGGTTCGGTGCTGATCGCGGACACGTACAACGGTGCGGTTCGCCGCTTCGACCCGGCCACCAACCAGGTCTCCACGGTCGCCGACGGGTTGGCGGAGCCGAGCGACCTGGTGCTCACCCCGGCCGGTGAGGTGCTGGTGGTGGAGTCCGCCGCGCACCGGCTGACCCGGCTCGCCCCGGGTGCCCTGTCGGCGGCGGGTGCCAGCACTGTCGACGGGCCCCGGCACCGCACCGAGCGCAAGCCCACCGATGTGGCGGCCGGTGAGGTCACCCTGGACATCGTCTTCACCCCTGCGCCGGGGCAGAAGCTGGACGAGACGTTCGGGCCGTCGACCCGGCTGGTGGTCTCCGCGTCTCCGCCGGAGCTGCTGGTCGACGGTGCCGGCACGGGCACCGAGCTGTCCCGTCGGCTGGTGCTCAACGCCGAGGTCACCGCCGGGGTGTTGCAGGTGACCGCCCAGGCGGCGACCTGCGACGCGGACGTCGAACACGCGGCCTGCCACCTGACCCGGCAGGACTGGGGCGTACCGGTGCGGGTCGTCGACGGCGCCGTGACCCGACTGCCGCTGGTGCTGCGCGGCCTGGACGCCTGAGGTGATCGGAGGGGCCCCGGTGGGCCCCTCCGATCTCAGGCGAACGGGGCCAGGGTGATGTCGGCGTCGATCAGGCTGGCGCGGACCAGCTCGGCGGCGGAGACCGCGCCCGGGGTGTCGCCGTGGACGCAGATCGAGTCGACCGAGCAGGGGATGACGGTGCCGTCGACAGCCACCACGCTGCGTTCGGTGGCCATCCGCGCGGCCCGTTCGGCCACCTGCTCCGGGTCGGTGATCACCGCGCCGGGGGTGCCGCGCGGCACCAGTGCCCCGTTGGGCAGGTAGGCACGGTCGGCGAAGGCCTCCGCGACCACCGGCAGACCCGCGCCGACGGCGAGTTGGGCGAGCGTCGAGCCGGGTAGGCAGAGGATGGGCAGCTCGGGGTCGTAGCCACTGACCGCGGCGACCACCGCTGCCGCCTGGGATTCGTCGGTGCTGGCCGCGTGGTAGAGCGCGCCGTGGGGCTTGAGGTAGCGCACCCGGGTGCCAAACAACCGGCAGAACGCGTCCAGTGCCCCCAACTGGTAGGTCACCTCGTCGCGTAGCTCGGCGAAGTCGTACGCGATGTGCCGCCGGCCGAAGCCGGCCAGGTCCCGGTAGCCGACCTGCGCGCCCACGGCGACCCCGCGCCGCGCGGCGCCCTCGCAGACCCGTCGCATGGTGGACGGGTCACCGCCGTGGAAACCGCAGGCGACGTTGGCGGAGGTGACGAGGCTCAGCAGCGCCTCGTCGTCGCCGAGTCGCCAGATGCCGAATCCCTCGCCCAGGTCAGCGTTGAGGTCCATGGAATCTGACGGTAGTCCCTGGCCGGGCCTGCGCGAGCGGGGTCACGTCGGTGACCACCCCGATGACGGGGTATCCGCCAGTGGTCGGATGATCGGCGAGGAAGATCAGGGGTTGTCCGTCCGCCGGCACCTGCACCGCGCCGAGCACGATGCCCTCGCTGGGCAGTTCGCCGGCCACCGCGCGGGGCAGCGGCGCGCCGGCGAGCCGCGCGCCGACCCGGTTGCTCACCGGGCTGACGGTGTACGCGGTGCCGAACAGCCGGTCGAACGCGGCCGGCGTGAACCAGTCCTCGCGCGGGCCAAGGCGCAGCACTAGGTGCAACTCCGGCGGGGGCGAGGGGCAGACGGTCAGGTCCACCGGAGCGGGTGCACCGCACGGCTCACCGAGCGGCAGCAGATCGCCGTCGCGCAGCGCAGGCGGGCCGAGCCCGGACAGCGTGTCGGTGGCCCGACTGCCGAGCACCGGCGACACGTCGACGCCGCCCGCCACCGCCAACCAACTCCGTACGCCCCGTCGGGCGGGACCGATCCGCAACACCGTCCCCGCCGGCACGCTGAGTGGACGCCCAACGTCACCGGGCCGGTCGCCCACCTGGACCGGCACCTCGGCGCCGGTGACCGCCACCGTGGTGGCCCGGGTCAGCCGCAGTGTGCAGCCGGACAGGGTGATCTCCAGGCCGGCGGCGTGCTCCGGATTGCCGACCAGCCGGTTGGCCAAGCGCAGAGCCGCCGGGTCGAGGGCACCGGACCGGGGTACGCCCAGGTGCGCCCAGCCGGGCCGCCCCAGATCCTGCACGGTCGTCAACGCGCCGGCGCGGAGCACCTCGACAGCGGCCGAGCGGGTCACGCCGCCGCCATCCGGACCAGGGTGCCCGGGCCGAGCCGGGCCGGCGGATCGGCGGACACGTCGAACAGGACCAACTCGGTCCGGCCGACCAGCAACCAGCCGCCGGGAGATGCGCTCGGGTAGATGCCGGCGTACGGTCCGGCCAGCGCGACCGACCCGGCCGGCACCCGGGGGCGAGGAGTGGCCAGCCGGGGCAGCGCCAACTCGGCGGGCAGCCCGGTCAGGTAGGGAAACCCGGGGGCGAAACCGCAGAACGCGACCCGGAACCGGGTGCCTGTCAACCGACGCAGCACGGCTGGCACGGTCACGCCCCAGTGCTCGGCCACCGCCGGCAGGTCCGGCCCGTCGAACTCGACCAGAACGACCACCTCCGCGTTGTCGCCGTGGTCGTCTACGCCGTGGTCGTCTAGGGCGCGTTCGTCTACGGCGGCGGGGCGGTCGGCGGCACGGTCGGCGGCGGCGGCGCTGGGACGGGCGGGGGTGGCGTTCGCGACCTCGGGCGCCCACTGGGTGAGCTGCTTGGTCGTGACGGCCGGGTCGGGCAGGCCGTCGAGCAGGACGGTGCTGGCCGCTGGCACGATCTCGACGGCGAGCAGTTCGCCCTGCTCGCGACGCCGCCACAACTCGGCCCGCCAGGCTTCGACAAGCGCGGCTTCGGGCACGTCGGCGGGGGCGGTGCAGTCGAGGAGCAGGGCGTGCGCCCCGACGGGTCGGATCCGCATCCGTTCATCCTCGCCGATGTCGTGCCGATACGGAGTTCACGATGACGGTGCCAGGTGTCACCAACGCCACTACTTACAAGTAACCTACGGTGCCGTAGCCTGACTGCGTGAGCACCTCCGCCCCGCTGCGCCTGAAGCCGGTCGACATCGGTAAGCCCCGAATGCGCGGCTGGCTCCACACGTACGCCTTCTTCGTCGCCCTGGTCTGCGGCGTCGTGCTCTGCTCGATCGCCGCCACCCGTCCGGGATGGGCGCCCCTGGTCGGCTGCCTGATCTACAGCCTCACGGTGTGCGGGCTCTTCGGCACGAGCGCGCTCTACCACCGTCGCGTGTGGTCAGAGCGCGGCTACCAGGTGATGCGCCGGATGGACCACTCGATGATCTTCGTGTTCATCGCCGGGACGTACACACCGCTCTGCCTGCTGCTGCTCGCGGCTCGGCCGGCCACCGTGATGCTGGCCCTGGTCTGGGGTGGCGCACTGGCCGGCGTGGCCCTCAAGGTGGTCTGGCCGCACGTGCCGCGCTGGGTGTCCGCGCCGCTCTACCTGGCGCTGGGCTGGGTGGCGGTGGCCATGCTGCCGGAGATCCTGCACGGCGGCGGCGTCGCGGCGCTGGTGCTGCTGATCGCCGGTGGCGCCATCTACAGCGCGGGAGCGGTCTTCTACGCGCTGCGCCGGCCCAATCCGTGGCCGACAGTCTTCGGTCACCACGAGTTCTTCCACGCCTGCACGCTGCTGGCGGCGCTCTGCCACCACATCGCGATCTACTTCGCGCTGCTCGCCTGAGCTTGGGCGGGTCGCCGCCGGGCCAGCACGCGAGCCGGGGCCCCGCCACGCTGCGGGGCCCCGGAGTTCGCGGGCGAGGGTCAGACCGGACGGCCTGGTCGACGCACCTCGCGGTACTCCTGCACAACCTGGTCGTCCTGGACCGGCACGACCCGGTCCGCCACCACGCGCTGCTCGCGGACCGGCGCGGCGACCACCGGGCGGCGGCGGCTGTTCCAGAAGTAGAGGGTCGTGATCAGGCCGGCCACACCGGCCAACATCAGCACCCAGCCGACCACGGACAGGTCCAGCCAGCCCAGGTCGGCTTCCACGGCGAATGCGAGGATCGCGCCCAACGCGATCAAGAAGATGCTGCCACCAATGCCCATGTCTCGCTCCTCGGCTCTAACCTGGCGTACGACGCGCCGCGGCCGTCGGTGGGGGTGCGGCATCCATTGACTTACCCCGGCACGGAGATCGCCAATCGGGCAAGCTGAGGGCATGACGGACACCGACCCCGAGATGCGGACACTGGTGTTGCTGCGGCACGCGAAGGCCGAGCAGGGCGACGACGCGGCAGACGATGCCCAGCGCCCACTCAGCGCCCGCGGGGAGGCGGATTCGGCAGCGGCTGGCGCCTGGCTGGCGCACCACGGGTTGCTGCCCGACGTGGTGATCTGCTCGACGGCCAGACGCACCCGGCAGACCTGGCACGGGGTGGCGATGGGGATGACCGGTACGCCGCCGGAGGGCGGCCCGACCGGTCCTCGCCCGACGGTTCGTTACGAGCCCGGCGCGTACGACGCGCATCCCGAGGAGTTGTTGGCGCTGGTCCGCACGGTCGACCCGGCGGCCCGCACGGCGCTGGTGATCGCCCACAATCCGGGCATCTCGCTGCTCTCGGCCCTCCTCGACCCGGAGGGTGCGCCAGATGACGGTCTGCGGACCGCCGAGGTGGCGGTGCACCGTGGCCGGTTCGCCTGGGCGGAGTTGGCTCGGGCGGGTGCGCCGATCACGGCACGGCACACCGCACGCGACTGAGCCACCCGTCGATCACGACGGGTGGCCCAGGGGCACGTGCCGGCTCAGGACGGCGGCGCGGTTGGTGGCGGTGGGTCTGGCGGCGGCGGCATCATCGCCGTCGGATGGGAGAGCCGGTTCTCCTCCACGATGAGGGTCCGGGCCCGCTTGCGGCGGTCCTGCCAGAACCAGACAGTGGTCAGCAGTACGGCCAGCCCGGCCAGGATGAACACCCAGCCGACCGCCCGCACGTCGATCCACCAGACGTTGGCCCTCAGTGCGAAGGTCAGGATCGCGCCGATCGCGATGAGAAAAATGCCGCTTCCTACACCCATGTGCGCTGCACTCCCCCGTGCGGTGGCTCTGGGCGTTCCCTTTCGAGGTCACGCGACGGTTACCCGCCACGCCGCCGGCATACCCGGCCAGCCTTGCCGAATACCTGCCCGCCCTCGGCGCCGTGCGGGGCTGGCCCACCTGTCCGCCATCCTTTGCTCTGCACCCGCGGAGGCGACACTCACGGTCCGTAGCTGGTGCCTCCGCGGGTGCAGAGCAAAGGAGTCGCAAGCGGGTGTCATGGGCGGGAACCGGCGGTCCGGGGAGGGGAAGCGTGGCCGGCGTGGCCGGCACCACGTTGCGGGTGGCCGGCAGCCCGGGGAGGGGGCCACCCACCCACTCCCGGACGCGGCGACGGCCGGCGGGGCAGATGCCCCACCGGCCGTCGATGTCGGTGCCGCGTGCTGCGACGCGACCCGGGATCGTCAGGCGTGCCGGCTAGAAGGCCTCCTCCGGGAGGTCCATGATGTCGAGGTCGGCGCCCTCGATGATCCGCCGGTCGGCGCCGATGCGGGGCAGCACCTCGCGGGCGAAGAAGCGGGCGGCGGCCACCTTGCCGGTGTAGAACGCCTTGTCGCTGGCGGAGACCTCGCCGGCCAGCGCCTTCAACGCCACGTCGGCCTGCCTCTGGAGCAGCCAGCCGACGATCAGGTCGCCGGTCGCGAGCAGGAACCGGCGGCTGCTCAGCCCGACCTTGTAGAGCGCCTGGGTGTCACCGCCCTGCGCCTCGCCCAGCCAGCCGGTCAGCACACCGAGGATGTTCTGGATCTCGGTCAGCGCCTTGCCGAGCGCCTGCCGCTCCTCCTTGAGCTGACCGTTGCCGGCCTCGGAGGAGATGAACTCCTGGATCTCACCGGCGACCGCCATCAGCGCCTTGCCGTTGTCCCGGACGATCTTGCGGAAGATCAGGTCCAGGCTCTGGATGGCGGTGGTGCCCTCGTACAGGGTGTCGATCTTCGCGTCCCGGACGTACTGCTCCAGCGGGTAGTCCTGAAGGAACCCGGAGCCGCCGAAGGTCTGCAGGGCCTCGTGGCCGAGCATCTCGTACGCCCGCTCCGAACCGACGCCCTTGACCAGCGGCAACAGCAGGTCGTTGACCCGCTTGGCCAGCTTGGTGGCCTTCTCGTCGCCGGCAGCCTCGGCGATCGCGACCTTGTCCTGCCAGGTGGCGGTGTAGAGAACAAGGGCACGAAGACCCTCGGCGTACGACTTCTGCAGCAGCAGCGAGCGGCGCACGTCCGGGTGGTGGGTGATGGTGACCCGCGGGGCGGTCTTGTCCGCCTGCTGGATCAGGTCGGCGCCCTGCACCCGGCTCTTCGCGTACTCCAGGGCGTTGAGGTAGCCGGTGGAGAGGGTGGCGATGGCCTTGGTGCCGACCAGCATCCGGGCGTACTCGATGATCATGAACATCTGCCGGATGCCGTCGTGCTTGTCGCCGAGCAGCCAGCCCTTGGCCGGTACGCCGTGCTCGCCGAAGGTCAGCTCGCAGGTGTTGGAGACCTTCAGGCCCATCTTGTGCTCGACGTTGGTGGTGTAGACGCCGTTGCGCTCGCCCAGCTCACCGGTGGTCTCGTCGAAGTGGAACTTCGGCACCACGAAGAGCGACAAACCCTTGGTGCCCGGGCCGCCGACGCCCTCCACACCCACCGGGCGGGCCAGCACGTAGTGCACGATGTTGTCGCTCAGGTCGTGCTCGCCCGAGGTGATGAAGCGCTTCACGCCCTCGATGTGCCACGAGCCGTCCGGCTGCTGGGTGGCACGGGCGCGGCCGGCGCCGACATCCGAGCCGGCGTCCGGCTCGGTGAGCACCATGGTGGAGCCCCACTGCTTGTCGATGAAGAGCTTGGCCCACGTCTTCTGCCGCTCGGTGCCCTCGACGTGCAGCACGTGCGCGAAGGACGGGCCGGAGGCGTACATCCAGATGGGGGCGTTCGAGCCGAGCACCAGCTCGGCGAGGGCCCACCAGAGGGCGCGCGGCGCGTTGGTGCCGCCCAGCGCCGGTGGGAGGTCGAGCCGCCAGAACTCGGAGTCCATGAATGCCTGGTAGGACTTCTTGAACGACGCCGGCAGCGGCGCGGTGTGCGTGGCCGGGTCGAACACCGGCGGGTTGCGGTCACTGTCGGTGTAGCTGGCGGCCAGGTCCTCGCGCGCGAGGCGGTCCAGCTCGGCGAGGAAGCTGCGGGCGGTGTCGGCGTCGAGGTCCGAGTATGGCTCCTGGCCGAACGACCGGTCGGCACCGAAGACCTCGAACAGGTTGAACTCGAGGTCCCGCAGGTTGCTCTTGTAGTGGGTCATGCTCACTGGCCCCGCTTCCGGACAGGTGTTACCGATCAGTAACCCCGACTGTATTACTCGCGGGTAGGCAGCGACAAGCGGATCACCCAAGTGACGGCGATTACACACAAGCCCGTAACAGAGCCCGATCAGCTCTCGGTGGCACCGACCTCCCAGCTCGGGACGGCCGCCGCCGCGCCGGTCCGGGCACCGACGTACTCCATCAGGACCAGGGCGATGTCGTCGTCGAGCCGGCCGTGGACCCACTCGATCAGGGCGGTCTCCAGCGAGGCCAGCCCGTCGGCGACCGTGCCGTGGCCGAGCAGTCGCCAGGCGCGGTCGGCGGTGGGGAAGAACTCGCCGTCGCGCCGCGCCTCGCCGAGGCCGTCGGTGAACAGCAGCAGCCGGTCGCCCGGCTCCAGGCGCTCGACCCGGGGGCGGACCACCGGCATGAAGCCGAGCGGCGGCGCCGGCGCCGGCGGCTCCAGCGGGATCACCGCGCCCCGGCGCAGCAGCAGCGGCGACGGGTGGCCACAGTTGACGATGGTGAGCGTGCCGCCGCGCTCCTCGACAAGTGCCGCGGTCACGAAGTCCTCGTCGCCGACGTTGCGGGCCACCGCGCGGTCCAGGTCGGCGACGACGGCACGCAGGTCGGCCCGCTCGTACGCCACGTGTCGGTAGGAGCCGAGAACGATGCTGGCCAGCCGAACGGCGTCCAGGCCCTTGCCGCGCACGTCACCAATGATCATGCGTACGCCGTAGGGCGTGTCGATCGCCTCGTACAGGTCGCCACCGATCTCGGCCGTGGCGGTGGAGGAGATGTAGCGGCCCGCGACCGAGAGCGTGCCGACCTGCGGCCCGAGCGGACGCAGCACCGCCTGCTGGGCCACCGAGGCGAGCTTGGTCAGCTCGACGATCTGCTCCGTCTGCCGTTGCCGAAGCGACGCCATCACCACCGCCAGTCCGGTGGCGACCGCGACCGTGACAACGTTGACCGGAGTGATCAGCGACGCCTCCGGCTCGGCCAGGGCGAAGCCGGCCCCGGTCAGGGTCGCCACGACCCCCACCCCCAGCACCACCGGCCAGGACGCCAGGGCTGCGGCCAGCAACGGTACGGCCGACAACAGCGCGACGTAGTGCGCGAAACGGCCGTCCGCCGCCTCCGCTGCCGACACGATCGCGAGCAGGACAAGGGCCGCGCCGAGGCCGGCGCGGGATCCGGGGCTCAGCGGGCGACGGCCCGACTGGAGGAGTCGCGTGGGTACGACTGACAGTTTGCCTGATCGAAGTGAACCAGTGAATGAACCTGACCCGTCGTCCAGGAAGGTTCTGTCCGGCCGGCCCGGTCGAGCGTCCGAATCGGCGCGACCCGACCCGGTCAGCCGAGCACCTCGTAGCGGACGGTGAGCGCGCCCACGTCGACCGAGGCGATGCTGGCGAACGCGGCCCGGGAGAGGTCGAGGCAGCGGCCGTCGATGAACGGGCCGCGGTCGTTGATCCGCACCACGACCGACTTGCCGTTGGCCGGGTTGGTCACCCGGACCTTGGTGTTGAACGGCAGCGTCTTGTGCGCGGCGGTCAGCGCGCCCGGGTTGAACGACTCACCGTTGGCGGTGAGCTGCCCGTCGGAGTAGAACGAGGCGCCACACGAGCCGCTCTCCAGCACCTTCGGGGCGGCCGTGGTCTTCTTCGCGGTCGGCTTCGGCTTCGGCGGGGCGGTACGGGTCTTGCCCCGGGAGGCGGCCTGCTGCGACCGGATGGCCGACGGACTGGCGGACACGCTCGGCGAGGCGCTGGCAGACGGGGAGACGGCCGGGGAACTGGGGGTGAGGCTGCTCGCGGCCGTGGTCGGGGTGAGGTCGAGGGCCGTCTGCCCCGACTGGGCGGAGCCGGAGGTCAGCTGAACGGCACCGAACGTGCCCCCGACCGCGAGGGCGACGCCGACCGCCGCGGTGGCCACGATGCCCGCCGGAGAGGAGAAGATGCGGGTACGGGAGTGCTTGGCTGCCACCGGCCCGGTCCTTTCGTCGTCTGAACAAACCGGGTCGGACCGTAACGAGAGAAGCACTTCCGACGTCAACGTGATCATTGTGGTATGCCCGTATTTGCACTGGTACGTGTAGCCGATCATCCGACCCCGGGTGGGCCGGCCGGCCCGGGTGGCGACACGCCGACCACCGGTGCCGCAGGATGAGCGGATGCCCGCTGAGCTGACCGAACGCCTGGCCACCCTGTTTCGGTGGATCGACCCCGGACCGGACACCAGTCACCTGGTCAGCGACATCTCCGGCTGGTGGCGGGACCCGGCGGTGCTGGCCGAGCTGGGACCGGCCCTGGTCGCGCCGTACCGGGCCGCCCGACCGACGGTGGTGCTCGCCCCGGCGGTCACCGGGTTGCTGCTCGGTCCGTTGGCCGCGACCGCCCTCGGGGTCGGCTTCGTGGCCGCCCACAAACCCGGCGACGGGCGATTGCCGGCCGGCCCGCTCACCTGGGCGCAGAGTCCACCGGACTATCGGGGGCGGCGGGTCGACCTGGCCGTACGCGACCGGCACCTCGGCCCCGGCGACCGGGTCCTGGTGGTGGACGACTGGGTGCGTACCGGCGCTCAACTCCACGCTCTGTACGACATCTGCGCGGCGCGCGGCGCAGAGGTGCTGGGCACCGCCGTGGTGGCGGTCGACTGCCCACCGGAGGTCGCGGCCGATCTGCGGATCACCGGCCTGCTCAACGCGGCGGATCTGCCAGCGTGACGGCGTATTGCGGCGGCGGTGTGGGTCGCGCTGGCCTAGCCTCGGCAGGATGTGGCCTCGGATCGGTGGACTGCGCACCCTCGCCCTCGGCACCCCAGGTGAGCTGCGGGCGACCCTCAACACCCTCGTACTCGCCGGAGTGAAGACCGCGACGGCCGGGCGGCTCGCCTACTACGCGGAGGAGGGCGAGGAGTTGGAGCAGGTCGGGGAACGGCTGGCCCTGGTCGACGACGACGACGCGCTGGCCGGTGTCGTGGAGATCACCGGAGTCGAGGTGGTCCGCTTCGCGGACGTGCCGTGGGACTTCGCCCGCGCCGAGGGCGAGGGGGACCGCTCGATCGAGGAGTGGCGGGCTGGTCACTCGTCCTACTGGGCGCGGCTCGGCACCCCGGTCGACGGCGACACCCCGATCGTCTGCCTCCGCCTACGGCTGGTCTCCGGCGGCGAGGGCGGCGTGGCCAGCGGCGACCTGGGCACCTGACGCCGGCAGCTCAGCCGCGCAGTTCCGGGAGCAGTCGGGTCGCCACGTCCACCAGGACGGCCTCGTCGCCGGCGTACCAGCTGCTGGCCCGCGGCCAGTGCGTCACCACGTCGGTGAAGCCCAGGTCGGCGGCCCGGCCGACCTGATCGGCGAAGAACTGCGCGCTGCTGAGCGAGAAGACAGGTGCGGCGTCCAGGGAGAGATAGCGGTCCAGAGTGGCCGGGTCGCGGCCGGCCTCGTCCAACGTCCGGTCCATCCGCGCGGACAGCGCGGTCACGCTGTCCCACCAGCCGGCCAGGTCGTTGTCGTCACCGGTGCCGGTGGTCACCCAGCCCTGGCCGAAGCGGGCCACCAGCCGCATCGACCGTGGCCCGTTGGCGGCTACCACGAACGGCACCCGGGGTTGCTGCACGCAGCCGGGGTTGTTGCGGGCGTCCACCGCGGCGAACCAGTCACCACGCCAGGTGGTGCCGTCCTCGCGCAGGATCAGATCCAGCAGTTCGACGAACTCGGCGAACCGGTCCACCCGCTGGCGCGGCGGCAGCGTCTCGCCGCCCAGCACCGCCGAGTCGAAACCGATGCCGCCCGCGCCCAGGCCGAGCAGCAGCCGACCGGCGGAGACGTCGTCCACCGTGGTGATCTGCCGGGTGAACGCGGCCGGGTGCCGGAAGTTCGGCGACGCGACGAGGGTGCCCAGCCGGATGCGGGAGGTCACCGTGGCGGCGGCGGTCAGCGTGCCCATCGAGTCGAACCACGGGCCGTCGACGAGGTCCCGCCAGCCCAGGTGGTCGTACGTCCAGGCGTGGTCGAAGCCCCACTCGTCGACCTGCCGCCAGCGCTGCTGCGACTCCGCCCAACGCTGGTCCGGCAAAATCACGATGCCAATCCGCATGATCGCCAGCCTAGTCGCGTCCGAGTGGCCCTCGGCACCTCGCCAGAACAGGCAGCCCAGGGGCTGAATCCAGATATCGATGCGGAAGTGACGCGCGTCACACCATGGTCCGGTAGGGCGACCCCGATCGGCTCCGACCCCTTGGCGAGCAACGCCCCCTCCGGGGTGTGACCAAGGAGAGGATCCACACGAGATGACGAAGGTGACCGCACAGCTGTCGGTGTCGGTGGACGGCTTCTACGCCGGCCCACGGTTCGACGGGCACGGCAACTGGATGGACTCGGCGGAGAGCGCCGCGTTCTTCCGGGTCACCCGCTGGGCGACCGAGGCGTCGGCGTGGCGCGAACGACAGGGCTTCGCCGGTGGTGAGCAGGACGCCAACTCCGAGGTCATCGCCGAGTCGTTCGGGGCCGCCGGCGCGTACGTGATGGGACGCCGGATGGCCGACGGCGGTGAGGTGCCGTGGGGCGACGAGCCGCCGTTTCGCGCGCCGGTCTTCGTCGTCACCCACCGCCCCCGCCAGCCGTTGCTGCGGGGAGGAGGCACCAGCTTCACCTTCGTCACCGATGGCGTGGCCAGCGCCGTCGAGCAGGCGCGCGCCGCAGCCGGCGGCAAGGACGTCGCTGTCGCCGGGGGAGGCAGCCTGGTGCGGCAGGTGCTCAAGGCCGGCCTCCTCGACGAGTTGGAGCTGCACGTCGTACCCGTCGTGCTCGGCACCGGTCTCCGGCTGTTCGACGCGGACCTCGACCTCGGCGAGAGGGAGGCGATCGAGCTGACGCCGACCCGGTTCATCCACACACCGCAGGTCACCCACATCCGGTACGCGGTGCGCGGTCGGGCCCCGCTCGTGCTCGACGACCGGGGCAGCGGCGGTGGCCCGACGGTGACCACGAACTGAATCCACCCGGTAAACCTGAGAGGAGAAAGCCATGCCACAACTACTGCGGGTGCAGTGCTTCAACGTGTCGCGGGACGGGTTCGGCACCGGCGTGGGGCAGAGCCTGGAACGGCCCTTCGGTCACGCGGACCCCACCCCGCTGTTCTCCTGGCGGGCCGCCACCGCCAGCTTCGTGTATCGCACCGAGCCGGGCGGCACTCGCGGCCTGGACGACTACCTGACCCGCGACGCCGAGTGCAACATCGGCGCGGAGATCATGGGTCGCAACAAGTTCGGCCCCCAGCGTGGCCCCTGGGAGAACCACGACTGGCAGGGTTGGTGGGGCGGCAATCCGCCGTTCCACACGCCGGTCTTCGTGCTCACCCACCACGTGCGCCCGTCGTTCAGCCTGTCCGACACCACGTTTCACTTCCGCGATGTCAGCCCGGCCGACGCCCTGGCCGAGGCGAAGCAGGCAGCCGACGGTCGGGACGTACGCCTCGGTGGTGGGGTCGCCACCATCCGCGAGTTCATCGAGGCCGACCTGGTCGACACGATGCACATCGCCGTCGCGCCCGTCGACCTCGACCGGGGCGAGCGGTTGTGGGACAGCCCGGACGAACTGCTCGACCGTTTCCACAGTGAGTCGGTGCCCAGCCCCAGCGGAGTCACCCACCTGCTGTTCTGGCGACGCTGACGGGACGCCGACCACTAGGGCAGGCGGGACAGCACCAGCATGCGGTTGCCGTCGGGGTCGGTGACCCGGGCGGACCGCTCACCCCACGGTTGGTCGACCGGCTCCTCGGTGACCGTCGCACCGGCCGAGCGCAGAGCGTGCACGGCGGCGTCGCAGTCGTCGGCGTAGACGCACAGCTCCCAGCGGTGCGCGGCGGTCGGCTCGCCGGCTTCCGGGTTGGCGGCCAGCCCGAGTTCGCCGTTGCCCAACCGGAGTGCGACGAACTCCGGCTCACCCTCCTGCGGGAACCGGTAGGTCAACTCGAAGCCGACCACGTCCCGGTAGAACCCGATCAGTCGTGGCAGGTCAGGTGTCGTCACGATCGGAAAGGCTTCGGTGAACACGGACCACCTCCACGCCGGACCCTAGCCGCGCCACGGCTCCGGTGGAACTACCACCGTCGATACGGCGCGCCCCACTGTTCGCCCGACCCTCTTGCGCAAAATGATTTGCAATGCAAACCTATTGGCAGTGCAGGAGATCCCGAGCAGGCTGGAGGCCACCGTGTCGGAACAACGGAGCACCGCGCCAGACGACAGAGACACCCCCGGAGAACTCCTCGCGTCGGTGGCCGCGCTTCGGCGGCGTACCCGGGTCGCCCGACACGCCTACTGGTTGCCACTCCTGCTGTTCGGTCTCCTGATCGCGGCGGCGGCACCCCTGTACGTGGAGTCGGCCGACCCCCTCGCCATGCGCGGTTCGCAGGGCAACTCCGCGCTGACCGGCCTCGGTGGGGACTTCCTCGAACGCTCGGCGGCCCTCGGGTGGTACTGGCTGGTGGCGCTCATCGGCGGCTACCTACTGACCCTCGGCTGGTACCGGTGGCGTGGCGCGCGGGTGGGCGTGCAGACCCCGACCCGGACGTACGTCATCGCCGGCATCGTCGGCACGCTGGTCGGCCTCGTCCTGCCGATCGTGCTGCGGTTCCTCCTGCTCAACTCGGCGACCGCGGTGTCGAGCGCGACAAGCTGGCTGACCACGCCGCTGTTGGGCGTGTCCAATCGCGGCATGTTTCCGCACCTGGTCATCGCGGTGGGTCTGCTGGTCCTGGCCCGACTGGAACGCAGTCGCGGCCTGACGGTCGTCACCGTGGGCTACGCCGCCGCGGTCGTCCTCGTGAACGTCTACTTCCAGACCGCGAACTTCGAGCCGGGCGACCTGAGCCGACACAGCTTCCTGCTGGCGGCCCTACTGCCGGCGCCGATCCTGCTCGTCGGTGGCATCATCGCTCTTTTCACCACCGGTAAGAGGTCGACATGAGCACCGGCACCGGCCCCGGCGGGCACCCGACGAACGGGCTCAGCGACACCGTCCACCAGCGCAACCGGCTCGGCATCCTCACCATCGCCGCCGAGGCCGAGCGGGTGGAGGTCGCCTACCTGCGCGACGCACTCGAACTCACCGCCGGCAACCTCTCCCGACACCTCGCCGTGCTGGAGGAGGCGGAGCTGATCCAGATCGACCGGGGCTACCACGGCCGCAGACCCAAGACCTGGATCAGGATCACCGAGCAGGGGCAGGCCGCACTGGCTGCCGAGATCAACGCCCTACGGGAACTGCTCCGCCGCCACCAGGAGTTGGGCGGCGCTCCGCCGGCGCGCTGAGATCGACGTGCTGATCCCGGTGAACGCCCGACAGGACGCGGGCCTTCACCGGGCTCGCCTATCGCCCCCAGGGCTCGGCGGGTCGGCAGTCAGCTCCCGGCTCGCCGTAGACGACGGTGCCGGAGGAGTCCACGTAGCAGTGATCGAACTCGTGCGACGAACGAAACAGCAGACGGCGGCCAATCTCCACGCCGGCGGAGTCAAAGCTGACCAACTCGGCGTCCCTGGTGACATTGGCATCATCGGTGAGCAGGCCGAACACCCCGTTCACCAACCGCGCCGTGGTCGTGTGGCCGTCTCCGTGTTCGAGCACCAGCCGGTGCACGCGAGCGCTGACCCGGCCGGTCACCCCGACGTCGCCTCCGTCGGCTTCGGTCGACATGAGCAGGAGCCGCTGGACCGGGCCAGGCAACCAAGCCCGTTGCGGCCAGACGCGTTCACCTGTGGCACCCCCACTGGTCTCCTCACCCGGCCGCATCGTGACCTCGCAGGTGAAATATCCGGTGTCCGTGATGAACAGCACCAGGCCGCGGTGGTCCTGCTCGGCGGCCACGGCCACATCGTCAACCGACAGTGGAAGCCGCTCCATCTGCGTGTTCCACTTCAGGCACCGCTCCACCGCCTGGTGCAGCGTCGGTGACAGTTCACTCGAACCCATCGCCAGGTGCCGCACCTCCCCGTCGTTCGGCACCATCGCCACGCCGGCCACCACCGCCGCAGCCGTCGCCACGGTGGCGATGCCGAGTCGTACGGCCCCGTGGCGCCGAGGCCGGCGGATCGACGTCATCAGGCCCGCTCGCATTCGCGCCGCCGTGGCGGGCGGCAGTTCACGCTCGGCAGGCGTGTCGAGAATGTCCCTCATCGCTCTTCCTCCTGCTTGTTGCCATCGGTAACCATCCGTGCCAGCCGAGCCCGTGCGCGGCTCACGCGCGAACGGAGCGCGCCTTCGCTGATGCCGAGCACCGTCGCCGCCTCGCCGTACGACACGCCGGACCACAGACACAGGGCCACCGCCTCCCGCTCCGCGCGAGGTAGTCGGCGGACCACCGCCAAGATCTTCTTCATCTGCCGCTCGTCATCGAGCCGCGCGACGATGTCGCCGGCCGGGTCCGCGTCCGCCTCCCGCTCCGGTGGCAACCTCCGCAGGGCTGTCCACCACCGCCGGGCCGAACGCCACTCGGTGCGTGTCGTATTGGTGGCGACCACCAGCAGCCACGGCAACACCAACCCGTCCACCAGGACCGCCGCTTCGCCGCGCCTACGCCACGCGACCAGGAAGGTCGCCTGCGTCACGTCCTCGGCGAGCGCCCAGGAGCCGGTGAGCCGGAACACGTGGTTGTAGACCGCCTTGGCGTACCTGTCGAAAAGCCGGGCGAAGGCGACCTCGTCACCGGCTGCGATTGTCGACCACAGGTCTTGGTCAGACGGTTGTATCTGGCTCGTCACACCTGACTATTGCCGGTCGGGGCGAATCTGTTGCAGTCCTGCCCGAAGTCGGGGCGGGAACGAGGTGGGACACCGTGTCAGTGGCCGTGTCACCGTCGCGTCAGGGCGGTGACAGGCCGGCCGCCGATGGTAGCTGCATGACGAGTTCAGCGATTGCAGTCTCCGGGCTGCGAAAGGCCTACAAGGACAGGGTCGTGCTCGACGGCATCGATCTGGATGTCCCCGCGGGCACGATCTTCTCCCTGCTCGGCCCGAACGGGGCGGGCAAGACGACGACAGTGAACGTGCTGACCACACTGGTGAAGGCCGACGGCGGGACCGTACGCATCGCCGGACACGACGCCGTCACCCAGGCCAAGGCGGTACGCGCGGCGATCGGGGTCACCGGTCAGTTCGCGGCCGTGGACGAGCTGCTGACCGGACGCGAGAACCTGCAGCTGATGGTGGACCTGAGCCAGGTGCCCGCCAAGGACGGCCGAAGGGTCGTCGCGGAGCTGCTGGAGCGGTTCGAGCTGACGGAGTCCGCGCAGAAGCCGGTGTCGACCTATTCCGGTGGCATGCGCCGCAAGCTGGACCTGGCGATGACGCTCGTCGGCGAGCCGCGGATCATCTTCCTCGACGAGCCGACGACGGGCCTGGATCCGCGCAGCCGCCGCACGATGTGGTCGATCATCCGGGACCTGGTGGCCGACGGTGTGACGATCTTCCTCACCACCCAGTACCTCGAGGAAGCCGACCAGCTCGCCGACCGGATCGCCGTCCTCGACCAGGGGCGCGTCGTCGCCCAGGGCACGCCCGACGAGCTCAAGCGCCAGATCCCCGGCACCCACGTCCGGCTCCGCTTCACCACCGTCGCCGAACTCGACGCCGCCGCCCGGGTGCTCGACGGCTCCACCCGGGACGACGAGGCACTGGCGCTGCGGGTTCCCGGTGACGGCGGAACCGCCTCGTTGCGGGCCCTGCTGGACCGGCTCGACGAGTACGCGATCACCGCCGAGGGGTTCTCCGTACAGACGCCGGACCTCGATGACGTCTTCCTCGCCCTGACGGGCACCCGCACCCCGGAGGTTTCCGCGAAATGAGCGCCAAGTCCCATTCGATCGTCATGCTGCGTCGCAACTTCACGCACCTCACCCGGAACCCGACCTCGGTGTTCAACGCGGTCCTGATGCCGATCGTGATCATGTTGATGTTCGTGTACATGTTCGGCGACGCCTTCAACGTCGGCGTCGACTACATCGACTACGCCACTCCGGGACTGATGCTGTTGGCGGTCTGCTACGGCCTCGGGGCCACCGCGACGGCGGTGAACTCCGACATGACGAAGGGCATCATCAACCGGTTCAAAGTCATGCACGTCTCCCGAGGCGCGGTGCTGACCGGTCACGTCGTCGCCAGCGTACTGACCAACCTGGTCGCCATCGCGGCCCTGGTCGGGGTGGCCTTCCTACTCGGATTCAGTCCGTCGGCGAGCCTCCTCGGCTGGCTCGGCGTGATCGGCATCATCGTGCTGCTCGGCTTCGCCGCCGGCTGGCTCACGGTCGCCCTGGGGCTCTCGGCGAAGTCTCCGGAAACGGCGGGGCTGGCTTCCGTACCGCTGGTCATGCTGCCGTTCTTCAGCAGCGCGATCGTGCCGGCGGACAAGATGGGCCCCGGGCTGCGGGAGTTCGCGGAATACCAGCCCTTCACACCGATCATCGAAACTCTGCGCGGGTTCCTCAACGGAACGCCGTCCGCCGGTGACGTGATCCCCGCCCTCGCCTGGTGCGTCGGAATCGCTCTCGTCGGATACCTGTGGGCACGTTCCACGTTCACGAAGCGAGCGTGACCGCGACCAACCGGCTCCAGTCCGTCCGACTGCCTTCTCGCGCCGCCTCTGCGAATCTCACTTCGCCGAGGCGGCGCCGTACTTCCTGCTCGATCCGAGCCACGTCCGGCTGGGAAAGATCCTGCCGTCCGCGCACACCGGTGCTCGCGGCGAGCAGCCGCGCGGCCAGCTCATGCTGGTCCCGGCGCAGCGCCAGATCCGCGACTCCGACGAGCACCCGCGCGATCGACGGGGCGTGCCCCGTCGTCGCCGCCGCCTCGCAGGCCAGGGAATGGTGTCTGCCCGCCGCACCGAGATCTTCCGCGACATAACCGAGCAGGTCGTGGGTCACAACGCGGATGTACGGCTGCGTCGCCTCGTCGCGCAACAGGGTCGTCGCGACACCAACCTGGTGGGCCACCTCTTCGGCGTGACCGCGCCAGCGAGCGAGTTCCGCCTGGGACAGGGCCAGCACGGCCAACGCACCCGGCCACGTGACCCGCGCCGCGCACCGCCGCGCCTCGGCCATGGCCGCCGCGCTGGACTCCTCGTCGCCAAGCAACCAGTACAGCTGAGCCTGCCGGGACCGCATCCGGATGACGTCCTCGACGGTGCCGACCTCGGTGACGACCGCAGCCGCCTCCTCGTAGTGCTCGCACGCACGGGCGAACTCACCGCGTACGGCGATCAGCTCCGCCAGCTCGGTAAGGGCGAACGAGATCCCGAACCGTTCGCCGAGTGCCCGGAACTCGGCGAGCGCCGCCACGAGATGTGCTTCCACGTCCCGACCGTCCTGGCCGAAAATGATCCGCATCTTGCCCAGTTGCAACCGGGCCAGTGCGCGTACCCAGGGATCCTCGTCGTCCAGCAGCGGTTCCCACGCCTGCAGGATCGCGTCCGGATCTCGCAGCATGCGTTCCAGCGGGACGACGAGCGCCATCCCCGGGTGGCTGGCGTGACTGCGTTGGCTGAACTCGTACGCCTTGTGGATCCACTCCGCCGCCTGGTGCTCGTCGCCCGGTCCCGAGTTCACGAAGAGCACGACGAGCGCGTACACCGTGGCCCGGATCTCGTCGCTGACCTCACCAGGCGTCTCAGTGGCCGCCGTGATCAACTCCATGCCTTCGGTCCGGTGGCCACCGAGCCACCAGTACCACCCGGCACCTGCGGCCAGCCGCATGGCCGCGTGCGCTTCGCCTGCGGCGAGGGCACCGCGCATCGCGGACCCGATGTTGTCATGTTCAACTTCGAGAGTGGCGAGCCATTTCACCTGGTCCGCGCGGCGAAGCTGCGGCTCCGCGGTCGCGGTCAGTTCGATGAAGTACGTCAGATGCGCGTGGCGCGCCAGGTCCGATTCTCCCGCCTCAAGGAGGCGATGCGCGGCGTACTCCTTGATCGTGCCGAGCATCCGGTAGCGCGGGGCCTCATCGCCCTCGGCGACCACCAGCGACTTCTCGGCCAGCGCGGTGACCAACTCGAGCACATCCTCCGGCTCGACCTCGTCGCCGGCACAGACCCGTTCGGCCGCTTCGAGGCTCGCCCCGCCCGAGAACACCGAGAGCCGGCGCAGGACCGCCCGTTCCGCGTCGCTCAACAGCTCCCAACTCCAGTCGACCACCGCGCGCAGCGTTCGGTGCCGGGGCAACGCGGTACGGCTGCCGCCGGTCAGGAGGCGGAACCGATCGTCGAGCCGCCTGGCAAGCTGGTCGATGGACATCGTGCGCAACCTGGCGGCGGCCAGCTCGATCGCCAGCGGCATTCCGTCCAGCGCCCGACAGATCCGCGCCATCGTCGACAACGTGGAGGCGTCGACCGCCAGATCCCTGCGCACCGCGCCCGCTCGGTCGCGCAGCAACCGGACAGCGGGAGAGGTCTCGATCTCGTTGGGATCGGCATCGACGTCCGGCAGGGCCAGCGGCGCGACCGGCCAGAGCGCCTCGCCGGTGATGCCGAGCGGTTCCCTGCTCGTCGCGATGATCCGCAGTCGCCGACACTCCCCGAGCAGCCGGTCCGCGAGCACCGCCGCCGACTCGATCACGTGCTCACAGTTGTCCAGGATCAGCAACGCCTCCCGCTCGCGGATCGCGGCGACGAGCCGGTCGATCAACTCCATGCTCGGTGGCTCGCCGAGCAGCGCGTCCCGGAGTCCGAGCCCTGCGAGCGTCGCCTGCACCACGTCACCGTCCGCGCCGATGGCGGCGAACTCGACGAGCCAGGCGCCGTCCGGCAGGTTGTCGAGCATTCTGCGCGCGGTTTCCGTGGCCAGCCGGGTCTTCCCGGAGCCACCCGGGCCGATCAGGGTCGTGAGTCGGTGTTCGGCGACGAGCGCGCCGACCTCGGCGACGGCCTCGTCCTTGCCGATGAAGCTGCTCAGTTCGGCACGAAGGTTGGTCTTCCGGTTCTCCTCGCGCCGTTGCACCTCACCCCGCAAGAGCGCGACGTGCAACGCCGAGAGTTCCGGCGAGGGGTCGACACCCAGCGCGTCGGCCAGGGCCGCACTCGTGCGCTGATACACGAGCAGCGCCTCGTTGTCCCGGCCGCTCGCGCCGAGGGCCCGCATCAACGCGAGAGCCAGCCGTTCCCGTACCGGATGCGCGGCCACCAGGTCGGTCAGCTCCGCGACCAGCTCCGGACCAGGGCCGAGGCCGACCTCCACGTCGAAGCGATCCTCCTGGGCGGTCAGACGCAGCCTGTCGAACCGGGTGACCGCCGCGTCGAGCGCCGCGCTGTCGACCAGACCGACGTCCTGCATCGCCGCACCACGCCACAGGTCGAGGGCCTCACGCAGCCGCTGTCCCCGCTGCTGGCCCTCGTCATCGCGGGCCAGGCCGACGAGACGTTCGAACCGTACGGCGTCCACGTCGTCGGGTTCGACAATCAACCGGTAGCCGTCCGGCTGTCCCTCGATCGATCCCTCCGGCAGCGCCTTCCGCAGCCGGGAAACCAGGCGGTGCAGGGCGTTCGCCGCATCGGAGGGCGGATGTTCACCCCAGATCCAGTCGACGAGGGTCCCCTTCGGGACCACTCGACCCGGGTTGAGCGCGAGGGCGGTCAGCAGCCCGCGCAGCCGCGCGCCCGGCACGTCGATGACGGTGCCGACGTCCGTGCGAACCTCGACTGGACCAAGCATCCTGACCTGCACCTGGCAGATCCTGCCACGAACGTGAGAAGCATCCGTGTCACCGTGGTGCACCGCCAACGGCTCTCCGGACGAGGTCGACCACGCTTTCCTGGCCCTGCGCCGCGCCGGTGGCACGCGGGGTCACCCAGCGCGGTTGCGCCGGGTGGCGTTGTCGTACGACTCGCGGGCGTCGAGCAACTGGTCCCAATGCTGCTCGGTCCAGGCGCAGGCAACCGCGATCGGTTCGAGCATGCTGCGGCCCACCGGCGTCAGCTCGTACTCCACGTGCGGGGTGACCTCGGTGAAGACGGTGCGCTTGACCAGCCCGTCCCGTTCGAGGGAGCGCAGCGACTGGGTGAGCACCTTGGCAGTGACGCGGCGCAGCGGCACGCGCAGCTCCGAGAACCGGCGAGGCCCCTGCTCCAGGCAGCGGATGATGAGCGCCGCCCACTTGTCGCCGAATCGGATCGGGTTGAGCGAGGACGGGCACAGCTCGTCGAACATGTCGGCGGGCAGGGGTTGCCTCATCACCAAACGATAACTGGTATCCCGGCGGTAACCACGACCCTCGATAGCGTCGGCACATCGGCCGGGTGCACGGGCTCCGGCCTCTGGCGAGAGGCGTGACTCATGAGGATCGTGGTCTTTGGCGCGGGCGGTCGGGCCGGACGGCAGGCCGTCGCCGAGGCGCGACGACGCGGCCACCAGGTCACCGCCCTGGTGCGCAACCCCGCTGACCACGGCGACCTGCCCGACGTACGGGTGGTGGCAGGCGACGTGACCGACGCCGGGAGCATCGCGCAGGCAGCCGCCGGGCACGACGCCGCCATCAGCGCCGCCGTCGACCTGTCCGTACCGCCGCACGACTTCTTCACCGCATCGTCGCGCGCCCTGGCCGCCGGCCTGACCAAGACGGGGGTACGTCGCCTGGTGGTGGTCGGTCTCGCCTCGATCATGCCCGGGGCATCCGGTGCCGCTCTGATGGACCAGCCCGGCTACCCGAACGAGTACCGGCCCTTCTACCTCGGTCACGCAGCGGGCCTCGACGAGATTCGGACCTCCGACCTCGACTGGGCCTACCTGGCCCCCGCCGGTGACTTCGACCACGGCGGCACACGCACCGGCCACTACCGGATCGCCGAACATGGCGACCCAGCCAGTCGGATCAGCTATGCGGACTTCGCGATCGCACTTGTCGACGAGATCGAGGCCCCCCGCCACCACCGCGCCGCCGCGAGTGTCCGGGAGGTCTGATGCCCGAGGTCCACGACAGCCCGAACGCCTGGGTCGCGGAGCACATCCGCCGGTTCGAGGAGACTGGCGGCCGGCCCCGGCCCGGCGTGAACGACCTGCTCCTGACGACCCGAGGCCGACAGACCGGCAAACTGCGCCGCACCGCGCTCGTCTACGAACGCGACGGCGACCACTACGTGCTGGCCGCCTCCAACCGCGGCGCAGACCGCCACCCCGCGTGGTACCTCAACCTGCTCGCCGACCCGTACGTCACGGTGCAGGTCGGTACGGAGACCTTCGGCGCGTACGCGCGCCCCGCCACGGCCGGGGAGCGTCCGCATCTGTGGCGCTTGATGGTGTCGGCCAGGTCGGAGTACGCCGCCTACCAACAACGCATCACGCGGGAGATCCCCGTGGTGCTCCTGGAACCTGTAACGAAATGAGATGCGGACGGCCTGGCGTACCTGTTGGATCTCGTCATGACACATGAGCTTGTTCGCCCTCGGAAGGCTCGACCCGGGGACAAGATCGCGGTTCTCTCGCCGTCCTTCGCCGCGGCCGGCGCCTTTCCCGAGATCCACGAACAGGCCATGCGACGGCTCGCCGACCTGACCGGCCTCGTGCCGGTCGAATACCCGACCACCCGCACGGTGGGTGCGCCCGCGGCGGCGCGGGCGGCGGACATCAACGCCGCCTTCGCAGATCCCCAGGTACGCGGCCTTCTCGCCGTTGTCGGAGGCGACGACCAGATCACCGTCATCCCGCATCTGGACGCCGACCTCGCCCGAGCCGATCCGAAGCCGTTCCTCGGCACCAGCGACAACACCAACCTGCACCAGTGGCTCTGGGGCCTCGGCATCGCCAGCTTCTACGGTGGGTCCTCCCAGGTGCACCTCGGCCCCGGGCCGGCCGTGGACGACATCCACGCCCGGTCGCTGCGAGCGGCGTTACTCACCGGCGAGCGGTTGGAGATCACCGACCCGGGCGAGTCCGAGGACATCGGGTTCGACTGGGCCGACCCGCGGGCGTTGACGTCTTTCGGAGAACGCGAACCGACGGAACCATGGAGCTGGTACGGGCCGCGTCGAGCAGTTACCGGCCCCACCTGGGGTGGCTGCCTGGAAGTCATCCAGTGGATCCTGACGGCGGGGCGCTTCCCGTCCACTCCGGAGGCTCTGCGGGGCGGGGTGCTGGTCATCGAGACGTCGGAGGAGCTTCTCCCGGCCCGCGAGGTCGGCTGGATCGTCCGATCGCTTGGTGAACGCGGTTTCCTCAGCGCCGTCGACGCGGTGCTGGTCGCCCGTCCGCCGGTCTCCGACCGGACGCGCCGACCCACCGCCGAGGATCGGGCACGGCTACGTGAGCAGCAGCGCGACACGGTCGTCGACGTGGTGACCCGCTACAACCCGGAGGCAGTCGTCTGCGTCGGCATCCCGTTCGGCCACACCCGACCACAGTGGATCCTTCCCCACGGCGGCCCGGTCACCGTCGACGGCGTGGAACGCCGGGTGTTCGCGGACTATCGATAGAGCCCGCTCGCCCCACAAGCCGGCGGTTAGCTGTCGGTGCCAGGCCCCGCGTCGAGCGCGGCACGGACGCCCGCCCGCACCCGGAACACGAGCGTCAGGAGGAGCAGCAGCACCGCACCTCCGGCACCGATGAGGATCGCGTACGGCGCGACGACGTCAAGGATATTGATCCACGTCGGTGTCCCGCTGTCGTGGACGATGCCCAGGCGCTTCGGGTCGCTGCCGTCGTTCGGCGGGCCCGACACCCCGGCCGCGCCGAAGGCGGCGAGCAGCCCGCAGACCCACCCGATGGTCCCCGGCCACCTCGATCCGGCGACGCCGACCCGCCGCGCCGCGCCGCGATCCACAGCATCGGCACCAGCACCGCGGTCAGGGCCAACCCCAGATAGGCCAAGGATTTTTCGATGACGGCGGCGAGCGACCCGCTCATGCTGTTGCCATAGTTGAACAGCTCGGTGAAGTGGAGCAGCTCTCAGACGGTCACGGCGGCACGGAGCAGCAGCCCGACGCTGAGCACCGCGATGGGGAGCGGCATCCAGGCGAGATGCTGTCGATGTCGGGGCAGCGCGGTGCTGGTCACGACGACCAATCTATAAGGCAGTTGTGCGTAGCTGGTGCTGCCGCCGACTCGATGCGTAGCTTCCAGCTACTCCTGATCTGAGCGCTGGTGCCGGAGCAGCAGCACGGCTGAGGCCAGGTGGCCAACGGCAAGACACCTCCCAGGAGGAAACCCTGCTTGGGTGTCTTCGTTGTCTGCCACCACGGGTTACCGGCCGTTCCCACATCTGCGATCCTGCCATCGTCGAAGGCGAATGAGCCAGATGGAGAACGGGCAGTCAAAACCTCGAGTGAGGGTGACAATCTAGAGCCAGCGGACGAGAGCACGCTCGATGTGTCCTCGTTGCCGCATTCGTCTGATCCACAGGGCGCCACCGAGTGCCAGGACCAGGCCCGCCCACTTCGGTGCACCTGCCTTCCACACGAGCCCCCCGACGAGGACGGCGGCCAGGAGCAGAACCCACTCCACCCTGCCGGGAGTTACCCACCTGGCGAACCCTGCGCGAGTCATGAGCACACCGAAACACAAACGCGGTCTTCTCACCTCGAACGTTCCGGCGAGGGCGAACACCGGAGGGACGACGTAGCGTCTTCGACGCCGCTTCTCCGCACCGCATGGCTCACCGATTGGACGGCCAGATGAGGATTCCGCCGATCGCGTTCAGGCTGCTCCATCGCCTGCGCGGGCTGTACTGGCGGATCGCCAAGCCGACCACCTACGGCGTGCAAGCGCTGATCATCCACCCGGTCGACGCTGACCGAGTCCTCCTCGTCCAACACAGCTACGGTGACCAATCCCTGTGGCGCCTGCCCGGGGCGGATACAAGCCAGCCCGAGAAACCCCTGAGCAGGCGGCCAGGCGTGAGTGCGTCGAGGAACTGGGCGTCACGTTGGACTCGTCGGCTCTCGTGCTCGAGGAGCACGTGACGACCAGCGGGGGCAGAAAGGGCCACCTGATGGTCGTCCGCCTGCACGCGCTCTCCGACGAGATCACCCCGAACGGCGAGATCTCCCAGGCCCGGTGGGTAGCCGTCGACCTTACGGACCTACCCCACGACTCGGCGGTCTCCAAGCGGGTGGGTTCGGCCCTGGAAACGCATCTGGGCCGGCCCCCCAGATCCGGTTTCCGGTGACCGATGATGCTCGTGATGACGACACCGCGAGGCGAACGCGATCAGGCCAGCCTTCGGCGGCGGCTGGAGATGTTGAAGCTGCCGGTTGTGCCACTGGAACGCCATGGATTTCTGACACGCTCGGACCGCGTGGATATGAAGCGCGAGCCGGAGGCGGTCGGCGTCGGGCCCGATGGCACGGCGTTCGCCGTCTGGTCCGACCGGATGGACTCCCGGCACAAGCAGGTGACCTGGCATCTCGGTGGCAAGGGGATCCGGATTGTCGGTGCCATCGATGTGGAGACAGACCTTCGCGTGTCGTTCGTGCAACCGCTCTCGCAGGGGCGGGTCCTGCTGGCGGCGGCCCGTACCGGGCGTGACGCGCTCAACGGTGAGGTGTGGACCCGCGACGGCGATCTGGAGTGCCGAGGCCATCTCGGTGATGCCATCAAGGAACTCCAGACAACGCCGTCCGGCAAGGTATGGGCCGGATATTTCGATGAGGGAGCGTTGGGCGGGAGCGGGCCGGAGGGACACGGCCTTGCCCGGTTCAACCAGGACCTGACCGTCGACTGGCTCTACCCGCACGATGCCGGGCTCCCGTACATCTCCGACTGCTACACGCTCAACCTGCACGGCGAAACCGCGCACTTCTGCCCCTACACGGATTTCCATGTCCAGTCGGCGTCAGGTGACACGGTCACCGATTGGGGGGCGTCTCCCTATCAGTCCGCGCACGGCATGCTGGTCAGCGGCGCAGACCGAGCTCTTCTGACGGGCTGGGGCTCCGAGTACGACGTCGTGACGCTGCTGCGCATCAGCCGAGAGGGCGTGCACCGCATCGGCGGGCAATGCCGCCTCGTGCTACCCGACGGCATCGAAGCACAGCGTCTCCGCTACACCTGCCGGAGCGGCGACCTGCACGCCTTCGCCCGGGGCACCTGGTACCGCACCACCATGGACGAGCTACAGGCTGTCGCGTTCCACTCGTAGCGGACGCGGACAGCCGAGCTTCCCTGCGTTCGTCCTGTACGTGGATTTCCTGTCTGGACTGGTGGGCACCAGGGTTGTAGTTCTCGTCGATCGGGCCCATCAGCCCGGCGCCCACGCCACTAGGGCGGACAAGACGTGCGAGCCAGACAAGGCCAGCCCCCGCACGGTCAGCTTGGGAATTGCGGATGCGACCCTGCTAGCAGGGTCGACGGGCTGGTTGCGGCGACCCTTGGTTGCCTGGGTTGACCGTGACTGTCCGGCCTAACGGCACGCCTCCGCCCGCTCCTCAGCGGTGGGCCGTACTCGCTCCCACTGCGGGTCGTAGCAGTCCAGACCGTGAGCGGCTGCCATCCGAGCAGCCTCGGTCGAGACTTCCTCGCACACGCTGTACCGCATCGTGAAGTAGACGAACGGCCCAGACGCCTCATCCATCAGCGGACCAGCGGACCACGGGCTGGCATCGTCCTTGTCGTCGGAGGACAGGTCTACCCACCGCTCCAACAGGGCGAGGACGTAGGCCCGGATGCGTGGGGTCGGGGGTAGTTCCTCGCCCTCCGCGTACGTGGCATAGAGCCGGTCGTAGACCTCACCCGCAGCGGCGTCGTCAGCCGGCTGCTCACCTTCCCAGACCGCCAAGTCGTAACTCATGGCGGCAGTCTGCCCGCGGGGCCCGACAACCCACGCGGTTGAAGCGCCAACCCGTCCTGGCCGAGGGGGCCGGTCGGGAGATCACGGCGGTCTCCAGTGGCGAGCTGGTGCGACGCGTGGTGGAGACGACCACCGATCCGATCAATTGACAGACATTGATTGATGCGGTCGACTGGCGAGGCCCGTATCCCCCGGCTCACCCAGGAGGACCCTCTTGCGTACGCTCCTGACCCTCGCCGCGGCCGCCGTCTGCGCCGCCGGTGCACTGGCCGTCCCCGCAGCGGCGGCGCAGGCCGATCCGGCCGGCACCACCCCGGCCGGCGCGACCGTCCCGGCCGACGCCTGCGCCGGTACCGTCCAGATCCAGTCGCTCACCTTCAACCCGCCCCGGGTGGTTCCGGGCCAGGTCGTCAGGGCCACGGCCGTCGGGCAGAACTGCACCGCCCAACAGCAACAGGTCGGCACGGCGATCTACGGCCGGTTCGCCGGCTCCACCCCCGGCCTCCCCACCGGCTGCCCGGCCCTCCCCTCGCTGCCGGGCTGGGCGGTCACCGTCGATCCGGGCGCGACCTTCAGCTGGCAGGAGGGTTACCATGTGCCCTCCGGCTGTACGGCCACCGGCCTGGAGGTCACGGTCCTGCTAGAGAACAGCGCCACCGGCACGCGACTCACCCAGACCGCCACGGTGCCGATCGACCCGCCGCCGGCGGCGCCCTGCACCGTGAGCTACCGCACCGGGAGCGAGTGGCCGGGAGGCTTCACCGCCCAGATCACCATCAAGAACACCAGCACCGTGCCGGTCAACGGTTGGACGCTCAGCTTCACCTTCCCCGGTGACCAGCACATCGTCCAGTCCTGGTCCACCACGGCGCAGCAGAGCGGTGCCACCGTCACGGCCCGGAACCTCAGCTACAACCCCCTGGTGGCGCCGGGCGCCTCGGTGGACTTCGGCGTCCTGGGCACCTGGCAGGCCAGCGACGCGGTGCCGATCGCGTTCACGCTCAACAACGTCAGCTGCGCCGCCGGGTAGCCCGCGCACCGGACCCGGCAACACGCTCGCGTCGCCGGCGCGAGGACGACGGGACGGGCGCCGAGGCGGGCCAATAGCACAGCGCCCTGTTTCAGCCATCTAGAACGACGGAAGCCCTGGCGGGACCATCGGTCCTGACCAGGGCTCTCGCATCTGGAGCGGGTGACGGGAATCGAACCCGCACTGTCAGCTTGGGAAGCTGATGTTCTGCCATTGAACTACACCCGCAAGCGGCACCACTGTACCCGAGTCGCCGAGCCCGTGCACCCAGGCACCCCGACCCGCCTCTTGCCCGCGTGCCGCGCTGCCCGCGCTGCCTGGTTCGGCCAGGCTTCGGCCCGGCTTGATCCACTCGGGTTCCTGAAAGTCGAGGTGTCCGAGCGGCCGGGACACCGCGATTTCACCAAAGCCGAGTCGATCATGCGGGGCGGCGCGGCGCCGGGTGGGGCGTACGGCCGAATGCCGGCTCCGTTACGACGGAGCCGGCATTCGGTTGTGTCTGGGCTGCGGTCAGGCGGCTGTGCACTGGACGTCACGACTGCGGCGGGCCGGGCGGGTCTGCGGCACGGTGAGTGGCGCGGCAGCCGCCGTCGGGGCGTGCGGGTCGAGCCAGACCCGAACGGCCGGACGGCCCGCCGGGAGGCCGGGGACGCCCACGGTGTGCTGCTCGCGGCGGGTGAGCATCGCCACGTCGACGGTGAACTCGAAGAGCCTCCAGTCGACCTGCGGCTCGGCGCGGGCGCTCTGCGCCAGGTGCGCCACCCGGACCGGATCGGTCACCGGACGGGCATGCCCCGCCACGTACGCCTCGTCGTCGCTCTCCTCCGGGGGGAACGAGTGCAGCGCGTAGCGGCCGTCGCGTTCGAGGTCACGGCGCTTCGGAGAGTCGATGATGAAGCAGAACAGACCCTCGTCGGTGATGACCGGGGAGACCGGATGGACCCGGGGCCCGCCGTCGGCGCGGACCGTGGCCAGGTAGCCGAAGCCCGGCCCGTACTGCTGGAGGAGAACGCGGATCCCGTCGGCGAGTCGGGGCTCGTCGGCGGCGAATTCGGACCAGGAAGCCATGCGAGCATTCTATCGAACAAATGTACGAGCAGCGACCTCGACGCGCTGGTCACCGGCACCGAATCTGGTGGGTTTTCGGGCCGCCGCTATGGTGGTCCGATGCTGCTCTCCGACCGCGACCTGGTCTCCGAGATCAAGGCCGGCACGCTGGGCCTGGAGCCGTTCGAGCCCACCCTGGTCCAACCTTCCAGCATCGACGTGCGGCTGGACCGGCTGTTCCGGGTCTTCAACAACCATCTCTACACCCACATTGACCCGGCGATGCAGCAGGACGACCTGACGTCGGCGATCGAGGTGCCCGACGGGGAGCCGTTCGTGCTGCACCCCGGCGAGTTCGTGCTCGCCTCGACGTTGGAGGTCATCTCGCTGGGTGACCAGCTCGCCGGCCGACTGGAGGGCAAGAGTTCGCTGGGGCGGCTGGGGCTGCTCACGCACTCCACCGCCGGTTTCATCGACCCCGGCTTCTCCGGTCACGTCACGCTGGAGCTGTCGAACGTGGCGAACCTGCCGATCACGCTCTGGCCGGGCATGAAGATCGGGCAGCTCTGCATCTTCCGACTCTCCTCGCCGGCCGAGCACCCGTACGGCTCGGCAGTCTACGGCTCGCGCTACCAGGGGCAGCGGGGGCCGACGCCGAGTCGCGCCTGGCAGCACTGGCGCACCTGGCCCACCCGCTGAACCCGTGACGACGGGGGCCCGCCGCGACGGATCGCGACGGGCCCCCGGTCCGCGCACTGATCAGCCTGGACGGCCGTAGCTGTGGACCTGACCGTCGTCGGCCCTCTTCATCTTGACCGGTTCACCGGCCTGCGAGGCGTGCACCACCCAGCCGTCACCGACGTACATGCCGACGTGGTGGATGTCGCTGTAGTAGAAGACCAGGTCGCCGGGGCGCAGGTCGCCCTTGCTGACCTTCTTGGTGGCGCGGCTCTGCGCGGCGGCGTTGTGCGGCAGGGACACCCCGGCCTTCGCCCAGGCGGCCAGCATCAGCCCGGAGCAGTCGTACGAGTTCGGGCCCTCGGCACCCCAGACGTAGGGCTTGCCGATCTGCGCGCAGGCGAACTTGACCGCCGTGCCGGCGGCGCCACCGGGATAGCTGGCAGGGCAGGGCGCCGGGCGCAGCGGACCGCCGCCACCGCTGCCGTACACCTTGAGGCGCAGCTTCTGCAGCTTGTCGATCTCCTCGTTGATCTGCTTCTTCTTCGCCGCCAGCTGAGCCTCGGTGCGGGTCAGTTGGGCCACCATCGCGTCGAGCGGCGCCTTCTGCCCGGCCAACTGGTCGCGCAGGTCGGCCACCTCGCGGACGTCCTGCTGCTGGTTGTGCGCGAAGCGGTCGAGCATCTCGAGCTGCCCGACCACCTCGCTGGGCGACCGGCTGCCCAGTACGGCGTTGACGGTCAGCACGTTCTCGCCCTTGTACGCGCGCACCGCCAGGGCACTGACCTTGTCCATCGCGGCGTCGACCTGGCGCTCCAGCGGGGCGATCCGGGCGGCCAGCGCGCCGGCCTGCCTGCGTTTGGCGGCGAGGTCGATCCGGGTGGCGTTGTGCTGTTCGATGATCGGTTCGAGTTTGTTCCAGTCGGCGTCGATCTGGCGCTCGATCTCGGCGACGGACGGGTCGGCGTGGGCCGGCGTGGCGCTGCCGGTCAGGACGACGGCGACGCCGGCCAGTGCGGCGAGCGCGGTGGTGAAGCGGGACCAGCGTGGGCGCGGCGCGATCGACATGGGGCCGGCTGCTGCCGACCGCTCGGACGACGGCCGCGGGGCATGGAGTGCCACCGGGGTTCCGTACTCCTTCTTCCTGACCGCCTACCGGGTTAGCTGACGGGTTCGGGCGGGAAGTCGGCGCCCTACCGCAGTGGCTGCGGATTCACCCCGGGGGACATGGGTCCCCGGTTCGTTCGGAAACGACTCGGCGGTGTCGGTCCGTTACCGCCCGGGCTGGGCGGAGCTGCTATCGGGCCGACAAAAGACCAGAGTAGAGACGCCCGTTACCACTCCGCAACCCGCGCGGCCGTGACACTCCGTACCGATCGGAGAGGAGCCCCGACCACACGCGAAGATTTCTTTCCAGGCAGGTCGACACATAGAAAGGTATTGACGTGGGCTCCCGGGCGGCGCGAAGGTGACCTGACCTGCACCCGTGGAATCTAGGGGGTTCGATGCACCATCCAACCCTGTCCCCCGGCCGGCGCGCACTGCTCGCCGCCGCCGTGGTCGCCGCCGCGACCGCGGTACCGCTACCCGCCCACGCCGCCGCCGCACCCACCGGCGACCGCCAGCAGCAGTACGCCGCCGCGGCGGCCGAGTTCGGCGTACCGACCGACGTGCTGCTCGGCGTCTCCTACCTGGAGTCCCGCTGGGACAGCAACGCCGGCACACCCAGCACCAGCGGCGGTTACGGCCCGATGCACCTGACCGACGCCAGACACATGGCCGCCCTGCCCACGGCCGGCCACCACGACGCCGGCACCGGCACCGAGGATCCGCGCGGCGACGACTCCCGTACCGCGCTGGCACCCGCGCCTCGGCCGGCGGACCCGGCACCATCGGCCGCCGCGTTGCAGACCGTGGACGCCGCCGCCGCACTGACCGGCGCGGCCACCGACTCGCTGCGTACCGACGTCGGTGTGAACATCCGGGGCGGCGCGGCGCTGCTGGCCTCGTACCAGCGGGAGTTGGGCGCGCCGGTCGGTGCCGGCACCGACCCGGCCACCTGGTACGGCGCGGTGGCCCGCTACGCCGGCGCGGACACCGCCGACGCCGCGGCGGCCTTCGCCGACGAGGTCTTCACCACCATCGGCACCGGCGAGTCGCGGACGACCGACGACGGAGCGCGGATCACGCTGCCGGCCCGGGCGATCCGTCCGGAGCGCTCCTGGCTGGACCGACTGGGTCTGCGCCGGCTCGCCCGCCCGGACGGGCTGGAGTGCCCCCGCACCATCTCCTGCGAGTGGATCCCGGCGCCCTACGCGGCGTTCGGCGACGGGGACTACGGCAACCACGACCTGTCCGACCGGCCCGCCCGGCAGAAGGTCGAGTACATCGTCATCCACGACACCGAGGGAAGCTGGGCGACCACCCTGCAACTCGTGCAGGATCCGACCTACGTGAGCTGGCACTACACGCTGCGCTCGGTGGACGGGCACGTCGCCCAGCACGTGCGGACCAAGGATGTCGCCTGGCACGCCGGCAACTGGTACGTCAACGCCAAGGCGATCGGGCTGGAGCACGAGGGCTTCGCGGCGCAGGGCACCTGGTACACCGAGGCCATGTACCGGGCCTCGGCGAAGCTGGTCCGGCACCTCGCGCTGCGGCTGGGCGTCCCGCTGGACCGCCAGCACATCATCGGCCACGACAACGTGCCCGGCACCGTCGCCGCGAACGTCCGGGGGATGCACTGGGACACCGGCCCGTACTGGGACTGGACGCACTACTTCACGCTGTTGCACGCGCCCCGGCTGGACACCGGCACCCCGGCCACCGGTCTGGTCCGGATCGACCCGGACTTCGCCACCAACCAGCCGGCGTTCGTCGGCTGCGTCACCGCCGGTGTGCCGTGCGCGCCACGCGGCTCCTCGGCGGTGGTGCTGCGCTCCGCGCCGGCCGCGGACGCGCCGCTCGTCAACGACATCGCGCTGCGCCCCGACGGCACCCCCAACACGATGGAGGTGTCGGACCACGGTGCCCGTGCCTCCGCCGGTCAGACGTACGCGCTTGCCGGCCGGCAGGGCGACTGGACGGCGATCTGGTACCTCGGGCAGCGGGCGTGGTTCCACAACCCGGCGTCCGCGCCCACCGCCAGTTGGACCGTCGGCGTGGTGGCCACCCCGAAGCCCGGTCGGGCCACCATCCCGGTCTACGGACGCGCCTACCCGGAGCAGGCCGCCTACCCGGCAGGGGTGCCCTACCAGGCGATCTCGCCGCTGCAGTACACCCTGGCCGCCGGGCAGCGGTACGCCGTCGGCGCGGTGCTGCCGGGCGAGTACTACCGGGCCAGCACGTTCGACGGTTCCTCGCCCGGCGACTGGACGGTGATCCGCGGCAAGAACCGGTACGCGCAGATCCAGTTCGGCCACCGCATCATGTACGTCGACCTGGCCGACGTGCAGCTCCTGCCGTCCCCGGTGGGTGCGCCCCGCTGAGAAACCACGACGGCCCCCGGTCGGTGACCGGGGGCCGTCGTGTTGGCGCTGGGGCCTGGGTGGATCAGCCAGGTCTGCGGAACCCGGCGACGGGCATGGTGTTGATGCTGGACACCGACACCGGTTTACCGGCTCGTGGCGCGTGCACCATCTGGTTGTTACCCAGATACAGCCCGACATGACTCAGGCCGGAGTAGAAGAAGACCAGGTCACCGGCACGGGCCTCGGATCGCGAGACGGCCTTGCCCTCGTTCCACTGGTCTCCGGTGTGGTGGGTGAGGTAGATCCCGGCCGACTTGTAGGCGTACTGGGTCAGCCCCGAGCAGTCGAACGAGTTCGGGCCGACGGCCCCCCAGACGTACGGATCGCCGACCTGCTGGCAGGCGGTCTTGATCGCCTTCTGGGCGGCCACGGAAACCACACCGTTGATGGTCGGGCAGCCGGCGGTCTTGACCGTGGTCTTGGGCATCGACGCCTCGAGTTGCTTGATCTCGGCGTCGATCTGCTTCTTCTTGGCCGCCAGCTCGTTCTGCTGCTTGGTCTGGGTCGCGATCAGCGTGTCCAGCTTCTGCTTCTCGCCGTCGTACTTGGCCCGTACGGCAAGGACACCCTCGACCTCCTTGCGCTCCTGCGCGGCCAGCCGATCGAGGATGGTGAGCTGCTCGGTGAGCGTGTCCGGCTTGGCGCTGACCAGCAGCGTGCCAATGTCGTGCGACGGGCCCGAGATGTAGTAGCGGGAGGCGAGATCGCCGACCCGGTTGAGCGCCAGCTCGCTCTGCAACGCCAGCGGCTCGATCTTCTTCTGCAGGTCGACCGACTTCTGCCGGTTGACCTTCAGCTGCGCCCTGACCTTGTTGTACTGCTCGATGGTGGGCTCCAACTGCTCCCACTTCTTGTCGATCTGCGCTTCGATCTCGTCGACCGTCGGCGCGGCGTGCACCGGCGCGGCGAGCTGGCCCGCGCCGACCACCGCGGCGGCCGTCAGGACGAGCAGACGGCGAGTGGCACGGCGCAGAACACCCGGCCGAGCAGACGCAAACAGGTCGTGACGATGAGGGGGCATGGTTGCCACCGGCACCGACTCCTTTGCCACCGACCGCCGGGCGCCTCGCGTGAGGGAAGGGCCGAGGCAGACGACCCACAGCGGTCGGTGCCCCACATTAGGGAAGCGCGGGGCGGTAATCAAGGCGAGCGGAATAACCGTCACTGTCGGGCAACCAACTGCACACCAAGGGTATTGGTGAATCATCCAACGATTGCGGTCAATACATCGTCGAGTGTGACCACACCGAGAGGGCGCCGGCCGTCGCTGACCAGCACCATGTGCCGCCGTTCGCGGCGCATGGCCAGCAGCAGGTCCGCCAGCGTACGCTCCGGCGGCACCACCGCCAGCGGCCGATAGACCTGGGCCGGCACCGGCGACCGGCGCCCCTGTCCCGCGTACCCGAGCACGTCCTTGACGTGCACGAAGCCGAGCACCCGACGGGTCGAGCGCTGCACCACCGGGAACCGGGACCGGCCGGTCCGGGTTGCCAACACCTCCAGCGACGCCGGCGAGACGTCCTCGGCCACCGTCACCACCGTCGACCACGGCTGTAGGGCATCCGCCGCCGTGCGGCTGTGCAGGGCCAGCGCGCCGGTGATCCGGGCGTGCTGCTCCGCGTCGAGCAGCCCCTCGGTCCGTGCCTGCGAGACGAGCCCGGCCAACTCCTCGGCGGTGAACACCGTCTTCACCGCCTCGGACGCCTCGATCCGCCAGATCGCGAGCACCCGGCGGGCCGCCCACTTCATCGCGAGCAGCAGCGGCTTGGTGGCCACACAGAACGCCAGCATCGCCGGGCCGAGCCAGAGTGCGGACACCTCCGGGCCGGCCAGCGTGATGTTCTTCGGCACCATCTCACCGACGACCGTGTGCAGGAAGACCACCACGCCCAGGGCCAGCACGAAGGCCACCGGGTGCACCGCCCGCTCGGGCAGGCCGGCCTCGTGGAACGGCGGCTCCAGCAGGTGTGCCAACGCCGGCTCGGCGATCGCCCCCAGGCCCAGCGAGCAGACCGTGATGCCGAGCTGCGCGCCGGCGATCATCAGCGGGATCTGGTTCATCGCCGACAGCGCCCACCGGGCGCGCTTCGACCCGGCGGCCAGCGGCTCGATCACCGTCCGGCGGGACGCGATGAGCGCGAACTCACTGCCCACGAAGAACCCGTTGCCGAGCAGCAGCAGCACGGTCACCAGCAGCTCAGTCATCGTCGTCCGGCTCCGCCGGGCGCAACACCCGGACCTGCTCGATCCGGTGCCGTTCCACCTCCACCACGGTGAACTCCCAGCCGTCCGCCTCGACCGTCTCACCGGCCAGCGGGATGTGCCCGAGCTGGGCCATCAGGAACCCGGCCAACGTCTCGTAGGGCCCCTCCGGCAGCCGGAAGCCGGTCTGCTCGGCCAGCTCGTCGGAGCGGAGCACCCCGTCGACCAGGACAGTGCGCTCGCCGCCGGGCACTCTCAACTCGACCGGGTCGGCATCGTCCACACTCGCCGGATCGAACTCGTCGGCGATCTCCCCGACCAACTCCTCGACGAGATCCTCGATCGTCACCACGCCGTCCGTGCCGCCGTACTCGTCGACCACGATGGCCAGGTCGGCTCCGGCCGCCTTCAGGGCCGCCAGCACGCCGTCCAGGTTGAGGCTCTCCGGCACGTAGACGGGCTCACGGGCCACCGACCCGACACTTGTCGAGGCCCGGTCGGCCAGGGGCACACCGAGCGCGTCAGGCACCCCGGCCACGCCGGTCACCAGGTCCAGGGTCTCCTCGTACACCGGGAAGCGGGTCCGCCCGGTCTGCCGGGACTGTTCGAGCAGCTCGGCCACGGTGGCCGTGGCGCGCAGCGCGACCACGTCCACCCGGGGGGTCATCGCCTCGGCGGCCCGCTTGTCGCCGAACCGGATGGTGCGGCGCAGCAGCATCGCGGTGTCCGTCGGCAGCGCGCCGGCCCGGGCCGAGATGGCCGCCAGCAGGCCCAACTCCTCCGGTGAGCGGGCGCTGGCCAGCTCCTCCTGCGGTTCGACGCCGAGCGCCCGGACCAGCCGGTTCGCCGAGCCGTTCAAGCCCCGGATCAGCCAGCCGAACGTCCGGGAGAAGGTGTGCATCGGACCGGCCGTGGCCAGCGCCGCCGGCATGGGCCGGGCCAGCGCCGCGTTCTTCGGCACCAGCTCACCGAAGAGCATGGAGAGCAGCGTGGCCAGGGCCAACGCCAGGAACGGGGTGTAGCGCTCGGTGCTCTCCCCGGCCAGCGGGCGCAGCAGCGGGGTGAACAGCCGGGCCAGGGCCGGCTCGGCCAGGTAGCCGGTGAGCAGCGCGGTGATGGTGATGCCGAGCTGTGCGCCGGAGAGCTGGAAGGAGAGTTCGCGCAGCGCGGTGCGTACCGTCAGGGCGGCCTGGTCGCCGGCGGCGGCCCGCCTGTCGATCTCCGCGCGGTCGACCGTGACCAGGGCGAACTCGGCCGCGACGAAGAACGCGTTGCCCGCGGTCAGCGCAACGAAGCCGACCAGGGGCAACAGCGTCATCAAGAGCAGGCCGTCGATGTCGCCTCACCTCGGCGAGATTCTTGCACGGCGACGGCGGCCCGCATGGGGCCGCCGTCGCCGCCGATGAACAGATCCCAGGTGTACGCGCCTCAGCCGCCGACCGGCGTCGTCTCCTTGCCGCCCTGCGGCTTGACCGAACGGAGCAGCACGCTCGCCACGTCGATCACCTCGACCTGCTCGCCGGCGCCCTTGCCGTTGACCCCGTCGTTGAGCATCGTCGAGCAGAACGGGCAGCCGACGGCGACAGTCCTGGCCCCGGTGGCCATGGCCTCCTCGACCCGGTCCACGTTGATCCGCTTGCCGATCTTCTCTTCCATCCACATCCGGGCGCCGCCGGCACCGCAGCAGAAGGAGCGTTCGCTGTTGCGCGGCATCTCGGTCAGGTCGCCCTCGATGGCGTCGCCGAGGACCTCCCGGGGCGCCGCGAAGACCCGGTTGTGCCGGCCCAGGTAGCAGGGGTCGTGGTAGGTGACGCCGCCGTCGACCGGCTGCACCGGCGTGAGCTTGCCGGTGGCGACCAGGTGGGCCAGCAGTTGGGTGTGGTGGACCACCTCGAACTCGCCGCCGAGCTGGCCGTACTCGTTGCCCAGGGTGTTGAAGCAGTGCGGGCAGGTCGCGACGATCTTGCGCTTGGCCTTCTCCCGGCCCTCGAACGCCTCGTTGAGCGTCTCCACGTTCTGCTGGGCGAGCATCTGGAAGACGAACTCGTTGCCGATCCGCCGTGCCGGGTCGCCCGAGCAGGTCTCGCCCTCGCCCAGGATCGCGAACGACACACCCGCCTCGTTGAGCAGCGTGGCCACCGCGCGGGTGGTCTTCTTGGCCCGGTCCTCGAAGGCACCCGCACAGCCGACCCAGAACAGGTACTCGAAGTCGTCCACCTCGCCGACCCGGGGCACCTCGAAGTCCAGGCCCTTGGTCCAGTCCTCGCGGGTGTTCTGCGGCGCACCCCACGGGTTGCCCTTGTTCTCCAGGTTGCGCAGCATCACGCCGGCCTCGGAGGGGAAACTCGACTCGATCAGCACCTGGTAGCGGCGCATGTCGACGATGTGGTCCACGTGCTCGATGTCGACCGGGCACTGCTCGACGCAGGCGCCGCAGGTGGTGCAGGACCAGAGCACGTCCGGGTCGATGACGCCGCCCTCCTCGGCGGTGCCGATCAGCGGCTTGTCGGCCTCGGCCAGGGCCAGCACGTCCAGGTGGGCGAGCTGCGCCTGGGTGGCCTTCTCCTCACCGGTCAGGTCCTTGCCGCCGCCGGCCAGCAGGTAGGGCGCCTTGGCGTACGCGTGGTCACGCAGGCTCAGCACGAGCAGCTTGGGCGACAGCGGCTTGCCGGTGTTCCAGGCCGGGCACTGCGACTGGCAGCGACCGCACTCGGTGCAGGTACTGAAGTCCAGCAGGCCCTTCCAGGTGAACTGCTCGACGTGGGCGACGCCGAACTGGTCCTTCTCCGGGTCCGCCTCCTCGAAGTCGAGCGGCTTGCCCTGGCTGGTCATCGGGCGCAGCGCGCCGAGGCCGGAGCCGGCCGGCCGGGCCGGCTCACGCTTGAAGAAGATGTTGGGGAACGCCAGGAAGCGGTGCCAGGCGACACCCATGGTGACGTTCAGGGAGATGACGATCAGCCAGGTCATCGAAATGATGATCTTAATGGCGGCGGCGACGCTCACCCCGTCCGCCCAGGCCGGCAGCACCGCGCCGACCGCGTGGCTGACCGGGGTGGCCCAGACCGGGAACTCGAAGTGGTCGGTGGCGACCTTGAAGCCCCGGATCACGAACCCGAAGATCAGGACCAGCAGCACGATCCACTCGACGAAGTAGCCCTGCCACATGGTCGAGCCGGTGAACCGGGACCGCCCGCCCGGCCGGGTCGGCCGGTTGCGGAGCCGGATCGCCATCAGCACCAGGATGCCGACCAGGCCCAGCACCCCGATGATCTCGGTGACCAGGCCAAAGATCGTCCAGTGCCCGATGATCGGCAGGCCACCGTCGGTGGTGACCACCTCGAAGTACGCCTCGAGCACCAGCAGCGACAGCACGACGAAGCCGACCATCACGAACCAGTGCGCGGCACCCACCACGCCCCACTTGAGCATCCGCGTGTGGCCGGCCGTCTCGACGAGCATCGTCCGGGCGCGGGTGATCTTGTCGGTGAACCGTTCCGGTGCCGGCTGCCCGAGCCGGATGACTGCCACCATCTTCAGGACCGCACGCACCGCAAGCCACACCGCCACGGCGGTGATGGCGGCCGCGAGGATCGTGGTGACGATCTGGACGCTGCCCATCGAGTTGGCCTCCCCGGTCTGCTGCCTGATGACCTCGCTCTGCTCGGTCATGCAGTGCAGCCTACGCGAAGGTTACCCAGCAGTAACGTGAGTCATCTCGCAGTAGGCCACGCTGCCTGCGGACACCATAGGGGGCCCCACCCGATCCTGCCGGGCAGGGGCGCGCCGGGTTGACGTGGGACCGCCGACGCGACGGCCCCGAGCCGGCTCAGCGCCAGCGGGAGAGCAGCCCCAGCGAGGCGACCATCGCGCCGAAACCAACCGCGAGGTTCCAGTAACCCCACGCGGCGACCGGGTACTCCTGCTCGGACAGGTAATAGAGCACCAGCCAGCCGATGCCCACGACGATCAGGGCGACCGCGGTGACCGGCAACCACACCGGGCTAGGCTTGCGCGTCGACGCCGACGTCGTCGGACGAACGTCCGTCGGCGCGGTGTACACCTTCTTCTTGCGGACCTGAGACTTGGGCACGACGCTCTCCAGAGGGGTGACGACCTCGTCCGGCCTGACAACCGGGCGCGGGGGCGACGGTCCATGGCCAATAATGTTCGACAGCTAGCGTAGTCCCGATTGCCCGTCCGGACCATGAATGGGGTCAGGCCGGTGCACGGAGTGACCGAAAAAGGCGGACCTGTTCGCGTCACCGGCCAGCCGGGCGGCCGGGCGGACCGATCCCCGACACGCGGAAGGAACGCTCGGTGGAGTACACATCCGGCGCAACCTCCTGGCAGAAGGTCCTCCGACGGGCCGCCGCCGGGCTGCTGCCCCGGCGCCCGCGTCAACGGCGTCCGGGCTGGTCGATCGGGGTGCCCCTGATCGCCGCCGCGGCGGGCCTGCTCTTCACCACCACCGCGACCACCGCCGGCGGCACCGCGCTGCGGGAGGATCGGCGACCCCAACTCAACCAGTTCATCGAGGACCGGCGCGAGCAGGTGGCGGCGAGCGAACGCCGGGCCGCCACGCTGCGTGGCGAGGTCGAGCAACGGACCAACACCCTGGCCGGCTCGGACGCCCCGATCAAGGAGCAGCAGAATCGGGCCCAGGGCAGCCTCCAGGGCGCCGGGTTCACCGCCCTCGGCGGGCCCGGGGTCACGGTCGAGCTGAACGACGCGCCTCAGCTCGACCAGACCAAGTCGGACGCCAGCAACGACGACCTGGTGGTGCACCAGGCGGACGTGCAGGCGGTGGTCAACGCGCTCTGGGCCGGCGGGGCGGAGGCCATGTCAATCATGAACGTCCGCGTGCTCGCGACCAGCGCGGTACGCTGCGTCGGTAACACCCTGCTGTTGCACGGCCGGGTGTACTCCCCACCGTTCAAGATCGTAGCGATCGGCGACCCCGCTGCCCTCCAGCAGGCCCTCGCCAGCTCCCAGGGAGTCCAGTGGTTCAAGGACGCGGTCGACGACTACCAGCTCGGCTACAAGGAGACGGTCTCCACGGTGCGGGTCCCCGCATTCGAGGACTCGACCTCCCTGCGCTCGGCTACGGTGCCTAAATGAGCGGGCCGGACGAGCATCGCGACGGGCGACACCGGGACCAGACCGACGATCCGACCGCCTTCCTGCCCAAGGTCGACCGGCCCGAACCGACGCCTGGCCGACCGACCCCGACCGGCAACTGGCCTGAGCCGGTGTTGCCCGCCCGACCGGGTGCGGCGCGCCCGTCGACCCCACCTGAGCCTCCCCGCCCGGCCGACCCGACCCCCAGCACCGGCCGACCGAGTGTCGACGCGCCCCCGCCGTGGCCGGGCACCGTGACCCGGCACCCCGGGTCCGACGTTCCGCCCGCCCCCGGCCGACCGGCCGCGACCAACCCGGGCCCGACGCGACCCGCTGTCCCGAGCGACGCTCCGACCCGACCCCCCACGCCCACCGGCCCGCCCAGCGCGGCGGCGCCCGGGGCCGCACCCACCCGACCAGCAGCACCCACCCGACCCGCAGCACCCGCCCGACCGGTCGCACCCACCCGACCGGCGGTACCCGCCCGACCGTCGGCCACCGCTGGCGCGCCGGGTGCCACGCCGACCCTCCCGGGCGCGCCGAGTGCCACGCCGACCCGGTCGACGACCTCCGGCACGCCGAGTCAACCTGCCCCGTCCGGCCCCCCGACGCCGCCGGTTGCCGACGCGCCGACCGCGTTCATCCCCCAGATCGCCGCCCGGCCCGCCCGAGCGACCGGCTCCCCGGCCGGCCAGGAGGCCTTCTCCGCGGCCGGGCCGGGCCAGGTCCCGCCCACCGGGCCGGACCGCGTCGCCGACCCCGCCGCCACCGCGTTGATTCCCGTCGTGCCTGCCACACCCACCACCCGGCCGCCAACCATGGACTCGACCACGCTGATGGGTGCCGTCCCACGTACGTCAGGCCCGCAGGAGCCGACCGGCGGCGACAACCCCGCCGAGCCGCCCCGACCCCGGCGCGGCGAGCGGGTGGTCCAGCTCCGGCCGCACCAGACCGGCGAGGGCTACAAGAGCGTCTACTCCGAGCTCACCCGCCCGTCGCTCGGCTCACGAATCCGCACCGGAGTCCGCGTCACCGGCGAAATCCTGATCACCTTCGGTCTGGTGGTGCTGCTCTTCGCCGGTTACGAGGTGTGGGGCAAGTCGGCGATCGTCGACGCCCACCAGAACGACCTCACCAATGAGCTGGAGCAGCAGTGGGGAGGCCCGGCCGACGACCCGACTGTCGTCCCGTCGGCCGGCCCGAGCGTCAAACCGTCGCCACCGGTACGCGGCAAGCCGCTCGCCGGCCTCTACCTCCCCAAGATCGACAAGAATCTGGTGGTGGTCGAGGGCGTCACCCAGGAGGACATCCGCTACGCCCCGGGCCACTACCCCACCAGCGCGATGCCCGGCCAGGTGGGCAACTTCTCCGTCGCCGGGCACCGCAACCGGGCCACCTTCTGGCGGCTCGACGAGCTGGTCGAGGGCGACGCCGTCGTGGTCGAGAGCAAGACCGACTGGTACGTCTACCGGGTGTCGCAGTCGCGGATCGTCCGGCCCACCCAGGTCGAGGTGGTGGCGCCGGTGCCCGGCGAGCCGAACAAGAAACCGACCAAGCGGATGCTCACCCTGACCACCTGCAACCCGAAATGGGACAACTACCAGCGGCTGATCATCCACGCCGAGCTGGACCGCACCCAACCCAAGTCGGCGGGCCGCCCCGCTGAGCTGGGAGACTGACCCGATGTACGCGTTCATCTGGCGCAAGCTGCCGTTCGGGGTGGCCGGAAAGCTGGTCGGCTCGGTGCTGCTGGTGGCCGCCACGGTGGCCCTGCTCTGGTATGTCGCCTTCCCGTGGGCCGAGCCCCTGCTGCCCTTCGACGACGTGCAGGTCGAGTCGGGTGTCCCCGCCGAATCGGGCGACGGCGGCCCGGTGACCGGCGACACCCCGGCCGGCGACGAGCACGATCTGCCGTACGACACCAATCAGAACAACCCCGCGCCGCCCTCCCCGAGCAGGTGACAATGCGCATCCTGGTGATCGACAACTACGACTCGTTCGTCTTCAACCTCGTGCAATATCTCGGCCAGCTCGGCGTGGACTGCGAGGTCCGCCGCAACGACGAGATCGACGTCGAGGCGGTCGGCAGGGTGGGCGCGGCCGGCATCCTGCTCTCCCCGGGGCCGGGCAGCCCCGACCGCGCCGGCATCTGCCTGGACGTCATCCGACGGTACGCGGGCGAGCTGCCGATCTTCGGTGTCTGCCTCGGCCACCAGGCGATCGGCGAGGCGTTCGGTGCGACAGTGACGCGCGCACCCGAGCTGCTGCACGGCAAGACCTCCGAGGTACGCCACGACTCGGTCGGCGTACTCGCCGGCCTGCCCGACCCGTTCACCGCCACCCGCTACCACTCACTCGCCGTGCTGCCCGACACGCTCCCCGAGGAGCTGGAGGTCACCGGCTGGACCCGCTCCGGTGTGGTGATGGCGATGCGGCACCGGACGCTTCCCATCGAGGGCGTCCAGTTCCACCCGGAGTCGGTGCTCACCGAGGGCGGCCACCTGATGCTGGCCAACTGGCTGGCCGGTTGCGGTCACCAGGAGGCGTTGGAGCGCGCCCCCGCGCTGGCCGCCGAGGTCGACGCCCGTCGCCGGGCGGCCTTCGCCACCACCTGAGGCGGCTGACCCGGTGAGAACGTCCCGCTGGCCGGGTCAGCCGCGCAGCGCGTCCTGAACCGCCGGATCCGCGGGTGAGCGGACCGCCGGCGCACGATCGCGGGCCGCGTCCCACGCCGCCTTACCGCTGGCGAAATAGTCCCGGATCGACTTCTCGGCGAGCAGGACCGGCCCGCAGCCGCACCGTGCGGTGACCCCGTCGACGTCGAGCCCGAGATGCCGGCACAGCGTCACCGCCCGGGACAGGTGGTAGGACTGGGTCACGATCAGAGCCCGCTGGACCCCGTACACCTCGCGCGCTCGGGCACAACTGTCGTAGGTGTCCAGGCCGAACGGGTCGGCCACCACGCGACGCGCGTCGACACCGAGTTCGGTGAGGTACGACGTCATCACCGCGGGCTCGTCACCCGACGCGCCGCCCCCGTCGCCGGACACGAGCACGACCTTGGCCCGCCCGCTGGTCACCAACTCGGCGGCGGTCTCCAGCCGGCCGGTGAGCCGGTCGCCCGGCCGTTGCCGATCGGCCGCCACCGCGGTACCGAGGACGATCACCACCTCGGCGGCCGGGGCGTCGGCCTCGGCGTACAGGTGGCCGCGGGCGGCAATCGTCGTCCACAGCCACGGAAGGCTGGCGAGCAGCAGCACGGCGGTCGCCAGGATGGCCACGCGTCTGAGGCGTCGAGGACGTCGACGTACCGGGCCGACACCTGATGCGTCGGCGTCACTCATACCGAAACAGGCCTTAGTCCTCGGGAAGCCGGCTCGGCGGGGGCGGGAACGGCAGACCGACGCCGCCCCCGCTGCCGGGCGTGGTCGGTGTGCCCGACGGCGTGCCGCTGGGCGTGCCGCTGGGTGATGGGTCGACCACCTTCACCGGGACGCCGATCTCGATGGTCACGGTCTTGTCCTTGGCTAGTGCGGTGCCCGCGGTCGGATTCTGCCTCTGGACCCGACCGGCCTGGTCCGCCGCCACCTCGTCACCGTCGCGGAACTCGACCTTGTAACCCGCCTCGCGCAGCTCCTGGGCGGCCTCGTCGCGGGTGGAGTTGACCACGTTGGGGACCTTGCCGACGTTGCCCTTGGAGACCTCGACGGTCACCGTGCTGTCCTGCGCGACGGTGGTCCCCGACGGCGGGGTCAGCTTGAGCACGGTGCCCTTCGCCGCGGGGTTGTCCACCTGCTTGTCCTGGACCTTCAACCCCTGGCCCTCAAGCTGAGACTTGACGAGCTCGTACTGGGAGTTGACCAGGCCGGGGGGGATCTTCACGGCCGGCTTGCCGTCGCAGAGCTGAATGGTCACCGGGCTGCCCTGTTCCAGCCGAGTGTTCGGCGGCGGATCCTGCTTGGCGACGGTGCCCTTCGTGCAGTCGTTGGCCAGGATCGGGTCACCCAGCTTCGGCTGGAGGTTGGCGCCCTGGATCTCGGTGAAGGCGACGGTCTGGCTCTTGCCGCTGAGGTTGGGCACCAGCTTGTTGGCCTTGTCCTGTTGCATGTTCCAGAGCAGGGCTGCGACCAGGGCGATCACCGCCAGCACGCCGACCGCGCTGAACGTCGCGATCACCCAGGAGGACGCCTTGCGCTGGCGCGGATCACCCACCCGGGCCGGGATCTGCCCGGTCTGGGGCCCACCGCCGGCAACCGGGTAGCCGCCCCGGCCGCCGGCCGGTGCCATCGCCACAGTCTCCGCCTCGCGCAACACCGGGGTAGCCAACACGGGCCGGCCGGCGGCGGCGCGGAGCAGGTCGGCGCGCATCTCGCCGGCGCTCTGGTAGCGGTTGAGCGGGTTCTTCGACAACGCCTTCAACACGATCGCGTCGACGGCCGGGGTGACATCCGGGTTGATGTCACTCGGCGTCGGCGGCGTCTCCCGGACGTGCTGGTACGCCACGCTGACCGGGCTGTCCCCGACGAACGGCGGGTGCCCGCAGACCAGCTCGAAGAGCACACAGCCGGCCGCGTACACATCGGAGCGGGCGTCGACGGCCTCGCCGCGCGCCTGCTCCGGGGACAGGTACTGTGCCGTGCCGATCACCGCGCTGGTCTGCGTCATGGTGGTCGCGCCGCTGGCCAGCGCACGGGCGATGCCGAAGTCCATCACCTTGACCTGGCCGGTCTGGGTGAGCATCACGTTGCCGGGCTTGATGTCCCGGTGGATGATGCCGTGCCGGTGGCTGAACTCCAGCGCGGCACACATGTCGGCGCAGATCTCCAACGCCCGGCGCGGCTGTAGCCGACCCTCGGCGCCGAGGACCTCCTTCAAGGTCCGTCCGTTGACGAACTCCATCACGATGAACGGCAGCGTCTCGCCGGTCGGCGCGGTCTCCTCACCGGTGTCGTAGACCGCCACGATCGCCGGGTGGTTGAGCGAGGCGGCGTTCTGCGCCTCCCGACGGAACCGCATCTGGAACGTCGCGTCCCGAGCCAGGTCGGTGCGGAGCATCTTGATCGCGACGTCCCGACCGAGCCGGAGATCGCGACCGCGGTGCACCTCGGCCATGCCGCCGTAGCCGAGCAGCTCGCCGACCTGGTACCTGCCACCGAGCAGGCGGGCCTGCGCTGTCATCGCGTCTGTCGTCCTTCGCTCGTCGTCGTCCCGCCGTCGCCCGGCTGGAGTCGTATCTCCCGACGGTACGACGTCTGGGTCACATCGTCGCGCCCGTCGAGTCGCAGCACGCCGGACGTCACGGTGCGCGCACTCGTCCCGGCTGGTTCACCGGCCTGCGACTGCTTGTTCAGCTTGTAGGAAATCACGCCGGAGCAGAGCAGGACCAGCACGGCAAGCAAGATGGCAAGAAGCACCATCCCCGGCCGGGACCGCCGAGGCTCGGGTGACGGCGCCGATGGGCCAGGCTGCCGGGCGTACGCCGGCTGTTGTTGCTGCCGGGGTGCGGTCGGCACCGCCGCGGCACCGCGCGGGTAGCCGTTTTGTGCGGCCGGCGGCCGGGCGACCGGCGCGACAGCGGTGGGTCGCGGCTGCTGAGCCGGCGCGACGGCGGTGGGCCGTGGCTGCTGAGCCGGCGCGACAGCTGTCGGCCTCGGCCCGGCGGCGGCCGGCGGGCGGGCACCCGGCGGCCGCATCTGGTGCGCCTGCGGCACCTGGGCCCGACCAGGCGCGGCCGGTGAGGACGGTGCCGCGGAGACCGGCCCGGCGTTGCCGCCGGCCCTGGCCTGCTGGGAGAGCGCGGCCTTGAGTTGACGGGCGACCCCGGCGAGGGCGGCGGCGCTCGGCCAGCGGGCGGCCGGGTCCTTCGCCAACGCCCGTTCGACCACCGCGCGCACCTGCGGGGGAATGTCGGACGGCAGTGGCCGAGGCGTCTCCCGGACGTGCCGCATCGCGATGTCGAGCGGGTTGTCGCCCTCGAACGGACGCCGCCCGGCAAGGCACTGGTAGGCGACCACGCCGAGCGCGTACACGTCGGACGCCGGGGTGGCCACACCGCCGGTGGCCTGCTCCGGGGAGATGTACGAGGCGGTGCCGAGCACCGAACCGGCGGCGGTGAGCTGGCCGACCAGGTCGGAGCGGGCGATGCCGAAGTCGGTGAGCACCAGCGTGCCGTTCGGCCGGACCAGCAGGTTGCCCGGCTTCACGTCGCGGTGCACGATGCCCTTCTCGTGCGCGGCGTGCAACGCGTCGGCGGCCTGCGCGACGAGGGCCATCGTCCGGGCCGGGGTGAGCCGCCCGACCCGACTCAGCGTGGACGACAGGGCGTCGCCCTCGACGTACTCCATGACCAGGAACGCGATCTGCTGGTCGTTGCCGAAGTCGTAGACGTCCACCACGCCGGGATGGTTGATGGTGGCCATGGTGCGGGCCTCACCGCGGAACCGCTCGGCGAAGTCCGGGTCGTCGAGCAGCGCGGGAAGCAGGCTCTTGACCGCGACCGTCCGGCCGAGCACCTGGTCGGTGCCGCGCCAGACGTCGCCCATGCCGCCGCTGGCGATCCGCTCGTCGAGACGGTAGCGGTTGCCGAGCTGGACGCCGGGGCTGAGCATGTCAGCGCCCCCCGGGGTCGCGGATGGCGGCGCGCATGATCTGGCCGGCGATCCGGGCTGCCTCGCCGCTGCCACCGGGCCCGGCCTGTTCGAGCATCACGCAGACCGCGGAGATCGGGGTGCCGTTCTTGTCCAGTGCGAAGCCGATGAACCAGCCGTGGTCGGGCCGGTCCGGTGCGGACTGGGCGGTGCCCGTCTTGCCGCCGACCGTGTAGCCGCTGACCGCGGCCTTCTTGCCGGTGCCGTTCTGGACGACGCTGACCATCATCTCGCGCAGGTCGGCGGCGACCTGCGGCTCGACCGGCTGACGCAGCTCCCGTGGCTTGGCGGTGAAGTAGCTGGTGGTCCGGTCCGGGGCGAGCAACTGCTGGACCAGGTAGGGCCGCATCTGGCTGCCGTTGTTGGCGATCGCACCGGCGATCATGGCACCTTCGAGCGGGGTCATCCGGACGTTGTTCTGGCCGATCGAGGACTGGGCCAGTGCGGCCTGGTCGACGCTGCCGTCCGGGTTCAGCATGTCCCCGGTCCGGCTGGCCGCCGTGGGCAGACCGTCCTCGCCGAGGTGACCGACGGTCAGATCCTCCTGCTCGAAGCCGAACTGCCGGGCCTTCTCCTTGAGAGTGTCGGCGCCCAGCCGCACGCCGAGTTGCGCGAAGCCGGTGTTGCACGACTCGGTGACCGCCTCCAGCAGGGTGACCTTCGACTCCGGGCAGATCGACGGGTCGGCGTTGCGGATCGGGGTGCCGGAGGTGGGCGGCGTCCAACTGGGACCGGCCGGGATCTGGGTGGTCTTGCCGACGCCGTTCTCCAGTGCCGCCGCGGCAACCACAATCTTGAACGTGGAGCCCGGCGGCAGTGTCTCGGAGAGCGCCCGGTTCTTCAGGGGGCCCGCCGGGTCCTGTTCCAGCTTGTTGTACGCCGCGGCCGCATCCTTGTCGGTGTGACTGGCCAGCGGGTTCGGGTCGAAGCTGGGCATGGAGACAAGCGCCTGCACCGCCCCGGTACGCGGGTCGATGGCGATGGCCGCGCCCCGCTTCGCCCCCACCTGGTTGTTGCGCAGCTGGTTGTACGCCACGTCCTGGGCCTGCTTGGAGAGGCTGAGCAGCACGTTGCCGCCACCGCTCTCGTCGCCGGTGAACATGTCCTTGATCCGGTCGCCGATCAGCTGGTCGCTGGTGCCGGCCAGGAAGTCGTTCTCCGCCCGCTCGATGCCCGTGTCGGCCAGGCTGACCGGCTTGTAGCCGAGCACGTGAGCGTACTCCGCGCCGCCCGGGTAGGCGCGCTGGAACTTCAGCCTGCCGGTGGTCTCCTTGCTGGTCGCCACCGCAGTGCCGCCGGCCTCGATGTTGCCGCGCTTGCGCTTGTAGTCGGCGACCTGGACCCGACCGTTGTAGTCGCTGGTGCGGTACTCGTCGGCCTTCTGGAACTGCACCCAGTTGAGGTTGGCGAAGAGCAGGCCGAACAGGACCATGACGACGACGCCGACCCGGCGCAGTGGTGCGTTCACGGCTTGATCACCTCCGTGGGAGCACCGTGCAGCTGCTCCGGTGCGCCACCGGTGGGCCGGGCGGCCTTGCTGGCGCTCCCGCCGACCGGCCGACGGGCTCCGTCGGAGACCCGCAGCAGCACCGCGACGAGCAACCAGTTGGCCATCAACGACGAGCCACCGGCGGACAGGAACGGGGTGGTCTGACCGGTCAGCGGAATGAGCTTGCTGATCCCACCGACGATCACGAAGACCTGGAGGCCGAGGGTGAACGCGAGACCGCCAGCGAGGAGCTTGCCGAACGAGTCCCGGACCGCGAGCGCGGCCCGCAGCCCACGCTCCACGATCAACAGGTAGACGACGAGCAGGGCGGAGAGACCGAAGAGGCCGAGCTCCTCACCGAGGCCGGCGAAAATGAAGTCGTTCTGCACCTCGGGCAGGCTGTCCGGTTGGCCGCCGCCCGGCCCGGCGCCGAAGAGCCCACCCGTGCCCAGGGCGAGCAGCCCCTGCACGAGTTGGTAGCCCTTGTTGGTCGGGTCGGCGAACGGGTCCAGCCAGATCTCCGCCCGGACGTAGAAGTTGGCGAACGGGCCGCCGACCGTCGAACCGAGGACGTAGGCGAGGTAGGCCCCGCCGAAGAAGAGGACGAGACCGATCAGCAGCCAACTGACTCGTTCGGTGGCGATGTAGAGAGTCACCACGAACATGCCGAAGTAGAGCAGCGACGTGCCCAGGTCCTTCTCGAAGACGAGGACCATGAGGCTGACCAGCCAGACTCCGACCACCGGGCCGAGGTCGCGCCCGCGCGGGAAGTCGATGCCGAGGAACCGTCGACTCGCCAGCGAGAGCACCTCGCGCTTGCGGACCAGGTAGTAGGCGAAGAAGACAAGCAGCGCCAGCTTGGCGAACTCACCCGGCTGGATGGAGAAACCACCCACCCGGATCCACAGCTTCGCACCGTTGATCTCGGAGATGCTCCTGGGCAACACCGCCGGGAGCATCACCAGCACGATGCCGGCCAACCCCAGGGTGTACGCGTACCGGGAGACCGAACGGTGGTCGCGCATGATGGCGAGCAGGGCGGCGGCGAGGATCACCGCGGCGAGCGTCCAGGCCAACTGCCGCCCGCCGATGCCGGCGAAGATGGCCAGGCTCTCCCGGTCGGCCACGGGCGCGTCGCCCAGGTCGATCCGGCGGAGGAAGCCCACCCCGAGCCCGTTGAGCAGGGCCACCGCCGGCAACAGCGCCGGGTCGGCGAACGGGGCGAGGAATCGGATGACCAGATGCAGACCGAGGAAGACCGCGCCGAGCGCGGCGGCGGGCATCCAGAAGTCCGGGGTCACGGTGTCCAGCAGGTTCGCCTCGACCGTCGCCCCGTACGCGGCCACCAACGCCATGGCGAGCAGCAGGAGGGACAGCTCGGCGTTGCGGCGCGACCGCGCCAGGCGTACGCCGGACTGCTCGCCCGCGGTGGCGGGCGAGGTTGCCGGTGTGGCCGCTACGGTCACAGGTGGAATCCTCGGGATCTCAGCCGACGCTCACTCAGGAGATCGGCAGGCGGCCGGGTCGAGCGCCGGCGTGGCCGAGTCGGAGGGCGTGACGTCGGGTGTGGTGGACGAGCCGATGGCGGTGGCGCCGACGGTCGGGCTCGCGCTGACAACCCCGTTGGATGTCGGGGACGCGATGGTGCTCGGGCTGCCGTTCGGGCTTGGGCTGCCGTTCGGGCTTGGGCTGCCGTTCGGGCTTGGGCTGCCGTTCGGGCTCGACGCCGGACCGGCCGGCGTCGGCGTGCCACCCGCCGCGGCGGACGGATCCAGCGGGCAGAGCGGCTTCAGGTTGGGGTTGCTCGGGGTGTCGCTGGTCAGCTCGGCGAGCTGACGCTCGGCGTCCGGCTCGCTCTTGGCCCGGATGCCCACCCGGACGGTGTCCTGCGCGGCGACCGTGAGGTCGTCCAGGCGGGTGCCGCTGCGGCGGTGCACGGTGGAGAGGTCCATCCCGGCGATCTGACCCTGGACGCCACGGAAGACGGCGACCTGGCCCTCCTCGGTGGCTCCCACGTAGTACTGCCGCTGGGTGTACGTCCAGCCTCCGAAGGCCCCTCCGCCCACGATCACCAGCAGGGCCAGCGCCATGGCGGCGGTGCGTACCGGGCGGCGCTTCGGACGGTCCGGTTCGTCGTCCGAGGCCGCTGGCTCCTCGGGCACGGCCGGGCGCGGCGCGGCCAGCGCCGAGGCCCGGGCAGCCGGAGTCGAGTCGTCCGCGGAGGTCGCCATGCCCCGGTCCCGAGCGGCGGCACCACCGACGATCGGGCTCGCCTCGACGATGTCCTGATCCGTGGCGTCGGCGATGATCACCGTGATGTTGTCCGGGCCACCGCCGCGCAGCGCGAGCTGCACCAGCCGCTCGACGCACTGCTGCGGGTCGGTGTATTCCCGGAGGGTGTCGCCGATGGTCTCGGCGCTGACCACACCCGAGAGGCCGTCGCTGCAGATCAGGTACCTGTCGCCGGGCAGCACCTGGCGCACCGAGTATTCCGGGTCGATGTCCCGGCCGTCGAGAGCTCGGGTGAGCAGCGACCGCTGTGGGTGACTGCTCGCCTCCTCGGCGCTGATCCGGCCTTCGTCGACGAGCATCTGGACGTAGGTGTCGTCCTTGGTGATCTGCGCGAAGTCACCGTTGCGCAGCAGGTAGGCCCGCGAGTCGCCGATGTGGACCATCCCCAGCTTGCTGCCGGTGAAGAGGGTCGCCGTCAGCGTGGTGCCCATCCCCTCCAACTGCGGGTTGGCATCCACCGTGTCGCGGAGTTGTTGGTTGGCGGTGCCCACGGCCGAACGCAACGCGTCGACGAGAGCGTCCCCGGGGACGTCCTCGTCGAGCGGCGCCATGGCACCGATGACGATGTTGCTGGCGACGTCACCGGCGGCCATGCCGCCCATGCCGTCGGCAACGGCGAGTAGCCGCGGCCCGGCGTAGACGGAGTCTTGATTGCCGTCTCGGATCAGACCGCGGTCGCTGTGGGCCGCATAGCGCAGGGTCAGAGTCATGGCCGTAATTCGAGGGAAGTGCGGCCGATCCGGATCGGCACGCCGAGGGGGACGGGGGTTGGTCCGGTGACCTTAGCGCGATCGAGGTACGTGCCGTTAGTCGAGCCGAGGTCCTCGACGTACCACTGCCCTTCGCGCGGCACGAGCCGGGCGTGTCGCGCCGAGGCGTAGTCGTCGGTGATGACCAGGGTGGAGTCCTCAGCTCGACCAATGGTGATCTGCGCTTCACCGAGAGTGATCCGGGTGCCGGCCAGTTGACCGGCTGTCACCACGAGCTGGTGTGCCGCCCTACCCCGTTTGACCTTCGCGGGTTTCGTCGCCTGCCCCGTCGAGGCGCCCACCGCGCGCGGCGCGGCGACCAGACGCCCGGAGCGGGCGCCCGCGAAGAGATCCCGGCGGATCACGCCGACCACCGTGAACACGAAGATCCACAGCAGGATCAGGAACCCGAACCGGGCAACTGTGATGACCAGTTCCGGCAAGGCGGATCAGCCGTCCACGCGGAAGGTCAGCGTCGTCGTGCCGAGCTGGACCATGTCACCGGGGTTGAGTGCGACAGCGGAGACCCGCTGCCCGTTGACCATGGTGCCGTTGGTCGACCCCAGATCGGTCAGCACGACCTGGCCCCCGTCGAAATCCAACCGGGCGTGTCGCCGGGAGATGCCGACGTCGGGCAGACGCAGGTTGGCCTGGTCGCCGCGACCGATCACCGTCGACCCCATCTGAAGGGGGTAGGTGCGACCGTCGCCGGAGACCAGCCGCACGTTGCGACCGCCACCGTGCCCGGGCGGAGGGCCGTAGCCACCACCCTGGTCGTACGCGGGGTAGGCGGGCGGCCCGGCGTCGTAGCCGGGTGCCGACACCGGGGCGACCTCGCCGCCGGTGTAGACCTCGGCTGTGACACGGAACATGCCCGTGTCCAGGCCCTCGCCTCGCTCGATCTCGACGATCACGTCGCCATAGACCGTCCAGGCCTGCTCGCCGATGAACTCCGCCTGCGACTGGGCCAACTCCTGGGCCAGCGCAGCGGCGTACGGCGCCAGCCGACTGTGGTCGAACGGCGAGAGATCGATCACGTAGCGGTTGGGCACCAACGTGCGCCCACCGGCCAGGATCGCCTTGTGCGCCTCGGCCTCCCGCTGCATGGCGTTGAGGATCTCCACGGGGTGGACCACCCCTTTGAAGACCTTGGCGAAGGCCCCTTCTACCAGGCCTTCCAGACGCTTCTCGAAGCGTTGCAGCACGCTCACCGGCTCCTCCTCGGGTCCCGAGGACATGATGGTATCCGGCCGGCGCGCGCGCAGCTCACACGCCGCTCGGCCACCTGCTCTCGGCCCGTTCGGAAGGGCCGGGATTGCCGTGCTAATCTTTCGTCCGCCACGAACGGTAATCGCTCGTGGCGAGCGCCTTGGACAGCGTAGTATTCCCGGGGCCGCTGGAGACAGCGGGGCCGGGGCGGCTACAGTGTTCCGGGTTGTGCCACGGGGATGTGGCGGAATGGCAGACGCGCACGGTTCAGGTCCGTGTGCCCGAAAGGGCGTGGGGGTTCAACTCCCCCCATCCCCACCACCGACGAGGGCTCCGCTTACGCGGGGCCCTTCCGTCATATCGGGACGGGCCAGACGTCACGCTATGCTGCGATGGATTCTGCCTCCGATGGACCGGGAGTGGCGTGTGAGTGTCGCGTTGGTGACAGGGTCGGGTGGCCTGATCGGCTCCGAGGCGGTCCGGCACTTCGCCGGCCTCGGTCTGGACGTCGTCGGCATCGACAACGACATGCGCCGGTACTTCTTCGGCGAAGACGGCTCCACATCCTGGAGCCTGGAGCGGCTCGCTCGTGACCTGGGCAGCGCGTACACGCATTTCGCGGTGGACATCCGGGACCGCGACGGCTTGGAGCAGGTCTTCAAGAAGTACGCCTCGGACATCGCCGTGGTGATCCACAGCGCCGCTCAGCCGAGCCACGACTGGGCGGCCAAGGAGCCGTACACGGACTTCGACGTGAACGCCGGCGGCACGCTCAACATCCTGGAGAACACCCGCCGGCACGCGATCGACGCGCCGTTCATCCACTGCTCGACCAACAAGGTCTACGGCGACCGGCCCAACAGCCTGCCGCTGATCGAGCTGGAGACACGGTACGAGCTGCCCGAGGACCACCGCTGGTACGAGGGCATCACCGAAGAGATGTCGATCGACCACTCGCTGCACTCGGTCTTCGGCGCCTCCAAGGTCGCGGCGGACGTCATGGTCCAGGAGTACGGGCGCTACTTCGACATGAAGACCGCCTGCTTCCGCGGCGGCACGCTCACCGGTCCGGCGCACTCGGCCGCCGAGCTGCACGGGTTCCTGGCGTACCTGATGCGCTGCGTGATGGAGGGCCGGACATACAACCTGTTCGGCTACAAGGGCAAGATGGTCCGGGACGCGATCCACTCACGCGACGTGCTCACCGCGTTCGAGGCGTTCTTCCGGGCCCCCCGCTCCGCCGAGGTCTACAACCTCGGTGGCGGCCGGCACTCCAACACCTCCCACATCGAGGCGTTCCGGATCGCCGAGGAGATCGCCGGCCGCGAGGCGCGGATCAACTACGTCGAGCAGAACCGCACCGGCGACCACCAGTGGTATGTCAGCAGCATGGCCCGGTTCGAGGCGCAGTACCCGGACTGGAAGATCACGTACGACGTGCCGATGATCCTGCGGGAGATCTACGAGGCCAACGTGGGCAAGTGGGTATTCAAGGCATGACCGCGCGGACCAAGCGCAATGTGCTCGGCGTCCTGGTCGACGTCACCGACTACGCGACGGCGACCGACGCGGTGGTGACCGCGGCGCACGAGCGGCGTCCGCTCGCGCTGACCGCGCTGGCCGTGCACGGCGTGATGACCGGGGTGCTGGATCCGGCGCACAACGCCCGGCTCAACTCGTTCGACGTGGTCACGCCGGACGGGCAGCCGGTGCGGTGGGCGCTCAACCTGCTGCACCACGCCGGGCTCGCCGACCGGGTCTACGGGCCGACGCTGACCCTGCACGTGTTGTCGCGCTTCGCCGACGAGGGCTTGCCGGTCTACCTTTACGGCTCGACCGAGGAGACCCTCGCCCGGTTGATCCCGGCGCTGGAGCGGATGTTCCCCGCACTGAAGATCGCCGGGGTGGAGCCGTCCAAGTTTCGGGCCGTCCAGCCGGGTGAGGACACCGAGATCGCCGACCGCATCCGGTCCAGCGGCGCCCGGTTGGTCCTGGTCGGGTTGGGCTGCCCACGCCAGGAGGTCTTCGCGTACGCCATGCGGCCGCTGCTGGACATGCCGTTGATGGCGGTCGGTGCGGCCTTCGACTACCACGCCGGGCTGCTGCGCCAGCCTCCGCGCTGGATGCAGCGCGCCGGTCTGGAGTGGTTCTGGCGTCTCGGTCTGGAGCCGAAGCGGCTCTGGCGCCGCTACGTCATCCTCAACCCGGCCTACCTGAGCCGGCTCGCCGCCCAGAAGGTCGGCCTGTGGAAGGCCCGGCCGCCGGCGCCGGCGACCGAGCGGCCGGCCACCTTCTCGGTCTGACCCCTGATCGCGTACGACACGAGGCCCCACCCGATTTTCCGGGTGGGGCCTCGGTCGTGGGGAGGGAGGGTCAGACGGTCAGGGTCCAGGTGTTGATGTAGCCGGTGTCGGCCGAGTAGGTGTCCCGTACCTGGAGCCGCCAGATGCCGTCGGCGGCCTCACCGGACACGTTGGTCGTGTAGGTGGCGTTCACGTTGTCCGCGCTGTCCGAGGTGCTGCTGTTCTTCAGCCGGTACGCGCTGCCGTCCGGGGCGAGCAGGTCGATGACCAGGTCACCACGGTAGGTGTGCACGATGTTGACCGCCACCGTGGAGGCCGACGAGGCGTTGCGACCGCAGCCGGAGATGGTGATCGAGCTGGTCACCGCCGCCCCGGCGTCCGGGATCGACACGTCGGTGCCGTTGGTGCCGGTGCAGCCGGTCGGCGGCGGCGGGGTAGTGCCGGTGCCCACGTAGAGAAGCAGGTTCGGTGAGCCCGAGCCGGGGTTGCTCACCACGTTGGGTGTCGCGCTGGCCACCAACTGGTTGCGGACCTGAGCCGGGGTCCAGCTCGGGTTGGCGCTGGCCACCAGGGCCGCCGCTCCGACCACGTGCGGCGTGGCCATCGAGGTACCGCTGATCGTGTTGGTCGCGGTGTTGCTGTTGTACCAGGCCGAGGTGATCGACGAGCCGGGCGCGAAGATGTCCAGGCAGGTGCCGACGTTGGAGAACGACGAGCGGGCGTCCGAGCTGGTCGTCGAGCCCACCGTGATGGCCTCCGTGGTACGCGCCGGTGAGGTGTTGCACGCGTTCGCGCCGTTGTCGTTGCCGGCCGCCAGGCCGTACGTGACACCGGAGGCGATCGAGTTGCGCACGGCGTTGTCCAGCGAGCTGTTCGCGCCGCCACCGAGGCTCATGTTCGCCACCGCCGGCTTGATCGCGTTCGCGGTGACCCAGTCGACGCCGGCGATCACACCGGCGTTGGTGCCGCTGCCGGAGCAGTTCAGCACCCGGACACCGACGAGCTGGACCGCCTTGGCGACCCCGTACGAGGATCCGCCGACGGTGCCGGCGACGTGCGTGCCGTGCCCGTTGCAGTCGTCGGCCGCCCCGCCGTCCACCGCGTCGTAGCCGGAGGTTGCCCGGCCACCGAAGTCGTTGTGGGAGAACCGGATGCCGGTGTCGATGATGTACGCGTGCACGTTGCTTGCCGTGTTCGGGTAGGTGTAGGAGCTGTCCAGCGGCAGGTTGCGCTGGTCGATCCGGTCCAGGCCCCAGGAGGGCGGGTTGGCCTGCGTGCCGGAGATGGAGACGGTGTGGTTCTGCTCGACGTACGCCACCGCCGGGTCGGCCGCGATCCGCGCCGCCGCGCTCGCGCTGACCTTGACCTCGAAGCCGCGCAGCGCCGCGCCGTAGGTGCGGGCCACCGTGCCGCCGTGGCGGCCGGAGAGCCGCTTCGCGGTGTCACCGACCCGGTCGCGGGCCACGGCGCTGTCCTTGAGAACGACGATGTAGCTGTCCGGCACGGCGGTGACTCCGCCGGCGGCCCTGACCTCACCCGCGGGTTCGGCGGCCAGGGCCGGCGTGCCGACGGCCAGCACGGTCGCCGTGGCCACCCCGACCAGTACGGACCTTCGTGGAAGACCCATTTCCTACCTCCCTCTGACCGGTGGTGGAACGTGACCACCGGTCCCAACATCAATCGACAATTGCCGATCTAGCTGAGGGTAAGTCAGCGACCAGGTAGTTGGACATGCCGAAACGCCCATATCTCGGTGCGATGACCCCTACGGGCCTGGGGTCCGGGGCGAACAGGGGACCGGCCCGGATTCGCACCTGCGTGATTCGGGGAAGACTCTCGAACATGGAGAGTCAACTCACCATCCTGCTTCCGGTCGCCGCCGTCTGGCTGGCCGCCGGTGTCGTGGCCGACGGGCTCCCCCGGCTGCGCACCACCTGCCTGCTGCGCCGGCGTACCGGATGGTTGCTGGTGTTGGCTCTGACCGGCGTGGCGCTCACCGCGACCGTGCTCGGCGCCGGCCTGCTCAGTGCCGGCACCGCGCCGGTCGACCGTGCCGCCGCCGGGCTCACGCTGGCCGCCGGTCCGGCGCTCGTGGCGACGGTCTGCTCCCTCCGGCGGATCCGGCGGCTGCGGGCCGGGGCGGGGGCGTTCGTCAGCGCCCCCGGCACGCCGGCGCCACACGGGCTGCGCGCCGCCGCGGCCCACCCGCTCATCGGCCTGCCGCTACAGGTGACCGCCCTGGCCACGGTGCCGGCGGTGATCGGGGCGATCGGCACCGATCTCGGGGCCGACCCGGGTGTCACCGGGCCGGCGATCACCGTGGGCGCGCTCGCGGTGATCGCCATCGGGGTCCGGCACGCCCTGCGGCACAGCCGGTTCGCCGAGCGGGCCCAGCCCAACGTTCCGCGATCAGCGCGGGCGGCCAGCCCCCTGCACGTATAGCAGTTCCAGGATCGCCCTGGTCGCCTCGAACCAGCGGTCCAGCCAGCCGGGCGGCGGCACGCTGCCCCTCGGCGGCAACTCCAACAGCAGGCCGCGCAGCAGCGGGTGGTCGGCCAACGAGCCGCTGGGCTCCATCGGCCAGCCGGTGGGCGGAAACGACGGCTCCACCAGCGGGTTCGGGTCCAGCGAGGGCAGCGAGAGCGGAATATCGGCCGAGTCGGAGGCCGACCCGTCCCGCCCGCTCATCTCCTGGTCTGTCGAAATTACTTCGGTCAGTACGCTGTCCCGACGCGCTCCGCGGTACTTACCACCGAACCGCTCCGGTTTGCCCGGACCGTTGGTGAGATTGTCTGACCCGATCGTCGTCATCCGTCTCGCCTACCTCGCTCGGTTGCCGGTCGGGGCGACGGGTCGTCGACCCGCGCCGTACCGCTCGGTTCAACGAGACGGGCCGGCTGTGGCGACGGGAATCCCGGCGGAACCTCGCCCAGCCACCCCCGCCCGACCCTCCCCGCACACGGCAAGGTCCCCGTCCGGATCCGGACGGGGACCTCAGTTGACCACTCGGTCAGACCGCGCCGAACGCACCGCCTCGGGTGCCGCCGACGAAGGCGTGCCAGTCACTCGGTGCGAAGACCAGGGCTGGGCCCGCCTTGTCCTTCGAGTCCCGCACTCCGACCGCCCCCGTCACGTACGCCACCTCCACGCAGTTGTCACAGTTCGGCCCGCTCTTCGAGCTCTTGAACCATGCTGCCTGCGTCAGGTCCACGGGGAACCCTTTGGTCGCCATTTCCACAACGGCTCCTCTGCCAGTTTTGCGATGTGTGCGACAGACTCCTCTGGACGTATGGCCGCAGCGCGGATGTGATCGAAGATGAAGCTGTACTTCTGCAGTTCGTCGCTTTTCTCGAGGAAAAGCCCACCCGTGGCGTTCTCCGCGTACACAACATCCGGATCACCGGGCTCAGGGAAGCTGAGGATCGTGAAGGTGCCGTCCATGCCGGCGTGCGCGCCCACCTCGAAGGGCAGGATCTGCAGCGTCACGTTCGGCAACTCGGCAACCTCGACCAACCGCTTGAGTTGGCCACGCATCACCTCGTCCCCGCCCACCGGCCGACGTACCACCGCCTCATCGAGTACCACCCACAGATCGACCGGATCGTCCTGGGTCAACAACGACTGACGGCCCAAACGGACACGCACCCTCTGGTGCACCTGATCGGCGGTGAAGTCCGGCCGGGCCGCGCGGATCATCGCCGACGCGTACTCCTCGGTCTCCAGGAGACCCGGCACGACCTGCTGTTCGTACGCCCGGATCGAACTCGCCGCCGCCTCCAGCCCGACGTACGCGCCGACGAGCACCGTGCTGTACGGATGCCACCAACCTTTTTGTCGGGCCTCCCGGGCGATCTGCACCAGCTCGTCGCTTTCGGCGCCGACCACCCCGTAGATCCGCAGCATGTCCCGGACGTCGCGCGGGGTGGCGGTGGTGTGCCCGGTCTCGATCCGGGAGATCTTCGACGCCGAGCACTCCAACTGCTCGGCGACCACCTCGATGGTGATCCCGGCGGACTCACGCTGGCGGCGCAGCTCGGCACCGAGCCTTCGCCGCCTGATGGTGGGACTGCGCCGCTCACTCATCGCGCGAACCGCGAATCGTTGATCCCCGCCGCTGGCTGCTCGACCCCACTCGGGCTACCTCCGGTCGATGCGCCACTGATGACACCCGCCGGTGGCGCGACCGTCGTCCGGCGAGCGTTCGCGACGAGGGGTGGTGCGGTCCTCGGCCGGTCGCGACGGGCGAAACCGGCTCCCAGTGTGCCGTCCGTACGCGGAAGGCTTCAATAGGCCTTTCGCGGGACTCGCTCACGTATCGGCAAAAGTCGACGTGCAACTTGCATGTGGCACGTCCCTCATGCACTCTGTCCGTATGGCACGGGTTACTCAGCGTCTCCGTCCACTCCCTCGCAGTGGTGACCCCACCGAGCCGGGGGCACCGGGCGCGACGCGGGTCCGGCCGACGACATCGAGACCTGCTCCGGGGGTAAAGACCCCGCTGCTGCAAGCCGGCAAGCTGCGGCGGCGGGCGCGGTCCCCGGAAGCATCCGGGTGGTGGTCGGGTGGCGGCACGCCACCAGCGAGGTACGGCCCGGCCACCGCCATCCGCACCACCGGTTCACGAGGCACGACCCCGTCACCGGCCGAGACGTCCCCCGTTCAGGCACCGCCGGCACAGCCGCCGGCCATCCTCCCCAGGAGCCCATGTGCTTCCCCGCACCGGTGACGTACTGCTCGTGACTCGCGCGGCGAGTGTCCAGTTCCTCCGGCCCATCAAGTTCCGGGTGATCCGAGTGTTGGACTGGCCCACCTATGACGGCTGGCTCTGGCTCGACGGCTATGAGTTGAACGCCGCGGGCGACGCGGTCATCCGACGGTCGATCTTCGTCCAGCGGGCAGGGCTGCAACAGCTACAGGCAGCCCCCGAGCCGCGCCCGCACACCGTGCGCGCCCGGCGACCGGTCACCCGTACCCCGATCCGGGTTGGCTGACCGACCCGATCCGCCGCCGGTGGGCGTGCCGTCACCATAGAATTGGTACGCCCACCCCGGCACTGTTCCGCCCGCGCGTCCAGGACCCTGACCCTGGGATGGTCATGGTCAATCAGCCCGCCCTGCGGCGGCACCACCGCTCCCTCATCGCCTACGCATTCGGCCTGCTCGCCCTCCTCGGGGCGGTGGCCACGATCCTGGTCCTCGTCCGCGACCCGGCGATGTCGTCCACCCGGCTGACCACACCGGTGCCCGCACCTGAGATCACCGTGGTCGACGCCGACCCGCCGACGGACGACGGTCCCGCGGCGCACGAGGAACCCGACTGGATCGGCGCCGGTGGCCCGGGCGAACATGCCGCGGGCACCGGCCCGACCGGGCCGGTGGTCGGCGGTGGCGCCGGCGGCCAGTCCGACGGCCGTCAGGAACTCACCGAGGCAGCTCCGGCCCGGGACACCACGCCGAACGTCCGCCGCTCCCTGTTCTGGTCCGGGATCTTCGGTCTCGCCATCTCCATGGCCGGCCTCGGCCTGGTCGGCACCCGCCGACGGAGGTGGTGACCACCAATCAGGCCGTCCTCGGCCTGGTCGGCACCCGCCCGTGGTGGTGGTGACCACCAATCAGACCAGCCTCGGCCTGGTCGGCACCGGCCGGTGGTGGTGCTGACCATCGGTCAGGGTGTGCTCGTGACCGTCGGACTCGGGGCGGTCGGGCTCACCCCGGTCGAGGGCCGGGCCTGGGAGACGATCAACAACACCTCGTCGTCGGTCGACACCGACGTGCCCGTTCCCGGCTCGGTGCCCACCACGGTCCCCGGTGGCAGCTCCGACGGGCGGTACTCAACCTGGTAGGAGATGCCGAGCCGGCCCAGCAACCCCTCGGCGGTGGCCTGCGGCAGCCCGGCGAGCGGCGGCACCGGCACCTCGTCCGGCGCGCTGGTGGTCGGCGGGCTGCTCGGTGTCTCGCTTGTCGGTGCCGCCGAGCTGGGGGATGCGCTGGTCGGTGCGGCACTTGTGGCACTTGTGGCACTGGCTGACGGGGCGGACGGGGTGCTACCCGGGTCGTCCCGGTCGTCATCGCGCTGGGCGAGCACCAACCAGAGCGCTCCCCCGAGCAGCCCGACGAGCAGCAGCGCGAGCACACCCCACAGGATCGGTAGCCACCAGCGCCGGCCGCCCTGCTCCTCGACGTACCACTCACCGCCGGATTCCGGCCGGGACGGCCGCACCTCGGCCCGCCCGGACCACGACGGCGAAGTCGACTGCTCCACCGGTATCCGGGTCGTCTGGTCCGCAGGCGTGCCCGGAGTAACCGGCGCGGCCGGCGTGCCCGGCGCGGCCGGCGTGCCCGGTTGGGTACCGGTGGGACGGTCGATCGGCATGGTCTGGTCGGGCGAGGCGGCGGGATGAGCCGGGACGGCCCGGTCGATCGGCGCCGTCTCGTCCGGTGCGCTGGCGGGTCGGGTCGGTTGCGGTGACTCCGCCCGGTCGGTGGCCGGTGGCAGGGGACGGGTCCGGTCGTCGTCGTGCTCGCCGGCGGGCGGCTCCTGGCGGTCGTCGCTCATCGCACGTCCTTTCCCGAACCGGACGGGCGTCATGGCCCCTCGACCGTCAACCTAGTCTCCCAACCGGCCATCGGTGGGGATCAGCGTGCCGAGCCGCGCCGCCCGCACACAAGCGGGGCGCACCGATCCCGCCGGGCAGCCGATCGGCTCGCCGGCCCGAGATCAGGAAGTGGGCTTCGCCGTCGGTTGTTCGGGGGCGCCCGACCCGCACCAGATGCTGACCTCGTCGTTCCACCGGGCCGGGCCATCCTCCACCGGCTCCTGCCGGGCGACCTTTCCGTTGCGGCCGCTGATGTAACGCGGGTAGAGGCCCTCGTCGACCAAATCGTCGACGGCTTTGGCGCAGTCCTTCCCGACCACGTCCGGCACCTCGGCCGCTGGCGCCGGCCCAGCCACCTGGAGTTGCACGGTCGTACCCCGGGCGACCTCGGCGCCCACGGTCGGTGAGGTGCTCTCGACCGTACGACCGGACCCACCGCCGAACACCAGCCGCCAGCCCAGCCGCTGCTCGCGCAGCACGTCCCGGGCCTGCTCGAAGTCGGTGCCGACCACCGGTGGCACGGTCAGCCCGGGCCCCCTGGTCGCCGTGGCGGAGGTGCGGACGGCCGACGGCGTGGCCCGGCCGGTGCTCGGCCGGGGCGCGGTGGCCCGGCTGGTCGGCGGAGCGGTCGTGGTCGCGGCGGCCAGCGGATCCCCGGGAGGTGGGTCACCGTCGCCGGCCAGCAGCCAACCGCCGGTCGCGCCGATCGCGGCGAGCAGCACAACGGCCAACCCACCACCCAGCAGCACGCTGGCCCGGCTCGTGCCGCCGCCCGCGGCATCCTGCGAGCCCGTGTTCGTGTCCGTCATACCGCCCACCGCCTCATCACCGGCGACCGTACCGCCCGCCGCCCAATCCGCCGCACCGACGGTCAGTCCATACCGGCGGGTCGTTGCGACTCGCCGCGCCGACGACGGGACGTTACGCTGCCCGGCATGGCCAGACAGGGCTGGGGAGTGTCGATCGCGACCGCGATCGGAATCGCTGCCGGCGCGGGCGCCGCACAACTGGGCTTCGGCTACGGGCTCGGCGTCATCACCTGGACGCCCACCGATCTCGGGGCCACGGACACGGCCTGGGCCGACGGCCTCGCCTGGGCCACCTGGCTCGCCGCCAGCTCGACGGTCCTCGGCGCGGTCTGTGCGCAGCGGCTACACCAGCGCGGCGCATCCACGACGCCCGAGCAGCCGGTGACCGAGGTTTCCGGCCCCGCCACCGACACCACCGGCCCAGAGACGCCCGAGAGGCGATCGCCGCAGCCAGCCGAGGTGCCGTCCGACGACCGAGCCGACCCGGAGACGACCGCAAGGCGACCGCCGCAGCCGTCCGACGACCGAGGCGGCCTGCTGCGGCGGGTGGTCCTGGCGCTCGGCGCCGGGGTCGGCGGGCTGGTCACCGTACTGCTGATCGCCGTTCCCGCGCGGGTCGCGACCGGTGCCGACACCGGCGAACCGCAACGGACCGCCGCCGTGCAGGCGACGCTGGGCATCCTGATCGGTGTGCTCGTCGCGGTCTGGGCGCTCCGGTCCCGGGCCGCCGCGGTCAACGTGACCGCGACCGCCGCCTGGCTGTGGCTGCTCGCGGTGGTCTCGGTGATCGACGGGGTACGCGTCGGACGAGGGCTGACCGGTGCTCAGCTCGGCACCTGGCAGCTCGATCCGGACCAGCCGCGGTACTGGATCGCCGACCAGCTCTACTGGCCCGGTGCGCTGTTGGCACTCGTGCCCGCGCTGCTGATCGGCGTGCTGGCCGCCCGGCACAGCGCCCGGTCGGCCGGGCACCGGATCGGGGCCGCGGCCTCCGGCGCTGCCGGTCCGGTGCTTGTCGCGCTCGCCTACCTGACCACCCTGCCGCACTGGTCGACGCTGGGCCCCGCGCAGCTGTCCACCCAGCTGATCGCCCCGTACGCGGTGCTCGCCGGCATCGGCGGCTCCGTGCTGGCGGCTGTCCTCGTCGATCGCGCCGAGCGGAGTCGGGGTGCGGCTGCCTCGGTCCCGAGGGCGGACGCGCGCCCGGCTGCTCAGGTCGACTCGACCCGGGCCACCGTCGACGGGCCGACCCCTCGGACCGATCCGGCTCCGAACGCCGAGCCGTCGACTTCCCGCTCGCCCATCGCCACCACGGGTCGACGCGGCAGGACCGACGCCCCACCCGGGACAACCATGGCAGGCGCCGCACCAGGTGCGGATGCCACGCCAGGTGCGGGTGCCACGCCAGGTGCGGATGCCACGCCAGGTCCGGATGCAGCGCCGCGGGTGCCCGCACCAAGGGTGCCCGCGCCGCGCACCGAACCCTCCATCTCCGCCCCCGCAGAGGATCCGACACCAAGCGCCCGCCGCACCCGCGCAACCCGCCGATCCACCCGCCCCACCCCCGACTAACCCCCACCCCCCACCCCACCCCCCACCCCCCACCCCGGCCCCCACCCCACCCCGGCCCGCCTCGTTGATCATGGGGTTATTGCCATCCGGCACGGCGTGTCGCGGCAATAACCTCATGATCAACGCGATCTGAGGGGGGGGTGGGGGTGGGGTGGGGTGGGGTGGGTTAGGGGACTGGCCAGGTGTGGACGGGTTCGTTGGCGCGCTGGAGTTCCGCGTAGCGCTGGACCATGTGGTGCAGTGCGGCCGACCGGTTCATGTCGAGGCGACGCTGGGCCGCCCACACCGCCTCGGTCTGCCAGACGGCGCCGTTGCGGCCGGTACGGCAGCGTTGCTCGATGATGCCGAGCAGCCGGTCCCGCTGGGCCGGCGCGACGCCGAACCCGTCCAGGCCGGCCGCGGCGGTGGGCAGCAACCGCTCCAGCACCAGCTTGGTGACGGGCACGTCGCCGAGCCCGGGCCAGTGCAGCACGGCATCGAGGCCCCGTCGGGCGGCGGCCTGGAAGTTCTCCTCGGCGGAGCTGAAGGTGAGTTGGCTCCAGATCGGACGGTCCGCCTCGGCCAGACCCCGCGCCAGCCCGAAGTAGAAGGCCGCGTTGGCGAGCATGTCCACCACCGTCGGGCCGGCCGGCAGCACCCGGTTCTCCACCCGCAGGTGCGGTCGGCCGTTCATGATGTCGTAGACCGGGCGGTTCCACCGGTAGACAGTGCCGTTGTGCAGCCTCAACTCCCCGAGCTGCGGCACACCGCCGGCGTGCAGCACCTCCACCGGGTCCTCGTCCCCGCAGATCGGCAGCAGTGGCGGGAAGTACCGAACATTTTCCTCGAAGAGATCGAAGATCGAGGTGATCCACCGCTCACCGAACCACACCCGGGGCCGTACGCCCTGGGCCTTGAGCTCGTCCGGGCGGGTGTCGGTGGCCTGCTGGAACAGGGCGATCCGCGTCTCGGCCCACAGTTGACGCCCGTACAGGAAGGGGCTGTTCGCCCCGATCGCCACCTGCACGCCGGCGATGGCCTGGGAGGCGTTCCAGTAGTCGGCGAAGCTGTCCGGTGCCACCTGGAGGTGGAACTGGAGGCTGGTGCAGGCCGCCTCGGGGGCGATCGAGTCGGTGTGCGTCCGGAGCTGCTCGACGCCGCGGATGTCCAGCTCGATGTCCTCGCCGCGGGCGCCCACGATCTGGTCGTTGAGCACCCGATAGCGCTCGTTGGTGGAGAGGTTGTCCTCCACCAGGTGCCCCTCGGTGAGGGTGGGCAGGATGCCGACCAGGACGATCTTCGCGTCGGACCTGGCCGCGCGCTCGTCGGCTCTGGAGAGGCTGCCGCGCAGGTCGTGCTCGTAGTCGGCGAAGCCGGTGCCCTCGATCAGTCGGGGTTCGGCGTTGAGTTCCAGGTTGAACTGCCCCAGCTCGGTCTGGAACAGCGGGTCGGCGATGTCGGCGAGGATCTCCTCGTTGCGCATCGCCGGCTCGGCCGCCGAGTCGACCAGGTTGAGCTCGATCTCCAGGCCGGTCATCGGCCGGTCGGCGTCGAACCCGAAGTCGTCCAACATGAGGGCGAAGACATCCAGGCACCGTCGCACCTTCTGCCGGTAGCGGATGCGATCATCCCGGGTGAAGGCGCCCTGCGCGACGTCCCTGCCCATGTGTCCTCCCGACAACCGGCGCGGTCGGGATTCTGCCGTCCCGGCAAGCGCATTGTGAACCCTTCACGGTAAGAGCGCCCACCTGACCGGGGCCAGAGGCCGGAGCGGAGGCACTCGTGGCGCCATCTGTACCCCGTCGTCGACGCCTGGACCCGGGGGCGGTGCCAACAAGTCGTGACAATTACCACGACCACGACATTGGCGGTGGAGACGACGCCGGGCCCGCGCCGACGTGCGGCGCGGGCCCGGCGTACCGGTGATCCGGGGCAGATCAGGCCTGACGGACGGCCTCGCCCTCGATCTCGATCTTGATCTTGCGGCTGACCAGCACGCCACCGGTCTCCAGGGTGACGTTCCAGGTCAGGCCGAACTCCTCCCGGTCGATCTCGGTGCTCGCGGAGAAACCGAAGATGTCCTGACCGAACGGGCTGCGGCCGACACCCTCGAACTCCACCTCCAGCTCGACCGGACGGGTGACGCCCCTGATGCTCAGCTCACCGGTGAGCACGAACTCGCTGCCACGACGGGACTTGACCCCGGTGCTGCGGAACTCGAGCGTCGGAAACTTCTCCACGTCCAGGAACTCGGGGCTGCGCAGGTGCGCGTCCCGGTCGGTCTGGGTGGTGTCGATGCTGGCCGCCTGGATGGTGGCGGAGACCGACGACTGCATCGGGTCCTCGGCGATGGTGATGGTGGCGGTCGCCTCCTTGAACTCACCGCGAACCTTGCTCACCATCATGTGCCGCGCGACGAAGCCGACCCGCTTGTGCGCCACATCCAGCGCGTAGGTGCCAGCCGCCGGGATGGTGAGGCCGTCCCAGTCGCGGGTAACCACATCGGTGCTGCTGGTCATGCTGCTGTCCTCCAGGGGGGGGAATGTTTAGTAGCCCAACGACTGCCGGAGCAAATATAACCGCAACAATATTCCCCGTGTCAAGTACTGCTAGGATGAACGAGTGACCAACGTCTTCGACGATCCCCGGATCACCGCCGTCGGCCTACTCTTCGAGGCGCACGCCGGGCTGTCAGCCCGGTTCACCGCCCAACTCGAGGAGCATGGCCTCTCCTCGGTCGAGTTCGAGGTCATCACCCGACTGGCCCGCTCGCCGGGCAACCAACTACGGATGACCGACCTCGCCGCCCAGACCTCGTTGTCCACAAGCGGCGTGACGCGCGTCGTCGACCGGATGGAACGCGACGGGTTGCTCACCCGGCGGGCCTGTCCGAACGACAGGCGCAGCTCGTACGCGGTCGTCACCGCCGCCGGGATGCAGCGACTGAACGAGACGCTGCCCGGGCATCTACAGATGATCGAGCAATGGTTCACCGGCCAACTCGACCCGGAGGCACTGGCGGCCCTGCTCGACGGGCTACGCCGGGTCCGCGACGCCGCACATCCGTGCGCCACCGCCGGCAGCGACGACGTCAGCCCCGAGCAGCAGACCGCCACCACCCGGCCCTGAGCACCGGGGCGGTGACGATTACCAATAGCGGCAGAAAAAGCGGCAGAACTAAGCCATCCGAGCCGAAGAATGCCATCTAACCCGACTTTCCGCCTCCATGGCGGTGGCAGGCTTCCTACACCGGGGATCAACCGGGGGGTGACGGCGCGGGCGATCAGCGAGGGGTAGCACCAAGGGGGCTCTTCGTCCGCGCCACTCTCCCGCCCCGACGCCCGTCGGCGCCGCTCGCGAGCGGCAGACCCTAGGGTGCTTCCGGGCCACTCCGGACGGCGGTCAGCGCGTAGAGCAGGCCCGACTCCTGCGGCAGCAGCCGAATGCCGCTCTCCTCGCAGACCCGCTCCAGCCGGTCCAGGACCGCCGGGTTCGCGGTGCTGGCGGCCAGTCCCACCAGCGCCTCCACCACATCTCGGTGATCCTGACCCTTGGCGTCGACGGCGGCGGCGAACCACTCGGCGGCCAACTCCCGGTCACCCCGGTGCAGCGCCAGATTGCCCTCGATCAACGCACAGAGCCCAGCCTCCGGGCCGCCCGAGGACAGTGCCGCGTCCTCCGAGCGCTGTCGCGGCACCACGCCCCGCCGAGCCGACGCTCGCGGCGATTCGGCCGCCACCGCGTCGACAGTCCCCGCGCGCAGCTCGCTGAGCACCTCTGTCGCTTCCGCACCACGCCCGTCCTGAGCCAGCGCCAACCCGAGTTTCCCCAGCACCCGGCGGCGGCGTCGCGGATCACCCAGCTCGGCCAACGCCGCGATCGCCCGCCGGCCCTGGTCGACGGCGTCCGCGTACCAGCCCTCCAGGCGGGCGACCTCGGCTCGGTTGGCCCAGGCCAGCACCCGAAGTCGCTGCTCGCCACTCTCCGCGGCGAGTCGGTCCACCGCGGCGAGCCTGCGCCGGGCCGCGGCCAGGTCACCCGTCCGGATCTCGTGCCAGGCGAGGCTGTTCTGGGCCACCGCCAGATCCCGGGTACGTCCATTACGGGCGGCCAACCGCAGCGCCGTCTCGGCCTGCTCGCGAGCCTCGTCCTGCCCCCCGACGGAGATCAGCAGGGTGCCGAGCATGTTTCGCGCCTCCAACTCCCCGGTGACGTCGCCGGCCTGCCGGAAGATGTCCAACGCCGCGCGTGCCGTCGACAGCTCCTCGGCGCCCGCGCCGTGCTCGGCCGCCAGCCGGGCAACCCCGAGCGCGGCCCAGCCCCGCAGGATCGGATCGGCGTCCGCGGTCCGCGGGTCCGCCAGCAACCGCCGCAGCCACTGCCGCCCGGCGACGTCGCGCCCACGGAACCGCCACCAGCGGGTCAGGCACGCCGCCAGCCGCAGCGCGGTCATCGGGTCGTCGGTGGCCGCGTGGACCAGCGACGAGCTGATGTCACTGCTGATCTCGTCCAGCCGGTGCACCGCGTCGGGCAGCCGGGGGCCGACCAGGTCGCTGGCGGTCCGGGCCACCAGGCGCGCGATCACCTCGGCGTGCCGACGTCGGATGCCCGTCAACTCACCCTCTCCGGCCGCCTGCTCGACGGCGTAGTCGCGGACCGCGTCGAGCAACCGGAACCGGAACGGCCCGGTGCCGCGTACGCTCAGCAGCCCGAGCTCGACGAACCGGTCCAGCAGTGCGACAGGGTCGATCGCCACCGTGCCGTCCCGGTCGGCCTCGTCGCCGAGCATCTCCTCGGCCAACTCCACCGACCAGCGGTCGCCGAACACGGCGAGCCGGCGAAGCGCCGCCTGCTCGTCCGGGGCCAGCAATCGGTAACTTGTCGCCACCGCTTCGCGCAGGGTGACCGAACCCCCCGCCGAACCCGTGTCGGCTTCGCCGGTGGTGCGGGTGAGCGCATCCGAGGCGTCCCAGCCGGGGTGGCCCGCCGGCTCGGCGGGAGTGGCGAGGTCGAGCACCCGGTCGCCGTACCTGTCGAGCAGTTCGGTGAGGTCGAGGAGTCGGCCCCGAGCGGCCATCAGCTCGATGGCCAGCGGCAGCCCGCCCAGCCGGCGGACCAGCGCGGCAAGCGCTGGCAACTCGTCGCGGGTGGGCGGCTCCCGACGGACCTGGGCGAGCCGGGAGATGAACAACGCGACAGCTGGCCAGGTGTCGAGCGGGGCCGATCCGGAGCGTTCGGCACCCGGTGGCGGCACGTCGAGCGGCGCGACCGGCCACACTCTCTCGCCGGGCAGCCCGACCGGGTGCCGCCCGGTGACCAACACCCGCAGCGAGGGCAGTGCGGCGAGCAGCCGGTGCAGCGTCGTGGCCACCGGGCCGGGCGCACGCTCCACCGCGTCCACCACCAGCAGCGCCGGCTGCCCGGCGAGCCGGGCCACGAGTTCCGGCAGCCGCGCCGCCCCGAGTACGCCCATCGAGGCGGCGAACACGTCCGGCCCGTCCGAGCCTTCGCCGACAAGCATCCCGGCCACACCGGCCGGGTGGGCGACGGCCACCAGATGCGCCACCGCCGTCGCCAGGGCGGTCTTGCCGACCCCGGCCAGCCCGACCAGGCTCACCAGCCGGGGCCCGCGCTCGGCCGTCAGCATCTCGGCCAGCTCGGTGAGGTCACGCTCCCGGCCGACAAGCGTGATCGGCGGCGGGAGTGCGGCCGGCAGGTCGATGGATGCCGCCTCCGCCGTCGTCCTGCCCCCGATCCCGAGCGCCGTCGGGGTGGCGTCCGCCCGGGCTGGCTCGGCGCCGGCGGGGCCCCGGGCCGCGGCCAGGAACGCCGCTCGGCTGGTGCCGGTCAGCGCCAACGCCGCGGCGAGCAGCTCGACAGTGGTGCGCTGCGGCCGGACCGACCGGCCGCGCTCCAGGTCACGCACCGTCCGCACACCCACCCCGGCCCGGGACGCCAGCTCGGCCTGGGTCAGGCCGGCGGCGCGTCGATGCCCGCGGAGCAGCTCCGGCAGGGAAGTACGCCCAGCCGGGCTCCGTGACCGATCATGATCCGGAGTCATGGCCACGAAGAGTACGGATGGACTACGACCGTCGGCAGCCGAACGTCGGGCTACCGACGCCCGTTCGCCGATAATCCGACAGCCCTACGGACAGCCCGCTCGGGGCCAAATGGCCGGCCTACCCGGTGAGACTCTCAGAGGCCCAGATCACGAGCGATGATCATGCGTTGCACCTCGCTGGTGCCCTCGCCGATCTCCAGAATCTTGGAGTCCCGCCAGAATCGGGCCACCGGATACTCGTTCATGAAGCCGTACCCGCCGTGGATCTGGGTGGCCTCGCGGGCGTTGTCCACCGCGATCGTGCTGGCGTGCAGCTTGGCGATGGCGGCCTGCCGCTTGAACGGCTCGCCGGCCAGCATCCGGGCGGCGGCGTCGTAGTAGGCCAGCCGGGCGGTGTACGCCTTCAGCTCCATGTCAGCGATCTTGAACTGGATCGCCTGGTTGGCGCCGATCGGCTGGCCGAAGGCGTGCCGCTCCTTCGCGTACCTGATGGACTCGTCGACGCAGCCCTGGGCGAGGCCGACCGCCAGCGCCGCGATGGCGATCCGACCCTCGTCGAGGATCCGCAGGAACTGGGCGAAGCCGCGGCCCCGCTCGCCGAGCAGGTTGGCCGCCGGCACCCGGCAGTCGTCGAAGGTCAGCTCGTGGGTGTCCGAGGCGGTCCACCCCACCTTGGAGTAGCCCGGCGCCACGGTGAACCCGGGCGTGCCGGTCGGCACGATGATCGTCGACAGCTCCTTGGAGCCGTCCGGGTTCGTGCCGGTCACCGCCGTGACGGTCACCATGGCCGTGATGTCGGTGCCCGAGTTGGTGATGAACGCCTTCGACCCGTTGATCACCCACTCGTCGCCGTCCAGCACCGCCCGCGTCTGGGTGCCGGCGGCGTCCGAGCCGGTGCCCGGCTCGGTGAGCCCGAACCCGGCCAGCGCCTCACCGCTGAGCAACCGGGGCAACCACGTCGCCTTCTGCTCGGCGGTGCCAAACCGGTAGATCGGCATCGCGCCGAGCGAGACCGCCGCCTCCAGCGTGATGGCCACGCTGGAGTCGACCCGGGCCAACTCCTCCAGGGCCAGGCAGAGCGCGAAGTAGTCGCCGCCCATGCCGCCGTGCTCCTCGCCGAAGGGCAGGCCGAACAGGCCCATCTTGCCCATCTGGCGGATCACCTCGTACGGGAAGGTGTGCTGCTCGTAGTGCTCGGCGATGACCGGGGCGACCACCTCGCGCGCGAAGTCCCGCACGCTCTCCCGCAGCGCCGTTTGGTCGTCGGTGAGCCGGAAATCCATCTCATCCTCCTGTGGGGACGGTGCCGTCGGGCGCTCGTGACGCCGGGGACGGGTGGCGGTACGCCGTCGGGTCAGACCGGGGTGACGCCGTGCCGACGACGAGAGAAGTGCCGATCCTTGGTACGCGCCGCCGCGAAGCGACGGACCAGCTCGGTGCGCAGGTCGTGCGGCTCGACGATGGCGTCCACCACCAGCTCGCTGGCGAGCCGGACGACGTCGATGTCCTGCTCGTACTCGGCTCGCTTGGCGGCCACGAAGGCGGCCCGCTCGGCCTCGTCCTCGATCGCCGCGATCTTGTTGGCGTAGACGGCGTTCACGGCGGCCTCGGCCCCCATCACCGCGATCTTCGCGCTGGGTAGGGCGATGGTGGCGTCCGGCTCGAACCCGGGGCCGGCCATCGCGTAGAGGCCGGCGCCGTACGCCTTGCGGACCACCACGCAGATCTTCGGCACCGTCGCCTCGGAGATCGCGGTGATCATCTTGGCGCCGTGCCGGATGATGCCCTGCTTCTCCACCGCGCTGCCGACCATGAAGCCGGGGACGTCACTGAGGAACAGCAGCGGCACGTTGAACGCGTCGCAGAGCTGCACGAACCGGGTGGCCTTGTCGGCGGAGTCGACGAAGAGCACACCGCCCTTGAACATCGAGTTGTTGCCGAGCACGCCGACGACCTGACCGTCCAGACGACCGAAGCCGATGGTCAGCTCCTTGGCCCACAGCGCCTGGATCTCGAAGAACGAACCCTCGTCGAGCAGGCCCTTGACGTACCGCCGCATGTCGAACGCCTGCCGCTCGCTGGCCGGCACCAGCGCGGCCAGGTCGGCCTTCGCGGACGCCGGGACCGCCGGTGCGGTCGGCGGCGCCTGGGTCCAGTTCGCCGGCAGGTACGACAGGTAGGTCTTCACCACGTCGAGCGCGTCGGCCTCGGTCTTGCAGAGGAAGTGCCCGACGCCGGACTCGGCGGTGTGCACCTTGGCCCCGCCCATCGCCTCCAGGGTGGTCTTCTCGCCGGTGACCATCTCGACCATGCGGTCCGAGCCGAGATACATGCTCGCGTTGCCGTCGACCAGGGCCACCACGTCGCAGAACGCCGGAATGTACGCCCCTCCGGCGGCGCTCGGGCCGAACAGCGCGCAGACCTGCGGAATTGAGCCGGAGGCGCGGACCTGGTTCCAGAAGATCTTGCCGGCGCCGCGGCGACCGGGGAAGAGGTCGACCTGGTCGGTGATGCGCGCGCCGGCCGAGTCGACCAGGTAGACCATCGGCACGCCGGCGCCGTACGCCCGCTCGATGATCCGGATGATCTTCTCGACGGTGCGGGCACCCCAGCTGCCGGCCTTGACGGTGGAGTCGTTGGCCATCAGGCAGACCTGTCGGCCGTCGATGGTGGCGGTGCCGGTGACCACGCCGTCGGCGGGCAGCCCCTCGGCGAGCGCGTTGGCGTAGAGGCCGTCCTCGACGAACGAACCCTCGTCGACGAGCAGTGCGACCCGCTCGCGCGCGAAGAGCTTGCCCTTGGCCGCGTTGGCGGCATGGTATTTGTCCGCGCCGCCGGACCGGGCCCGCTTGCGCAGCTGCTCCAGTGCCTCACCGTCGAGCGTCACGCCGACTCCTCCGCCATACTGACCTGAACGATCGTTAGGCTAGCGCATCGGCGCGACCGCCCGCGACCCATGAGCGAATCAGACGGGCGAGGCCCAGCACAAGACATTGAATAACATGAATCCTTATCGCTAGGCTCCTGGCACCCCTCCTCCCGGATTGGAGTCAGCGATGACCTCACGACTCAATCGGCTCGCTGTCGCGTTCCTCGCGACGGCACTCGCCACCGTCGGCGTCACGGTCGCCAACCCCGCGCCCGCATCCGCCGCCATGACCATCTGCTACAACACCAGCCAGGCGGGAAGCTACGCCAGCGTCGCCAACCAGTCCGCCTCGATCTGGAACAACGCCACGTCGAACCTGACGCTCTCCGCGAACTGCGGCTCCAACCTCCGGATCTACCGGATCACCGGCGGCGGTTCCTACGCCGTCCGGACCAGCCTCGGCAACGGCCGGGTCTACATCGACACCCAGCAGGCGGCGCAGTACAGCGTGCTGCGGATCATGACCCACGAGATCGGGCACATCCTCGGCCTGCCGGACAACTACAACGGCAACTGCGCGATCCTGATGTCCGGTGGCAGCGCCGGCACCGGCTGCACCAACCCGTACCCGAGCACCGCCGAGGCGAACCGGGTGACAAGCCTCTTCGCCGGCACCTTCAGCGCCACCGACCGTAGTGCGGACATCTTCCGGGACAGCTGGCCGAGCGTGGTCGCTCCGGTGAGCTGACCGACCTGGCAGGTGGAAGGGGCCGGCGTCCGCGCCGGCCCCTTCGTCGCGTCCTCAGCTCGGCAGCGGCGTCAGCCGGGTACGCGGGCCGGCTCGCAGCACGCCGGACGGCAGCTTCTTGCCGAGCAACTCCTCGGCCAACTCCGCCACCTCGAGCAGAGCCGCCAGGTCGATGCCGGTGTCGATGCCCATGTCGTGCAGCATGTGCACGGCCTCCTCGGTGGCCAGGTTGCCGCTCGCCCCCGGCGCGTACGGGCAGCCGCCCAGACCACCGACGCTGGCGTCGAACTCGGTGACCCCCAACTCCAGCGCGGTCAACAGGTTGGCCAGCGCCGTACCCCTGGTGTTGTGGAAGTGCAGCAGCACCGGCACCTGCGCGTCGCGGTCGCGTACCGCGGTCAGCAGCTCGCGGACCCGACGCGGCGTGCCCATGCCGGTGGTGTCGCCGAACGCGACCCGGTCCGCGCCGTCACGGACCACCCGGTCCACGATCCCGGCCACCCGCTTCGGGTCGATGTCCCCCTCGTACGGGCAGCCGAAGCTGGTCGCCACGATCACCTCGACCCGCGCGGAGGCGCCGTGCAGCAGATCGATCAGCTCGGCGATGTCGTCGAGTGACTCGTCCGTGGATCGGTTGACGTTGCGCCGGTTGTGCGTGTCGCTGGCCGAGACCACCACCTCGATCTCGGTGAAACCGGCCGCGAGGGCGCGCTGGGCACCCCGGGTGTTCGGCACCAGGGCCGAGTAGCGCACCCCGTCGGCCCGCACCGCCCGCTGCCACACCTCGTCGGCGTCGGCCATCTGCGGAATCGCCCTGGGGTGCACGAACGACACCGCCTCGATCCGGCGTACGCCGGTGCCGGAGAGGGCGTCGAGCAGGCGCACCTTGGCCTCGGCCGGGATCGGGTCCTCGTTCTGCAACCCGTCCCGTGGCCCAACCTCGCGAATGGAGACGAAATCTGGCAATTCCGCCATGGGTCACCTCACTATCTGCCCTGGTGGGACAACGGTAGCGACACCCCGGCCCGGATAGCCGCCAGCGTCGGAGGCGGTACGGACACGGTGTGCGACGGCCGCCCGCCGGGGTGGCCCGTCCAGCCAGCGCCGGACCACCCTTCGGCGAATGAATCAGGCCAGAAGGATGCCATCACCGGCGGCGGCATGGAACTGCGGGCGGTCGGGTGGCTACGTTGGTGCCGGCGGGACAGCGGGGCCAGCCATCGGCTCGACCCCACCGTCCGGACGCCTCCGGTGGTCAGCGCTGCGACGGTCCTTCCAAGAGCTCCGCAGCGCATCGGAGTGCGGTCGAGAGGGCGCCCGCGCACGCGGCGGCGCCCTCTCGACCCACGAGCAGAGCCAGCACCACGGCGCCATCGGTGCCGAGCGATGCCTTCCGCAGAATGCGGACCGCCCGCGACCCCGCACTCGGCCAGTCTGCACCAATACCGTTCATCGCTCTTCCTCCGACAATCAGCCCGCAATTGCGGGGCGGTTAACGTCGATGGAACTTCCACGACTGTTTCCACGATCAACAACGAATCTGGATCGGGCGTTGGACGTTTCCATCTCCCTGGCAACGACCCGACCCGATGAACATGACGATCTTGTGACCGGGTTGCCGTAGGGCTACCCGGCCAACCCGACAGATGGCCGGGCTGCGACCACGACCCGGCCAAATTGGTCTGGTGTAAGGGCTGAACGCAGGCTCATCCTGACAACCCGGCCAGCCACCCGGCCAGAATCTGACTTGCGACACAGCCTCAGATACCCGTTTGCTTGATCTGAGGCGGTACAAATGTTGATCCCGGCGTCATGTGAGCTCTTGGAAGGACCCGCGTGGCGCGGTTTGCGGGGATGCCATGACCACCGGAGATTGAAAGGAGCAATGTGAACGCCGAGGGACAAGTGCCACTCTCAGCAGAACGCACCCAAAGACACCGACTGGTGCCGCGGTCGACGCTCGAAGCGCAATATCGCCAGCGATATCACAACCCCGCCGTGTCGACGTACGCGCTGGCGGTCCGTGAGATCGTGGAGACCTGCCCCGAGATCGGGCCGATCGACACCTGGCAGAAACTGGCGGACCGGATCTACACACCCCAGTCCGATCCCGACCGAGCCAGTCGGAGCAGGAAACAGTCCCTTCTGCGCAAGAAGCTGTCGCGACACTTCACCGCCGAGAGCAAGGGGCCGCCCTGGCAGACGGTGATGCTGGTGGTGAAGCACGCGCTGCCGCCGGAGCTCCGCCGGCAGTGGCTGGCCGACCTCGCCGAGTTGTACGAGCTGGCCCGCGGCGAGAGGCCACCGAATGGCGTTCGCGACGAACGCGCCGAGGACAGGACCGAGGTGCGGGACGGCCGCGATCTCGAACAATGCCTGCGCCAGCGGATCGTCGACCTGGAACGAGAGTGTCTCGACTTGCGGGTGGAGGTCAGTGAGTTGCGGGCCGCCCAAACGACTCGGCCCCTCGGCCCCACATCAGACGATCTGCCTCGACAGCGCGAGCCGTTGAGCGGCTCGTCGACCCCGACGCCCAACACCAGGCACTTTCCGCCCAGCCAGGCCCGGGGCGGCGGTCCGGCGCAGAGTCACTACCCGGCACCGCGGCTGGACATGGGTTCGCCCGGCCTACCCGGGCAGAACAGGGGAGAGCTGGCCCGCCTGGTCGACCAGCCCTGGCACGCCCGACAACCACAACTCGACACTCCCAACAACCTGCGCCAACACCCGTAGCCCCCGCACCCACCCCGGTCGGTGATCAAGAGGTTTGCGTCCGGATTCCTAACGCAAACCTCTTGATCAACCCGACCGCGGGTGGGTGGGGTCAGCGCATGCGGGCGACGATGCCGGTGTCGTAGGAGCCGGAGCGGAACTCTTCGTTGGCCAGCAGCTCGGCGAAGAAGGGGACGTTGTTCTTCGGGCCCTCGATCTGGAAGGCGGCCACCGCCTCCTGCGCGCGATCGAGCACCTCGTCTCGGGTCGCGCCGCTGATGATCAGCTTGGCCAGCAGACTGTCGTAGAACGGCGTGACAGTGTTGCCCTCGGTGTAGCCGGAGTCCACCCGCACACCCGTGCCCGTCGGCTCCACCCAGGTCCTGATTACACCAGGGCCGGGCAGGAAACGCTTCGGGTCCTCGGCGTTGATCCGCATCTCGATGGCATGGCCACGCGGCGTCAGCGCGTCCGGGTCGAAGGTCGGGGCCAACCCGGACGCCACCCGCAGCTGCTCCTCGACCAGGTCGATGCCGTAGACGTACTCGGTCACCGGGTGCTCCACCTGCAGCCGCGTGTTCATCTCCAGGAAGAAGAACTCTTCGGCGCCGGGGCCGGGGCCGTCGCCCTCGGAGTCCCGCTGACGCGGGACCAGCAGGCACTCCACGGTGCCGGCGTTGCGATAGCCGACCGCCTCACCCGCGCGCACCGCCGCCGCCAGGAGCCGGGACCGCAGCTCCGGCGAGACCGCCGGCGACGGGGACTCCTCGACCAGCTTCTGGTTGCGCCGCTGCACCGAGCACTCCCGCTCGCCGAGCGCCACCACCCGGCCATCGGCCAGGCCGAGGATCTGCACCTCGACGTGCCGCACCCGGGGGAAATACCGCTCGATCAGCACCGAGCCGTCGCCGAACATCCGCTCGGCGAACGCGCGCACCTTGTCGTACTCGGTGCGCAGCGCGGTCTCGTCGACGGCCACCGCCATGCCCATGCCGCCACCGCCGGCCGCGGCCTTGACCATCACCGGGTAGCCGATCGCGGCGGCGGCCGTCAGCGCCGCGTCCAGGTCGGCGGCCGGATCGGTGGTGCCGGGTGCGACCGGGACACCGGCCGCCGCCATCAGGTTCCGGGCATTGATCTTGTCGCCCATCGCGGTGATCGCGTCCGCGCCGGGCCCGACCCAGACCAGGCCGCTCGCCTCGACGGTACGGGCGAACTCGGCGTTCTCCGACAGGAAGCCGTACCCGGGGTGGATGGCCTGGGCACCTGTCGACTTCGCGGCGGCGAGGATCGCCTCGGTGTTGCGGTAGCTCTGCGCCGGGGCCGGTGGGCCGATGAGGACCGCCTCGTCCGCCTCGGCGACGAACGGCAGGTCGGCGTCGGCCTCCGAATACACCGCGATCGCGCGGATGCCGAGCCGCTTGGCGGTACGGATGATCCGGCGGGCGATCTCGCCCCGATTGGCGACCAACAGTGACTCGATCATTTTTCCTCCCGGCGTCCGGATGTTGGGACGATGTCAGGGAATCATGACCGGCCTGCTTCTGACGAGTCGGCTCAGGCGAGCAGCGCGGCCAGGGTCGCACCGCGCAACAGCTCGGCACGACGGCGCCGGTCCACCTCACCACCGAGGAACGGGGTCGAGTTCATCAGGCCGAACGCGGCGTGCGCGAGCACCCGCGCCTCGCCGTCGGGCATGCCCGGGTGCAGCGCGGTGAGCACTGTCACCCACTCCTCGACGTAGAGCCGTTGCAGACGGCGAATGCGTCGCCGCGGCTCCTCCGGCAGGCGGTCCAACTCGTGCAGGTGCAACGCGATCACCGCCGGGTTGGCCAGCGCGAACTCGACGTGAAAGTCGATAAGCGACTCCAGCACTCCGCGCGGGTCGCCCGGGCGCCCGGCGGCGCGTTCCCGCCCGCCGGCCAGCAGCCCCTCACTCACCGGGATGAGCGCGGCGGCCAGCATCGCCTCCTTGCCGGCGAAGTGGTGGTAGAGCGCCGGACCGGTAACACCGGCGGCCCCGCCGATGTCATCCATCGACACACCGTGATAACCACGGGCGGCGAACAGGCCGACCGCGATCTCCAGAATCTCGTCCTTGCGGGACCTGCGCCGGCCCGCACCCCGTGTTTGCTGCTCCACCGTCACCGGGCAAGCCTAGACCGCGAACCGGGTGCGGTGGTTGCCGGTGAGTGTCGCTCGCACCGGGGTCGGGCCACCCCTGACCTGGTCGGGGGCGGCCCGCTCCGGGTCAGTCGTCCTCGTCCAGGTCGTGCTCCGCACGCAGTGCGGCGGCCTCCGCGGGCCGATCGAGCAAATCCAACGCACGAGCCAGCAGCCAGGCCGTCTGGCGGACCGGCTGCGCGTCGGCCGGCAGCCCACCGAGCACCCGGCGCAGGAGCACCTCCGCCTCGGCCGGCCGGTCCAGACGCAGCAGCAGCTCACCGGTGAGGCGCTCGGCCATGGCGGCCTCACTGAACGCCCCGATCGACCGCAACCGGTCGGGCACCCCGGCGAGCCGGTCCAACGCCTCGTCCAGTCGACCCTCGCCGGTGAGCACCCGTGCGCCGACCTCGGCCGCCATCGCCAGCTCGTACGTCACCGACGGCTCGGTCTGCCCGGCCAGCTTCGCCGCCACCCCGTCCACCACCTCGACGGCCCGCAACGCCGTGTCCCGGTCGTCGGCCCAGAGCCAGGCGTACGCCTCCCGCCGGCGGGCACGCAGCTCGTCCAGCGGCAGGTCACCGAGCCGGTACGCCTCAGCCGCGGCAGCGAACCGCTCGCCCGCCAGCGCGTCCCGGTCGGCGTCGAAGAGGATCCCGCCGGCCTCCTCCAGCACCTGCGCCCGGTAGGGAAGGTTGTCCGGGCCGTCCAGATTGACGGCCAACTGCTCCAGCAGGGCCAACGCCGGGTCAACCGCACCGAGCCTGGCGTAGACGCCGGCCAACAGGTGCCGGCAGCGGTCGGCCTCGGCCTGGGCGCCCATCCGGTCCAGGCCGAGCACGGCCTCCTCCGCGACCTCGGCGGCCTCGGCCAGCCGGCCCACCATCTGGTACGCGTTCGCCAGCTCCCACCGCAGGAACGCGTCCCCCTCGGCGCCCCGCTCCACGCACAGCGTCACCGCCTCGACGAAGTCGTCCACCGCGTCGACGGCCCGGCCGGCCGCCTGCAAGGCCCGAGCGCGGGCGACTCGGACCGGCAGCTCCGCGTCCGCCGGTGCTGCCGCCAACGCCTCGTCGCAGGCGGCCACGGCGTCCGCCGGATCGTCAGTCATCCGCGCATGGGCCAGGCAGGCGGTCACGATCACCTCGCCGACGCCCAGCTCACGGCCGAGCTGGCGAGCCTCGTCGACGGCGGCTCGCGCCTCGTCGAGGCGGTCCGTCTGCTCCAGCACGTGCGCCCGGTACGTCGCGATCCGGGCCAGCAGATGCCGGTCGCCGCCCGCGTCGGCCGGTGCCCGGTCGAGCGCGGCGAGCGCGTCCGCCCAGCGCTCCCGGTTCAGCAGCGCCGACGCCATTCGGACGTGGCCACCCGCCCGCTGCCGGGCGTCGCCGGACCGGTCCAGGGCCTCGGCCGCCTCGCGGGCCAGCGTCAGCCCCGCCTCGGCGCCCTCGTCGGACCGGGCCAACAGCACCCCGAGCCGCCCGGCGACCACCTGGGCGGGCACGTCCTCGCCCGCCTCCCGGTACAGCTCCAGCGCCGCCCGGTTCAGCTCGACCGCGCTCTCGAAGTCTTCCTCGTCGGCACGCTCGCCCGCCCGCAGCGCCAACCGGTGCGCGGACGTACGTGCGGGCAGCTCGGCGGAGCCGAACCGTTCGTCGAAGGCGACAAGCACCGCCCGGAAGGTGGTCTGGTCGTGTCGACCCCAGCTCTGGTCCGCGAGGTCCAGCAGGTCGTCGGGGCCGGCGTCGGCGGGCAGGTCAACGGTGGGTCGTTCACCCCTGCCGGGCCGCACCCGCTCGGCCCGGTCGGCGGTCCGGCCGGTCGGGCGGCGGCGGACACTCGCCGACAGCGGCAGATGCTCCCCGCTCGCCCGCACGGCCAGCCGGCGGGCGATCCACTCCGACTGGTGGGCGGTGCCGTTACGGGCGTCGAAGCGGGCGGCCAGGCCGGTCGCGGTCTCGGCCAACTCGTCCGCCAGCGCCGCCGCGGACACCTCGGCGGCCGGCCGGCCCTCGGCGGCCCGGCGGTACACGGTCGACCCGCCGGCCTGCCGCAGTGCCGCGGCGGCGGCCGCCGCGAAGTGCATGGCGGCGGCCGGCGACGGCGGCTTGTCCAACCAGTCCAGGTGTCGCTCGACCAGCTCAACCGCCCGCGCCTCGTTGCCGGTCAACGTGCAGAACTCGACGTGGTCGCCGATGTCCCACAGGTCGGCGAGGTTGCCGCGCAGCCGGCGGTACGCCTCCCGGTGCGCGTCCCGCGCCGCCTCGCCCCGCCCGGTCCGCAGGTACGGCAGGAGCAGCGCGGTGAGGATCGCCTGCGGCTGTTCGTTGCAGTTGAGCCGGCCGGCGAGCACCGGCTCGGCCAGCTCCACCGCCTCGGCGTCCCGCCCGGTGTCGGCGAGGTATTCCACCCGACCCGTCGGATCACAGCCGGCGCAGTCGGAGAGTTCGCCGCGCGGGGCGGTCTGCCAGAGCCGGTACCAGTGCGCTGCGGCTTCGGCGTCGCCCACGTGGTCGGCGACCCGGAACCGGTGCTTGTACACGGCCTGCAGGCTGTGCCCACCGGCCCGGTAGCGCCGCTCCATGTCGTCCAGCACGGCGTACGTGCGGTCGAGCGGCACCTCCGGGAAGTTCAGCAGGCCGTTGACCATGTACTTGAAGTGCCACAGCAACTGGTGCAGGTGGCTCTGGTGGTAGGGCTGCGGGTCATTGTCGAACTCGGACAGACACCAGGAGAAGGTCACGAAGGACTTCGCCGGCTCGCCGCCGTAGATGTAGCCCTCGGTGGCCTGCATCCGGGTGACGAAGGCAAGGTGCCGGTCGTCGGCGGCGTCCACCCGACGCAGCAGCTGCTCCAGCGCGGCGATCTGCCCCGCCCCGTACGGCATGTCGGCGATCCCGCGCAGCACCCGCCACAGATCCTCGTCGCTCATGCTCACTCCCGTCCCGGCACAGCCCGGCCGAGCAGGCCGAGGAAGGAATCGTTCAGCAGCGCGGCGTCGGCCGCGCGGATCGGATGGTGGCCGAGCAGCAGCGCCTGCCCGTACAGGGCCTCGACGGCGAGACCGACCAGCTCCGGGTCGGCCAGCGCGGTGACGCGGCGTACCAGCGGGTTGCGGTGGTTGAGCACCAACTGCGGACGGTCCGGCGGGGCGGTGGCGGCGAGCGCGTCGAGCACGCCGCCCCACAGTTCGTCGGCCCGGTCCCGGCTGGCCGCGAGCTGGTCGTTGAACGCGGCCGACCGGCTCACCAGGTAGAGCGCGGGCAGCGAGACCGGGTCGTACGCCCGGATGACCACCTCGCAGCCGGACCGTTCGACGGCCCGTTGCGCCGCGGTGAGGAACGGCCGCAGCGCCAGCTCCACCTGCGGGTCGAGTGCGTCGAAGCGGGTGGTGAGGTCGCTCGGCTCCAGCCGCTCGATCAGCACCGAGCGGTCCACCACCGGCAGCCGCTCGATCAGCTCGGTGTCGTACGTGTAGCCGGCATTGACCACCGCCAGATCCTGCGCGGCGGCCACGGCGGCGAGCTGACGGAACTCGTCGAGGCTCGCCGCGTAGCGGACCACGCCGTAGCGCTCGCGGAACTCGGCGAGGGTGAGCGTGCCGACGTTGGTGTCCATGGGCCACCACCTGTCGACCAGCCGGAGCATCTCGTCGTCGTGCAACGCCAGGGCCTTCACGCCGAGGTGGTGCACCTGGAGGAACTGCGCCAGCCGGTGCGGGTCGTGCCGCGCCAGCCGGACCAGCCAACCGCGCACCTGGTCGCCAAGCGCCTCCCGCGTCGCCGTCAGCAGCGTGTCCTCGTAGAGGGCCTCCCGGCTGGCGGTCGGGCGCAGCTCGGTCGCGTCCACCACGCAGTGCGCGAAGAATGCCCACTCGGGCAGCAGCCCGTCGGCATTTTCGGTGAGCAGCATCCGCTTGAGGTAGACGCGGTGCCCGGCCCGGGCCGCCGGGTTCACCGGGGTGGGCAGGATGACGGCGACACCGGTCAGCCCGGCCTCCGGCACGGCTAACGGCAGCACGTCGAACGGGTCGACACCCAGCGTCTCCCGCGCGTACCGGATCAGGGCCGCGCGGTCCAGCGGCGCATCCGGCGTGGTCGGCCACGGCGGTGCCCCGGTGGTGGTGACGACGTCGCCGACGCGGACGGTGACCGGCAGCAGCGCCCCGAAGAGTCGGGCCAGGTCGGTGACGGTCGGGGTGGTGAACCACTGGTCGGCGTCGCGGCGGGGCACCAGCGTGACGGTGGTGCCCGGCTCGGCGCGGGCGGCCTCCGGCGGGGCCAGCGTCACCGCGTAGCGGCCGTCGGCGTACCCGGTCCAGCGCACCGTCGGATTGTCGCCGTGCCGGGTGAGCACCTGGATCTCGTCGGCCACCAGGAAGCAGGAGAGCAGGCCGATGCCGAACTGGCCGAGGAACTCGTGCCGGGAGAAGCCCAGCTCGTCGCGCTTGGAGCTGCGGCCGATGGTGGCCAACAACTCGTGCACCTGCGCCTCGGTCAGGCCGATGCCGGTGTCGTGCACCCGCAGCGTGCCGTCCCCGGTGCGGTCCGGGGGTTCGATGCGGACCAGCGCCGGCGCGTCCGGCTCGACCGCACGCCGGGCGGTGATCGCGTCCACCGCGTTCTGGAGCAGCTCGCGGACGTAGACCCGCGGGCTGCCGTAAAGGTGATGACTGAGCAGGTCGACCACGCCACGCAGGTCGACCTGGAAAGTGTGATCCACGCCTGGTTTCTCCCCGGTCCGATGCCGGCGCCCACCGTACCGATGATCACCGACAGGCGCGTCCCTCTTTCGTCTCGACGGCTTGACCCTCGACCCGGTCGAACCGGCACGGTCACCGGATGACCTCCTCAGCTCTCGGCCGGGACTTCCGGCTGCTCTGGTCCGCCGCCGTCTCGTCGCGGCTCGGGGACGCGCTGCGTACGCCGGCGCTGGCCCTGCTGGCCGCGGCGGTGACCCGCGACCCCCGGATCATCGCGGCGGTCACCGTGGCCGGTCAGCTACCGCCGCTGCTCTTCGGCCTGCTCGGCGGCGTGTACGCGGACCGCTGGGACCGCCGTCGGACGATGGCCCTGGTCGACGGGGTACGCGCCATCGTGGTGGCGGCGCTGGCCGTGGCGGTCGCCCTCGACCGGGTCGGTGTCGCGGTGCTGCTGCTGGCGGCGTTCCTCCTCGCCGCGCTGGGCACCCTCTTCGACTCCGCGTCGTTCGCCCTGCTTCCCGCGCTGGTGTCCCCGGACGCGCTGCCCCGGGCGAACGGTCGACTCCAGGCGGGGTCCGCGGTGGCCGGCGGCTTCCTCGGCGCACCCGCCGCCGGTGTCCTCTTCGCCCTCGCCCCGGCCCTGCCGTTCGCCCTCGACGCCGTCACCTTCGCCGCCGCCGCCCTGCTCGTGCTGGCCCTGGCACCGGTTCCGGTTCCGGTCGCGAGAGCGCACGCACGGCGCGGATCGGTGCGCAGCGAGATCGCCGAGGGGATGCGGTGGCTACGCGGGCACCGGACACTGTGGCGGGTCACCCTGCTGGCCGCCGCGAGCAACCTGGCGATCAGCGGGATCATGGCGGTGCTGGTGCTCTACGCGCTGGACGTGCTGCGGGTGCCGCCGGCCGGGTACGGGCTGTTCGCCGCCGCCGCCATCGTCGGCGGTGTGACGGGGGCTCTCGGGGCGGGTCGGCTCGCCGCCCGGTTCGGCACGGTGTCGACGTTGCGTGCGGTGCTCGCCGCGCAGACCGTGGCGTTGACCGGGTTCGCGCTGGCTCGGCATCCGGTGCCGGGCGGCCTCGCGTTGGCCGTCTTCGCCGTCGGGACCGTGGTGTGGAACAGCCTGTCGGCGTCGTACGGGCAGCGGCACGTGCCGACCGGGCTGCTCGGCCGGGTGGGTGCGGCCCAGCGGATGGTCGGCCTGCTCACCGCACCGGTCGGGGCGGTGCTCGCCGGTCTGGCTGCCGCGGCGTACGGCACGGTGCCGGTGGCGGGCGCGGCGGCCGGCCGTGACCGGCGTGCCCAACCCCACCGGCGTCGGCTAACCCGGCGTCGGTGCCCGGTGGGACAGCCCGGACAGGCGCAGCGCGACCTTCCGGCGCGCTGGCGGCAGTGTGCCGAGCACCCGGAGCAGCACGTCACGGGCCGGTCGACGGGCCGGGGAGACGGTGGCCAGCCGGGTCAGCCCGGCGGCGAAGCTCAACACGTCCTCGGCCATCGGCCGCTGCCGGGCGCTGTAGTCGTCGAGCAGCGATTCGGGGCCTCCGTCGAGCACGTCCGCCACCGCGGTGCCGAGGGCGACCGCGTCGCAGATGCCGAGGTTCATGCCCTGGCCGCCGGCTGGGCTGTGCACGTGCCCGGCGTCTCCGGCCAGCAGCACCGGCCCGGCTCGGAAGGTGTCGGCGATCCGGTGGTGCACCCGGAACCGGGAGCCCCAGCGCACCTCGGTCACCCGGTCGGGTCGTCGCGCCGGGCCACGCTCGTCGAGCAACCTCTGCAGGTACGCGGCATCCGGATCCGCCGGAGCCGTCGCCACCGCGGCTACCAGCCGGACCACTCCGTCCGGCAGGGGTGCCCAGATCAGCGGACCGGAACGGGCGAGGAAGAGCGCCACCTCGTCACCGGGCAGGGTGCTGTCCACCCGTACGTCGGCGAGCACGAAGGACTCCTCGTCACTGGGGCCGGTGAAGCCGATACCGGCCGCCTGCCGGACGGTGCTGTGCAGGCCGTCCGCACCGACCACGTACCGGGCGCGCAGCGTCTCCCCGTCGACCTGCGCGAGCACCCCGTCGCCGGCCGGGGTCAGGCCGGTCAACCGCGACGGCCGGCGGACCTGGACGCCGCGGGCGGCCAACCGACCGCTGAGGACCGCCTCGGTGACCGACTGCGAGACCAGCAGCGCGTAGGGGAAGCGGGATGGCAACTGGTGGAACGGCACCGCCAGCAACACCCGGTCCCGGTCGCGGACGGTGAAACGCGGCGACCGCACCCCCTGGGCGACAAGCGGCGCCGCCGCGCCGATCCGGTCCAGCACCTCCAGGGTGTACGCGTGCACGACTGCCGCACGGGAGGTCGTGGGCGGCTCGGTCAGTTGGTCCAGGACGGTCACCTCGATCCCGCGTCGGGCCAGTGTCAGCGCGGTGGCGAGACCGGTGGGGCCAGCGCCCACCACCAGGACGTCGGTGCTCACGGGCAGCATGGCCACCTCCGGAAGACTGTTGCCAACGACTATTGCCAACGACTGTTGGCAAACACTTGTTGGCGACGCTAGGGCGCTGCTGATTGTGTGTCAACAGTTGTTGGCATACGGTCGTGGACATGACAGCGTCCGCCCAGCCGACCCACCCCCGCCGCTCCGACGCCACCCGGGCGGCGATCCTGCGGAAGGCCCGGGAACGCTTCGCGGCGGACGGATACGAGCGCGCCACGATCCGGGCCATTGCCGCCGACGCTCAGATCGACCCGTCGATGGTGATGCGCTACTACGGCAGCAAGGAGGGGCTCTTCGCGGCGGCGGCCGAGTTCGACCTGCGCCTGCCCGATCTGGCCCCGGTGCCGCCCGCCCGCCTCGGCGAGGTGCTGATCCGGCACTTCCTCGCCCGCTGGGAGGGCGACGAGACGCTCGTGGCGCTCCTGCGGGCCGCCAGCACCAACCCGGGCGCCGCCGAGCGCATGCGGGGCATCTTCGCCGACCAGCTCACCGCCGCCGTGGCCACGTTCGGCACCGACCCGGCACTGACCACCCGACGTGCCGGTCTGGTGGCCAGCCAGATCCTCGGCCTCGCGTTCACCAGATACATCGTCCGCCTGCCACCCATCGTGGACGCGCCGGCCGAGGAACTGGTCTCCTGGATCGCACCGACCCTTCAGCGCTATCTGACCGGGGTGCCGGAAAACTGACCCAACCTTTTACCCCTCCTCGTGCGTCTGGCAGGTGACGCGTGACGCGACGCCGGAAGGGAGGGCGGATGGTACCGACGGGACACGACGGACGCGACGGCTACCTCGCCTTCGTGGAGAGCCACCAACACCGGCTGCTCCGCGCCGCCTACCTGATCTGTGGCAACCGCCACCAGGCCGAGGATCTCCTCCAGGAGGCCCTGCTCAAGCTGGCGCTGCGCTGGGCGTCGGTTCGCGACGGCGACCCCGCCGCGTACGTGCGGGCCATCCTCTACCGGGACGCGGTGTCGTGGTGGCGTCGCCGACGGCGGGAATGGCTGAGCGCCACACCGCCGGACCGGGCGACCCACGACCGCGACGGCGCGCTGCGGCTGACGCTGCACGACGCACTGGGCCTGCTGCCGCCCCGGCAGCGGGCCGTCCTGGTGTTGCGCTACTACGAGGACCTGACCGAGGTCGCCACCGCAGAGGCGCTCGGGGTGACCGTCGGCACCGTGAAGAGCCAGTGTCACGCGGCACTACGCCGCCTCCGCGAATCCGCCCCAGATCTCGCCCAGAACGCCCGAGCGGGTCAGGGCAGGGCCGATCTGGCCACCGGCGTGGAGGTGAACCCGTGAACGAGCAGGATCTGCGCCAACTCCTGACCGCCAGCGTCGAGGACGTCCTACCCAGCCAGCCGGCGTCGGCCGGATGGGACCGGGCTCGGCGTAGGCGGCGCGCTCGGCGGGCGGTCGGCGGGGTCGTCCTGGCCGTGGCACTGGTCGGCGGTGGCACGGTGGCGGCTCTGCGATCGCCCGCCGACCCGCCGCCGAATCACTCGGTGGCACCGACCCCGACAGTCGTCCCCACGCACCCTGGCCCCGTGCAGCACCCGCCCGCCGAGCTGACCTTCCCGCCCGACCCGCTGGCCCGACTCAGCGGCCCGGCGACCGTGCCGCTCTCCCAGCGACCGGTCCAGCGGGCGCTGGCGCTGTTCCAGCCGACGGACGAGGAGAATCGCGCGGACGGCCCGGTTCGGGTGCTCGGCAACGACGGCGTGGTGCGCAGTCTCGACGTGGTGACGCTGGCACCCACCCGGGACGTGAGCTACAACGAGGCACCCGCCGTGAAGCCGGGCGTGCTGTCGCCGGACGGCAAGTCGGCGGCGTTCGCGCAGACCAAGGAACTGGTCATGGTCGACCTCACCACCGCGGAGGTACGCCGGATTCCGCTCGACGGCTATCTGGAGCGGGTGGTCTGGGCGAACGACCGGGTGCTGGTCGGCAGCGAGGACCGCACGTACGCGGTGGACCGGGCCACCGGGACGGCGAGCACGATCGACGTGTCGACCTGGGCCGTGGTCGCACCTGATCCGGCAGCCGGCCGCGAGGCACCGCTTGTCGAGCTGATCGGCGAGCGGAGCAGCCTGAAGCTGCGCACCCGGACCGCCCGCGAGGCCACGATCCGTTCCGAAGAACGGATCACCGGCGATGCGCTGCCCGCGCCCTACCAGGTCAACGAGTTCTACGGCCGGGGCTGGTTGCACGGCGGGCGACTGGCCAGCGCGGCGTGGATCACCAACGGCGAGATCGACGGCGCCGAGGGGGCGGCCGTGCTGGACGCCCGGACCGGAGCGGTGGTGCACGTGCTCGACCTGGGCCGGGAGCGCAGCAAGGGCTGCTGCGAGGTGCTGGGCTGGGACAACAAGGGTTCGGTGCTGCTGCGACTGGAACCGGCCGCCCTGGCCCGCTGGAACCCGGAGACCGGCGAGATCACCGGCATCATCCGCGACCTGCGTGGCGTGCTCGCGGTCGCCGGCTGAAACGACCGTCCCCGCGCGACAGGGCATCGCGCGGGGACGGTTCAAGCCAGCACCACCGCTCAGGCGGCCAGGCCCACACCGCCGCTCAGGCGGCCAGGCCGCCGGGCTGGTCGCCCTTGACGACGGGTGCCCGGACCAGGTTGCCCCACTCGGTCCACGAGCCGTCGTAGTTACGCACCTGCGGGTAACCCAGCAGGTGCCGCAGCACGAACCAGGTGTGGCTGGACCGCTCGCCGATCCGGCAGTACGCGATCACGTCGTCGTCGGGGCTCAGCCCGAGCTGGTCGGCGTAGATCGCCTTCAACTCGTCGGCGGACTTGAACGTGCCGTCGTCGTTGGCGGCGGACTTCCACGGCTTGCTGACCGCCCCCGGGATGTGGCCGCCCCGCAGCGCGCCCTCCTGCGGGTAGTCCGGCATGTGCAGCGTCTCGCCGGTGTACTCACCCGGCGACCGGACGTCGACAAGCGGCCGGCCGGCGGCGATGTGCGCCATGACCTGCTCACGGTAGGCCCGCAGCGGCGCGTCGTCCCGCAGCGGGACCGGGTAGTCGGCACGGGGGCGAGCTGGCTTGTCGCGGGTCACCTCGCGCCCCTCGGCGATCCACTTCTGCCGGCCGCCGTCGAGCAGCCGCACGTCGGCGTGGCCGAAGAGCGAGAACACCCAGAGGGCGTACGCGGCCCACCAGTTGAAGTTGTCGCCGTAGAAGACGACCGTGTCGCCCCGGCCGATGCCCTTCGCGGCGCACAACTCGGCGAAGCTCGCGGCATCCAGATAGTCGCGGGTCACCTGGTCGTTCAGCTCCAGGTGCCAGTCGACCTTCACCGCACCGGGGATGTGACCCGATTCGTAGAGCAGCACGTCCTCGTCGGACTCGACAACCACGAGGCCCTCGTCGCCCAGGTGCTCGGCCAGCCACTCGGTGGTGACCAGCCGTTGCGGGTCCGCGTACGACTGAAGGCGGGGATCAGGATCGTTCGGCACAGACATGATCCCCAAACTACGCCGCGACACGACCGGACGGCCCGGCATCGGGGATCGGGAACGACACATGTGGCCGGAAACGCGCCCGGCCCACCACCCGGGAGGGTGATGGGCCGGCCGCACACCGGCTCTAACTGCCTGCGGGCTGCTCGGCAACCCCGAAGAACCAGATGGCTGCCGTGGTCTCGACGCCGTCCTGGTTGACGCCGACAACCTCGAGCATCGTCCAGCCGGCCTCGGTCGGCACCCAGGTCACCGACGCGCTGCCGTCAGCGTTGGCCGGCACGGTGCCGGTCTGCTCGTTGAAGGAGTAGCGGTAGCTGACCGTGCCGGGCACGACCGGGGTGAAGGTGAACACCCCGGGTACGCCCGGTCCGCCGCTCTCGGTGAACTCCTGGTAGACGGTCGAGGAGATGGTCGGCATGGTGAGGGCGCCCGAGAAGCGGTAGTTGGTTACCGGCGACTGGTTGCCGAGGGCATCCACGCTCCACACATCGAGCGAGTTCGGGCCGCTGCGGGGGTTCAGGGTCACGGTGGCCGAGCCGCCGGGGTGGTTGGCGGTCACCCGGCCGGGAGCGCCGGAGTTGAGCTGGTAGACGAATCCGGCCACGTCCGCCGCGCCCTGGGCGTCGAAGGTGAACCTCCCCGACAGCGCCGGTGCCGGCGGCCCGTCGACCGGGAAGTCGGTGGAGGACACCGCCGGTGCCGTGGTCGGCCCCTCGAAATCGGTACGGAAGTAGCAGACCGGACTCCACTCACTGGTGGCTCCGCTGTCCGCCGCCCGCACCTGCCAGGCGTAGACCCGGTCGTGCTCGAACAGGGAGGGGAAATCCCGGAACCGGCCCAGCGCCCGCTGACCGTCGCGGGAGAAGTCGATGCGTTCCACCCGGGCGTCCGGCTCGTCGACCGGCCACAGTGCGAACGTCGCGGTGATCTCGTCCGTCCCGCCGGTGTCGGTGCGGTCCCTGTCGTGCACGACCGCCGAGAGGTCCAGGGTTCGGAACGGCAGCACCTGGTACGGCTCAGCGACAGTGCAGTTCGTGCCGTTCGCCGTCTGCAGGTCGGTCGGTACGCCCGGCGGGTAGTTGTGCACGATCGAGAGGCCCACCTGGCTCGCGTACTTCCGGGCCAGCTTCGGGTCCTTCTCGACCCTGACCGGGAGCCGGAGCGAGAGAGTGAGCGTCGACTTGCCCTCGGCGAGTGCCTGACGCAGCCCCTGCGTGGCGTCGAATCCGACGTAGGGAGCCGGGCACCCGGACTCCGCGGGTAGCGCGGTGGTGTCGATACGCGCGAGGTCGACCGGGGGCTTCGCCCAACTGGAGCGCGAGGTGTACGCCTCGGTGCGCCACAACTCCACCTCGGGACGCTTGGCGCAGTCGCCCGCCCCGGTCTCCTTGGCGTTGAACGTCGCGAGTTCGATGACCGCGCCGCGATAGGAGGTGATGTCGAAGGTGAAGTACGCCCGTGAGGTGTGCGGGCGTCGCTTGCTGTCGACCCAGGTGCCGACGGCCACGTCGCCGGCCTGATCAATGTCGATCTTCTTTGGGCGCTCGGAGTCGGTCCAGGCCCAGGAGGTGTTCTTCTCGAAGCGCACGTCGTACGCGGCGGCCGGCGAGGCGGTCGAGACGACCACCAGCCCGGCGGCGACCAGCGTGGACAGTGCGCCAGCCAGCAAGGATCGCCCGGTTGATCTGGACGACGTCGTACCAGGTATGAGGGTCATCCCTCATCCGCCTTCCCTGTTGTCCCCGTGCTCGATCGACGGGGGCAACGGAGACTATCGGGTGGGCACGACGTCGGGCGATCCGATAACCGGTCTACGTGGCGGGCCGGATGCCCTGTTCGGAGGCTCAGTCGACGATCGGCCCGAGCAGCGGGCGTTTCGCCGTCACGGTGTCGCCGGACGACCGGCCGGTCAGTCGCCGCTTCACCCAGGGTGCGAGGTGCCGACCGGCCCACCGCACGTCGGCGGCACGGGCAGCCAACCAGGGCGACGGCGCCGGGTGCGGCGGGACCATCAGCCACTCCTCGTCGCAACCGACCCCGAGCGCGTTCAGCACCTGCCCCGCGACCCGCCGGTGCCCGGCCGGGGAGAGGTGCAACCGGTCGGTGCTCCAGAGCATCGGGTTGAGGAAGGTGTCGTCGGCGTACAGGTCGACCATGATGGCGCCGTGCCGCTCGGCGGTCTCGCCGACGGCCTGGTTGAGCAACTGCACCCGGGGGGCGACGAGGCGCTGACCGGGCAGTCGGGCCATCACGTCGGCGAACCGGAAGAGCAGCACGTCCGCGCCGCCCGAGCGCAGTTGCCGGACCACCTCGTCGAAGCGGGCCACCAGCGTGTCCGGATCGAAGGTGCGGCGCAGCACGTCGTTGCCGCCGGCCGCGAAGCTGATCAGGTCGGGCTTCATCGCCACCGCCGACGGCACCTGCTCGGCAACGACGCTGGGAAAGAGCCGGCCCCGGATGGCCAGGTTCGCGTACCGGAAGTCGGGGCCCGCCTCGGCGGCGAGCCGGGTCGCCACCAGGTCCGCCCAGCCCCGGAAGGTGCCGTCCGGGTACGCGTCATCCATGCCTTCGGTGAAACTGTCCCCGACCGCGACAAAACTGCGCCAGCGCACCCGCGCCCCCTCACACCACTCGTTGCCTGCGGCGACCAGTCTTTCACCGAGGGCGCGGTGGACAGTGCCCCGATCGGGCGACGTGGCGGAGGTCATGGGGCGACGAACCGGTCCGACCCGTGCCGTTCTGTCGCCAATCCGGCCGGTCGAGGAGTGCCGTGACTCGCTCCCAGGCCCCACAATGGGGGGCCGATCACCGGTCCGAGCAGCGGGGAGGGCCTAGTTGAGCCAGGAAAGCGAGCCGACCCTTGCGGGGCCGGCCCCGGCGGTGACCACATCGCCGCGCACCGCACGGGCCCGCCAACTCCGACTCGTCGGGCTCATCGTGGCGCTGGCCGTGCTGGCTGCCGCCCTGGTCCCGATCGTCCTCGCGACCGGCCCGCCAACCCGCGACGAGTTGCTGGAGCAGGCCGGCCTCAAGGGCAAGCAGCAACTCGTCATCGGGGTGAAGGACGACCAGCCGGGCATCTCGCAGCGCCTCTCGAACAACGTCTGGAAGGGCTTCGACGTCGACATCGCCTACCTGATCGCGGGCTACCTCGGCTTCGACCACTCCCAGGTGCGCTTCGTGCCGATCGAGAGCGAGGACCGGGCCCGTCGACAGGCCCGGGACAACGACGGGTTCGTCATCGTCGACATGGTCATCGCCTCGTACAGCATCAACGACAAGCGCCGCGAGGAGGGTGCCGTCTTCTCCGCCGCGTACCTGCACACCGAGCAGTCGGTGGTGACGTTGAAGAGCTTCCGGGAGCAGGTGAGCAGCCTGGAGGATCTCCGTGGCCTGACGGTCTGCTCGCTCACCACCTCGACGTCCATCCAACGCCTCGCCGAGGCCGGCGCCAGGCCGGTGGGCCGGAACCGGATCAGCGAGTGCATCCAGGAGCTGTACGACGGCAAGGTGCAGGCCGTCACCACCGACGCGGCGATCCTCGCCGGCTTCGTCACCGGCGACCAGCCAGGCGACGACGGTCAACGCTTTCCGGTGACCCTCAAGAACGTCAAACCGTTGCAGCACTGGGACATCGGCTCGTCACCGCAGGAAAAGTGGGGTGTCAACGTCGGCCCCAACCAGGCCCTGCTCGACCTGGTCGACCTCGCGCTCTACGCCTCGGCCACGGACGAGGAGAACTCGACCTGGGAGAACGCGTACAACACCAACCTCCGGTGGCAGCAGGGGTACAACCTCCCGCAGCCGGTCGCGGAGCAGCAACAACCCGAGGCGAGGAAGGTGGAGGTGCGACAGTGGCCGTGGGAGAGGACCGCGCTGCCGCCCCCGGCGTACCCCGGATCGTCACCAGCTTCGGCGAGACCGGCCGCCCGCGCCGGATGGCGGGGGCGCGGCAGGCGCAGCAGTGGCTGCTGACCCTCCTTCCCGCTTTTCCCGTCCTACTCCTGGTGCTGCGGCTGTGGCAGCTCAGCCAACAGGACATGTCCACGATGCTGCTGCTGGTCCAGTACGTCAGCCCGCTCGGCCTGCTCAGCGCCCTGCTGATCGCCCTGGTGTGGGCGTTCCCCGTCGTCGTGCTCACCTTCGGGGTGCTCGGTCGGCTGCTCCGGCTCAGCGCCCCTGACCGGTTCGACCTGGAACGGTCCCTGCTGGCCTCCGGGACGGCACGTACCCCCGGTTGGGTGATCACCGCGGCGGTCGCGCTGGGGGCGCTCACCTGGCAGCTCCGCTTCCTGCCGTCGCTGCTGATGCTCGCCCTCTGGCTGCTCGCGCTGCGTACGCGCTATCTGCACCCGGACCAGCCGACCCGGGTCCTGCTGGTCAGCGTGGCCCTGCCGTTGGCGGCGGCGGTCCTGGCGTACAGCGTGCTGGGCCCGGCGATCTGGACGGCGTACCAGGATCGCGAGTTGGCCACCGCCGCGCTGCTGGCGGTGCCACCCGCCGCGACCCTCCTGCTGACCGGCCCGATCCCCGGCTGGATCGCTCCGGCGCTGACCCACGGCCTGGCGTTCACGGTCGCCGCAGTGCTTCCAGTGGTGATGGGAGCGGTCTTCCTCCGGGTGCCGCTGCTGCCCACCGCCGCGGTCGAGGTGGTGCCGAGGGAACCGGCCGCGACGATCCCGCGGGCCCCGGCCGCGACGACCCCGCCGGACGGCGCAACGGCGCCCCCGGCCAGCGGGGCCGTCCCACCACCGGTGGCCGTCGCCGGCCGGGAGGTGGTGCTCGGTGCGCTCATCGCGGTCACCGACACGTCGACGATCATGCTGGACCGTTCCGCCACCGTCCGGTTCGTACCGAACGGGTGGGTCGAGTCGCAGGTCCTCTGCCCACAGCCGGCGGCGGTGCCGTACAGCCTGGTGTCGGTGCGGGGTTGGCCGGTCGAGGAGACCGCGCTGGACTGGATGATGCCCCGGCGGCCGGTGGCCGATCCGGACGTCCGCTGCGAGGGCCGACTTCCCGGCACGCCGTGACGCCCGGCGACGCCACTGACGAATTGGTTCGCTCGGCCGGTCGGCGCCGCTCTACGCTGCGCGCATGCTGCTGCGCATGTCGACCCTGTTGCTGCGAACCCTGCGCGAGGACCCGGCCGACGCGGAGGTGCCGAGCCACCGGCTCCTGCTGCGCGCCGGTTACATCCGTCGCGCCGCGCCGGGCGGCTACACGTGGCTGCCGCTGGGCAAGCTGGTGCTGGACCGGATCACCGACGTGGTGCGCGGCGAGCTGTTCGCGATCGGCGACCAGGAGGTGCACTTCCCGGCGCTGCTGCCGGCCGATCCCTACCGCACCAGCGGCCGGTGGACGGAGTACGGCGACGACATCTTCACCCTCGCCGACCGGCGTGGCGCCGAGCACCTGTTGGCACCCACCCACGAGGAGATGGCGGCGCTGCTGGTCAAGGACGTGTTCACCTCGTACCGGGACTTTCCGGTGACGCTGTTCCAGGTGCAGACGAAGTTCCGCGACGAGGCGCGGCCCCGGGCCGGTCTGCTGCGCGGCCGGGAGTTCCTGATGAAGGACGCGTACTCCTTCGACCTGGACGACGCGGGGCTGCGGGACGCGTACGCCCGGCACCGTGCCGCGTACCAGCGGATCTTCGACCGATTGGGCCTGGACTACGCGGTGGTGCACGCGATGTCCGGGGCGATGGGCGGCTCCGCGTCGGAGGAGTTCCTGGCGGCTACTCCGGTCGGCGAGGACACCTTCGTGGGCTGCACCGCCTGCGACTACGCGGCAAACACCGAGGCCGTGATCACCCGGGCGCCGACCGCCGGTGACCCGAGCGCGCAGCCGGCCGCCGAGGCGCACGACACTCCGGAGACGCCGACGATCGTCAGCCTTGTCGAGCTGGCGAACGCCCGCCGGTTGGGTGGTCGGGACGGCTGGACCGCCGCCGACACCCTGAAGAACGTGGTGCTGTCCGTCCGGCAACCGGGTGCCGACCGGGCCGAGCCGCTGGTGATCGGGCTGCCCGGGGACCGGGAGGTCGACCTGAAGCGGGTCACCGCCGCGTTGGCGCCGGCCCAGGTGGCCGTCTTCGACGAGTGGGCCGAGCATCCGGAGCTGGTTCGCGGGTACCTCGGGCCGCAGGTGCTCGACAAGCTGGGCATCCGCTACCTGGTCGATCCCCGGGTGGTGCCCGGCTCCGCCTGGCTGACCGGGGCGAACGAGCCCGGCCGGCACGCGACAGACGTGGTCTGCGGGCGGGACTTCACACCCGACGGCACGATCGAGGCGGCCGAGGTGCGCGCCGGTGACAGCTGCCCCGACTGCGGCGACGGCGAGCTGACGATCCGGCGGGGTATCGAGATCGGCCACATCTTCCAACTCGGTCGCCGGTACACCGACGCGTTCTCGGTCGACGTGCTCGGGCCGGCCGGCAAGCCGGTCCGGCCGACCATGGGCTGCTACGGCATCGGGGTGTCCCGGGCGGTCGCGGCGATCGCCGAACAACACCACGACGACCGGGGGCTGGTCTGGCCGGCGGCGATCGCGCCGTGCGACGTACACCTGGTGGTCGCGGGCAAGGGCCCGCAGCTCGACGCGGCGCTGGAGCTCGGCGGACGCCTCGACGCCGCCGGCCTGCGGGTGCTCGTCGACGACCGGACGCACGTCTCGGCCGGGGTCAAGTTCACCGACGCCGAGCTGATCGGCATCCCCCGGGCCGTCGTGGTCGGCCGCCGGCTCACCGAGGGGTACGTCGAGCTGCGCGAGCGGGCCGGCGACGGGCGCACGGAGGTGCCGCTGGACGGGTTGGTGGACCTGCTCGTCCACGAGGTACGCCAGGCGCGTGGGAACCTGGTGTAGCTGCCGCGTCACGGGGTAGTGCAGTCGGATCGAGTGAAAACGTCTTCGGAGGCTCTCATGACCGGTTACCGGGTCAGTGACGTGATGACCAAGCAGGTGGTATACCTGCCGGCCGAGACCACCCTGGACGAGGCGGCCAGGGTGATGAAGGAGGCGGACATCGGCGACGTGGTGGTCACCGACGGCGCCAGCCTCGCCGGCATGCTCACCGACCGGGACATCGTGGTGCGGGCCGTCGCGGAGAACAGCTCCCCCGCGGCCACCACCATCGGCTCGATCGTCACCCGCGAGGTGGTCATGATCGAGCAGCACTGCACGGCGGGTGAGGCGGCGGCGCTCATGCGGGACCGGGGCATCCGCCGCGTGCTGGTCTGTGACACCGACCGCAAGCTGGTCGGAATCGTCTCGCTCGGCGACCTGGCCATGCAGCTCGACCCCACAAGCGCCCTCAGCGAGATCAGCGAGCAGTCGCCGACGGTGTGACGAACGGGCCGGGCCGGGCGGCGGTGTGCGCCGCCGGCCGGTCCGCGGGTGGCCGGCGGTAGCCTCGACGCATGGCTGACATGCCGGCCCGACTGGCCGAGATCGTCGACGAGTTCGCTGCCGCGCCGCGCGACCTGGTGTTGGAGATGCTCCTGGAGTACGCGGACGTCATCCCGGTGCTGCCGGAGGGCACCGTCGAGCGCGAGGGCATGGAGCAGGTGCCCGAGTGTCAGACGTCGTTCTTCCTGCGCGCCAAGGTGACCCCGGAGGGCACCGTGGCGACGATCTTCGACTGCCCGCCGGAGGCGCCGACCACCCGGGCGTTCGCCGGGATCCTCGCCGAGGGGTTGGCCCTGGCGAGCCCGGAGGAGGTGCTGGCCGTGCCGGACGACCTCTACCAGCGGATGGGGTTGGCGCAGGCGATCAGCCCGCTGCGGATCCGCGGCGGCACGGCGATCCTGGGTCGACTCAAGCGTCAGGTGCGGGAACAACTGGCCTGACCGCGAGGTTGGCACCGATCATGGAGATCGAGATCTACGCGGACGTCGTCTGCCCGTGGTGCTACATCGGCAAGCGTCGCCTGGATGAGGCCCTCGCCAGCTATCCGGGCGAGGTGACGGTCCACTACCGGCCGTTCCAGCTCGACCCGTCGCCGGTGCCCGAACCCCTCCCGGTGGTGCAGGCGCTGGCCGGCAAGTTCGGCGGCCCGGAACGCGCCCGGCAGGTGTTCGCCCACGTGACCCAGGTCGCGGCGGGTGACGGCCTTCACCTGGATTACGACCGCGCGGTGACCGCCAACACCTTCGACGCGCACCGGCTGGTCTCCTGGGCCACCGACCGGGGTAGGGCGGCCGAGATGGTGGAGGCGCTCTACCAGGCGCACTTCCACCACGGGGTCGACATCGGGTCGCGGGAGGCGCTGGCCACCCTGGCCGGCGAGATCGGCCTGGACGCGGCCGACGCGCGCCGGTTCCTCGACTCCGACGAGCGGGTCACCGACGTCGCCGCCCAACTGGCCGAGGCGCAGGGCCTGGGCATCAGCAGCGTGCCGACCTTCGTCCTGGCCGGAAAGTACGCCGTCTCCGGTGCGCAGGAGGTGCAGACGCTGCTCGCCGCGCTCACCGAGGTCGAGCAACGCGAGGCCGCGGCCCACTGAGCCACCGGGACGTCCGGCATCGATGATCACGATGTTTCACGTGCAACAACATCGATGCCGGTCCATGCTCAGGCTGGCCTGGCCAGCCCCTCCACCACCTGCGCGCCGGGCAGTGCACCCAGCGCCGGCCCCGGCAGCGCGATCTTGCTGTGCCGTACGCCGGAGCCGATGATGACGTGCGGGGTGGCGATGACCCGGGCGTCCACCAGGATCGGCCACTGTGCGGGCAGCCCGATCGGGGTGATGCCGCCGTACTCCATCCCGGTCAACTCGACCGCGTCGGTCATCGGGGCGAAGCTCGCCTTACGGACGTCGAGCGCCCGGCGGGCCACCCCGTTGACGTCCGCCCTGGTGGTGGCCAGGACGATGCAGGCCGCGTAGCGGACCACACCCTCACGCTTGCCCGCCACCACGACACAGTTGGCCGACACGTCCAGCCCCACCTCGTACGCCGCACAGAATGCCGCGGTGTCGGCGAGCTCCGCGTCGATCGGCGCGACCAGCACGTCGTTGACGTCCACCGGCGCGTCCGCGGGCCACTGCGCGATGACCTCCGCCACCGGCGGGGCGAGCAGGTCGAGGCGGGCGCGGGCGGGTTCGGTCTTCAGCGTTCCCATCACGGGTGCGATCCTCGCATCCGGCACGCCGAACCGCCCGGCGGCTCCCGGGTCGTCCCGCGACACCGCCGGCCGGGGCCGGACCGATCCGGTGCTCAACTGCCGGCGAGGAAGGCGTTGTCGCGCAGGAAGGAGCGGTCGCGGGCCGCCGCCAGCTCCTCCTCGCGCCGGGCCCTGGCTCGTTGCAGCTCCAGGTCCTCCATGGCATGCCGGACACCCAGCCGGATCACGCCGTAGAGGAAGACGAAACCGAAGACGTAGAGGATCACCGTGGTGACGACAACGAACATGCCGTCACCGTAAGACGAACGTGAACCGCTGTTGCTCTCATCTCCGCCCGGTTCCCCCGTACGTGTCTGCCCGGCTCACCCCGAGCGGATCAGGTCCAAGACGGTCAGCAGCGCGAAGAACGCGATCACGATCTCGTTGACGATCCAGGCGTGCCCCTCGGCCCACTCCCGCATCCGGGTCAGGGTCCGCGCCGCCCGGGCTCCGAGCAGCAGCAACGCCAGCAGCGGCAGTGCGAGCAGAAGCACGGTGAGCAGCACGAACGGCACCAGGTGCCACCACGGCAGGTTGTGCCGGGCCACGCTCGCCCCGACGGCGGCCATGGTCAGGTCGTCGGTCGGCGTCAACACGAAGAGCAGCGCACCAAGTCGCAGTGCCGTACGCGGGTCGGCGTGCTCGATGCTGCCCAGCCACCTCGGCGGCCCGGACCGGTGCCGTCGTACCCACACCAGCACGGCCAGGCCGACCAGCAGGGCGAGAACCACCAGATCGATGGCGGGACCGCGATCGACCCTGCCGGCGACGGCACTCGCGTCGGCGGCCAGCCCGCCCACCCAACGGGTCAGCAGCCAGCTCACCGTCACTCCGGCCGTGACCACCAGCCCAGCCCCGGCGAGGAAACCCAGCGACGCCGCCCGGGGCCGGTCCGACGAGGCGAGGAAGACCGCCACCACCAGTTGGGTCCCGGCGACCATCACCACGGCGAGTGGCAGGACGGTCAGGAAGTTCATCGCCCGCCATCCTCCCGGCACCACCGGGCCGGACGCGGCCGAATCCTCGGATCACCCGCCCGGTCGCGCGCTCCCACCCACCACGACGCGGCCGGCCAACAGCGCGCCGAGCAGCGCCAGGCCCGCCGTCACCGCCAGCGTCGCCGTGTAACTGCCCGGGCCCGGCGCGCTCCCCGCGGCCAGCAGGGCACCGGTCAGCGCGAGCACCGTCGCCGCGAAGAGGGAGTCGCCCAGTTGCAACGAGGAACTGTTGCGGCCCTGCTCGCCGGGGGCGGACAACTCCAGGGTGAGCACCGACAGCGACGGGTAGAGCAGCCCCATGCCGAGGCCGGCCACCGCCCAACCGACGACCGCGACGGCCACCGGAAGCTCGGGCCGGACGGCCAGCGCCACCGTGGCGGTGCCGACCGTGATGCAGCTCAGCCCGACACGCGGCAGGGTGGCCCGGGACGCCGGCACCGGGATCCGGCCCTGCAACCAGGAGCCTGCCGACCACGCCAGCGCGCCGACCGTGAGGACCAGCCCGGCGGCGGTCGGCGAGAGACCCCGCTCCCGGGAGAGCAGCAACGGGATGACCACCTCGGCGCCGACGAAGGCCGCCGACGCCAACCCGCGCAGCCCCACCACCGTGGGTAGCCCCCGGGCCGCCCGCAGGAACCCGGCCGGCAGCAGACGCGGGGCACACACCAACAGGCCGACCACGGCGAGCGCGACGAGCGTCAGGGCGGTGGCACCGCGCTGCTGCCCCCCGATGTGCAGCAGAGCGGCGCTCACCGCGGCCCCACACGCCCAACCGATCCGGCCCGCCGCGCCGGCCGGCGGCCGGGCCTCCGCGCTCCGCCCCAGCGACCGCAGGCCGGGGTGGATCAGCAACACCGCCGGCACCGCCACCGCCGGCACCGCGAGGAAGACCCAGCGCCACCCCAGGTGCTCCACGATCAGACCGGCCACCGCCGGACCCACGAGCGACGGTACGACCCACGCCGCCGCGAACGCGGCGAAGATCCGCCGGTGCAGCTCCTGCGGGTACGCCTGCCCGACGATCACGTAGAGCGCCACCGACAGCAGCCCGGAGCCGAACCCCTGCACCACCCGCCCGACGACCAGCACACTCATCACGGGAGCGGTCCCGGCGATCAGCAACCCCACCACGAACCAGGCGACCCCGTGCCACATCGGGCCCCGAGGGCCCCGGGCGTCACACCAGATGCCGGACACCACCATGGCCAGCACACCGGTGGCGAACGGGCCACCGAACGCGATCCCGTACAGCGCGAGCCCGTCCAGGTGGTGGGCCACGGTCGGCATCGCCGTACCGACCGCCAACGCCTCGAACGCCAGCAACGAGATCAACGCGACGCTGCCCACGGTCATCGCCCGCAACCGAGGTGCGAACAGTCCCGGTGCGGTCGGTGCGGTGGTGGCGACTGTGCTCGGCATGACCCGAGCATGCGACTTGAACCTGGATTCAGGTCAATCGTCGGTGACCCGGCTCTCGTCAGGCATCCTGGAGCGCCTGACCGACCCCGCGCACCAGTCCCGACAGGTGTTGGTCCGCCAGCAGGTGACCGGCGGTGATCACCAGGGCGATCGGCCACTCGATGACCTGCAGTGCGGCGAGGACACCGAGCCCCGCGTAGTAGGCGACCTTGTCCGGTGGCGGCACCGCCACATCGCCCAGCATCGGTAACGCCACCCGCCGGGTGTACATCCGAACGTTCTCGTGCGAACCGTTGAGATGTCGCGTCAGCGTGCTCATGCCGGCCTCCCCATGTCCGGTGAAGGTCGTCGGATTCCACGGCCCACCCCGTCCATGCGCCGGCAGCGGCGGAAAGTTCCACCACCGCAGGGGCATAACGGACGGCAGGTCGGGAAGCCAGGCCGCCGGACGTGAGCGCGCTGGGAGGACGACATGGGCAAGGTCAGGACCAGCAGCAACAGGGAGTCGGGCCAGCGTCCGTCCAGCCGTACGCCTCGATGACGGCGGCGGGTCGCGCAGCCAGCCGCATCCTGCCGTCCTTCGGCGTGCCGCACCTGGTCGGCGAGGCGTCCCGGACCGTCGGTTCGGCCGCGACCCGGCTGGCCCGCACGGCCGGGCTGACGCGGCGTCGGGTCTGGTCCCGACCGGGAAGACACCACATCGAGGTGCACGGCGTCTGCCAGGACGGCGGCAACAAACTGGCACGTCAGGTGGAGGGCGCGCTGGAGCGTCTGCCCGGGGTCGCCTGGGCTCGGGTCAACGCCCCGTCCGGGCGGGTGGTGGTTGCCGTCCAGGCCCCCGAGCCGGCACTGCGCGACCTGATCGCCACGATCAGCCGGATCGAGCAGACCTGCGACCACGAACCCGACCCGGAGATCCCACCGCCGCACCCACCGGAGGAGGGGCCGCGAACCCCCCGTACCCTCGGCGCACTCGCCTCGGACGCGCTCGGCCTGACCATCTCGGCGGCCACCCGGATCCTGCCGTTCGCACCGCTGCCCGGTGAGGTGGCCGGCCTGCTCTCCGCGATCGACCTACAACCGAAGCTGCACCAGTTCATCGGCAAACGGCTGCGCTCAGATCCCCGCGCCGACCTCCTCTTCCCGCTGGCCGAAGCGGTGGTGCAGGGCCTGACCGGCCGCTGGACCGGGATCGCCCTGGACGGCGCCCAACGGTTGGTGCAGTGGGGCGAGGCGCGGGCCCAGCTCGCGGCCTGGGAGCGGGCCGAGCCACGACTGACCGGCGACCCGGAACGAGCCACCGCCCGCTGGCCGGTCGTCGAGCGTCCCCGGCCGAAGCCGGACGGCCCGGTCGAGCGGTACGTCAACCGCATGCTCGCCGCGGGAGCGGCCACGGGTGTCGCGGCGATGCCGTTCGCCGGGCCGAAACGGGCCGCCGCGCTGGGCCTGTCCACCCTGCCGAAGGCTCCTGGCAGTGGACGCGAGGGGTACGCCGCCCAGCTCGGCCGGATGCTGGCCCGGCGCGGAGTGATCGCGATGGACCGCAGCGTGCTGCGGGAGCTGGACCGGATCGACACGCTCGTGCTGGACGCCGCCGTGCTCGGCTCGGACCGGGGCGTACTCGCCGATCTGGCGCCGGCGCCCGGCGCCGACGTCGACCAGGTGGCGGAGCGGGCCTTCGCGCTGTTCGACCCGGACGACCCGGCCGCCTCGCGCACGGCGGACGGTTGGCGGCTCGGACCGCTGGACCAACTGCCCGGCAGCGACCCGAATGCCATCCCGGACGGCGACCGGCTGCGATCCGCCGGCGGCCAGCTACTCGGCCTCGCCCACGGCGACCGACTCGCCGCCCTGCTGCGGGTCGAGCCGGAACCCGCGCCCGGCGTCGACGGCCTCCCGGCCGCCGCCCGGCACGCTGGCCTGCGGCTGGTGGTGGCCGGCGGCGACGAGCAGCGGTACGGCTTCGCCGATGCGATGCTGCCCGGCGGAGACCAGTTGACCGAGTCGGTACGCGCGTTGCAGCGCGACGGCGCGGTGGTGATGCTGGTCTCGGCGGACCGCAGGGCGCTCGGCGCGTCCGACTGCGGTCTGGGGCTCGCCGCACCGGAGGCGCTGCCGCCCTGGGGTGCACACCTGCTGGTGGGTGTCGACCTGCGGGTGGTGGCCCTGGTGGTCGAGGCGACCGGGGTGGCCCGGCGGACAGCCCAGCAAAACATCCGGTTGGCCATGGCCGGCACCGGTCTCGGGGCGTTGGGGGCGTTCACCGCTCCGCCGACCCAACTGCCGCACAAGGCGCTCGTCGCGGTCAACGGCGCCGCCGGGTTGGCCTTCGCGAACGGGGTCTGGCAGGCCGGCCGGTTACACGACACGTCGGACACCCCGGCACCCGTGACGACCGCCTGGCATCTCATGCCGGTCAACACCGTGCTGGGCCACCTGCGCACCACCCCGGACGGGTTGGCCAGCGCGGAGGCGCAACGCCGGTACGACGGCTCGGTTCGCGACGGCCAGGCCGCACCCGGACGTGGCGGTCTGCTGCGCGCCTTCGTGGACGAGCTGTCCAACCCGCTGACCCCGGTGCTGGCCGCCGGGGCGGTGCTCTCCGCGTCGTTCGGCTCGCTTGTCGACGCCGCACTCGTGGGCAGCGTGGTCGGTGGGTCCGCCCTGATCGGCGCGGTGCACGAGCGCAACACGGAACGGTCGCTGGCGGAGCTGCTGTCCCGCTCGGCGGTGACCGCACGGGTCCGCCGGGACGGCGCCGAGCGCGTTCTCGCCGCCGAGGACCTGGTCCTCGGTGACGTCATCGCCCTGGAGCCGGGCGACTCGGTGCCCGCCGACTGCCGCGTACTCGACGCGGTGGGCCTGGAGGCGGACGAATCGTCACTGACCGGTGAGTCGCTGCCGGTCGCCAAGTCAAACCGACCGGTGGTGGCCGCCGCCATCGCCGACCGACACTCCATGCTCTACGAGGGCACCACCGTCGCCGCCGGGCACGGCACCGCCGTGGTGGTGGCGACCGGCTCGGACACCGAAGCCGGCCGCAGTTTGGCGCTGGTGCGACAGGCCCCGCCGACCAGCGGGGTGGAGGCCCGGCTCGGCTCGTTGACAAGCGCCGCCATCCCGTTGGCCGCCGGTTCGGCGGTGGCGGTCGCCGGCGCGGGCCTGCTTCGGGGCGTACCCCTGGCCGAAACGGCGGCGACCGCCGCGAACCTCGCCGTGGCGTCGGTGCCGGAGGGGCTGCCGTTCCTGGTCTCCGCGGCGCAGCTGGCCGCCGCCCGGAGGCTGGCCGAGCACGGCGCATTGGTGCGCAACCCGCGCACCATCGAGGCGCTGGGTCGGGTGGACGTGCTCTGCTTCGACAAGACCGGCACCCTCACCGAGGGCCAACTGCTGCTCGCCGGGGTCGGTGACGGCGTCGGCGACCGGTACGCCCCGGTGGACCGGCTGGACGACCGACTCCAGTTGACGCTGGCCGCGGCCCTGCGCGCCACCCCCGCCGCGGCGACCCCGGAGGAGTTGGCGTTGCAGACCGACCGGGCGGTACGGCGGGGCGCCGGAGTGGCCGGGGTGGTGGAGCAGACCGGTGCCCCCGGCTGGCGGGCTGCCGGTGGGCTGCCGTTCGAACCGTCCCGCGGCTATCACGCGAGCATCGGAGAGACCAACGGTCACCTGTTGCTGAGTGTCAAGGGTGCTCCGGAGACCGTGCTGCCGCGCTGTTCGACCCGGCGCACCGACGGCAGCCAGGAGCCACTTGACGACGCCGGGCGCGCGGAGCTGGAGCGGATGCTCGCCGACCGGGCCGGGGCGGGAAACCGGATCCTGGCCGTCGCCGAGTGCCAGGTGGACGACCCGACGGTGACCGACACCGACGTCCGAGGGCTGACCTTCGTGGGTTTCCTGGCCCTCGCGGACGGGGTGCGGGAGAGCGCCGCTCCGGCGGTACGACGGATCCGACAGGCCGGCGTGCACACCATCATGATCACCGGTGATCATCCGGCCACCGCCGAGGCGATCGCGGCCACCATCAGCGAGCACGACGAACAGCGGGTGGTCACCGCCGGCGAACTCGACCAACTCGACGACGAGGCGCTCGCCGAACGGTTGGCCCACACCGACGTGGTGGCCCGCTGCACCCCCGCGCACAAGGTGCGGATCATCCAGGCGTTGCAGAAGTGCGGGCGAACCGTCGCAATGACCGGTGACGGCGCCAACGACGCCCCGGCGATCCGGCTGGCCGACGTCGGCATCGCCCTCGGCCAACGGGGCACCCCGGCGGCACGGGCCGCAGCCGACCTGGTGGTGACCGACGACCGGCTGGAGACCATCATCGCCACCCTGGTCGAGGGTCGGGCGATGTGGTCCTCGGTGCGACACGCGCTCAGCATCCTGGTCGGCGGCAACCTCGGCGAGATCGCCTTCAGTGTGCTGACCGCCGCGGCGACCGGCCGCTCCGCACTCACCGGCCGACAACTGCTGCTGGTCAACCTCCTCACCGACCTGGCACCGGCACTTGCCATCGCGGTCCGCCCACCCGCGTCGGACCGCACCGACACGCTCCTGCGGGAAGGCCCCGACGCGGCGCTCGGCGAGAGCCTCACCAGGGAGATCGGGCTGCGGGCGGCAGCGACCACGCTGGGCGCGACAGCGGGGTGGACGTTGGCCCGCTACACCGGACGCCGCCAACGCGCCGGCACCGTCGCCCTGGTGTCCCTGGTCGGCACCCAACTCGGCCAGACCATCCTGGCCGGCGGCACCAGCCCGGCCGTGCTCGCCTCCACGGCGGCGTCACTGGGCGTGCTCGTCGTGGTGGTACAGACGCCGGGCGTGAGCCAGTTCTTCGGCTGCACCCCGCTCGGGCCCGTCGGCTGGAGCATCGGGGCCGGCTCGGCGCTCGGCGCGACCTTCGCCAACGGCGCGCTCACCAAGCTGATGGAACACGTACCCCAGGCCCGACCGGACACCACGCCCACCGACAGCTGAACCGGCTTCCTGGTCACCGGTGTGCTGATCTCACCCCCGACTGTCGGCCTCGCGGAGCAGCGCCTCTGTTTCGGGGTCAGGCATGAGCTCCCGGACCTCCTGCGGGCAGCGGCAGGCGACGGCGAGCTTGGCAGCCCACGTCAGCGCCTCCTCGCGCGTGGCCACGTCGACGACCGAGAACCCGCCGATGACCTCCCTGGTCTCCGGGAAAGGGCCGTCGGTGACCGTTCCGTCCGTGGCCACGACACTCGCCTGCTGCCGCTCGAGTCCGCCGCCGTACACCCACACGCCGGCGTTCACGGCCTCTTGGATCACCGCGTGCGCCGCCTTGCCCACGTCGGGCATCTCCTCGGCGGGGATGGGATCCATCGCGCCGTCATTGAACGAGATCAGGTACCGCGTCATCGATGACTCCCTTGTCCCGGAGGCCTCTTCCGGCCGCCCTCGCCTGTTCTACGAACGACCCATCTCGGATTCGACATCTCGGCTCGGTCAGGTTGGCGAGGAGGTCAGCTCTCCCGCACCAGGCGGTACAGGTCCCGGCGGAACACCGGCCAGTCGTCGGCGACCGCGTACCGAACGGCGTTCAGCGCTTCGACGGCCGCTACTCCCTTGCCCGTCGCCGCGTACAGGGCGTGGACGGCACTGGAGCAGGTTCGCACGTCGGTGCCCTGCGCCCTGAGGTGGCCGATCCTCAACCGGGTCTCCTCGTCCAGGGTCAGGCCCCGCTCGACGGCCTCCACCGCCTGCCTCGCCAGATCGTCATCGCCAAAGGTGAACCGCGTCGTCACCGCCCGCACGGCAAGCGCCAACGCCGCCCGCCGCACCCGCTCCGGCGCGGCCCGCAGTCGCGCGTCGAGATCGGGCTCGTCGTGACCAAAGTTCGAGGGCGGTCGCGGGTCCGGCGGGAACGCCCCAAGCCGCACCGTCACCCACGGCCCGGCCTGCGGATCCGGCCCCTCGTCGCCCATCCACTCCGCCGGCAGCCGCACGCCGGTACGCCGCTCGACGAACGCCATCGCCGCGGACGTCACATACTCGGTGCCCTGCGCGGCGCACACGTCGTCCAGGTCGTCGGCGAACGCGGACGGGTCAGCACCGTGCCGCAGGTCCGGGTCGTTCATGTCCATCCAGGCGAGCACCCTGCCGTACACCGCGTACGAGACGCCGCCGTTGCCGTTGATGGTCCACTCGACCGTGTGCACCCGCACCCCGTCGCTGAGCCAGCGCAGCACCTCAGGCCGGCTCAGCGCGCAGCCGTTGTCCTGAAACACCACCACATGAGGGCCGATCTGAGCCAGGTCGGCGATCTCGCCCGAATGGTCGTCACCCGGCTCGACACGCCTGGCCCGCAGGCGTTCGATCACTCCGTCGACAGTGGCCTCGGCACTCGCCGGCTGAACCACCGCCCAGCTCAGCCCCTCGGCGAGCCAGTCCCGATCAGCCAGGAAATCGTCGTAGTAGCGCACGGCGTCCGACACCATCCGAACACGGTACGGCGATCACCGTCGGTCGGCGGTCCCGCCCGGGGGCCGCGTCGGCTTCAGGCCTGTTCAGCCCCTTGCGTCCGCCCCCGCTTGGCTTCATGATCCGATCACCGGAACATCGAGGAGGAACACATGGGCGCCTGGGGTGACGGCCCGTTCGACAACGACAGCGCCGCCGACTGGTGCGGTGAACTCCACGATGCCGATCCGTCTACGCGGGCGGCAATGGTCCGCGCTGCCCTGACAACTGCGGCACTCAACACCGACTACCTCGACTACGACGATGCCGCCTCGGCCATCGCCGCGGCAGCGATCGTGGCGTCCCAGCTGCCCGGCGGCGACCCGATAACCTCGTCGTACGCGCCGGACTTCCTGCTCGCCGGCGAATCCCTCGACCTGGACGACCTGGCACAGCTGGCAGTCCAGGCACTCGACCGGGTCGTCGGCGACGACTCGGAGTGGCGGAGCCTGTGGGGCGAGGCGGGAGACGGTGAGTTCCCGCAGATCAACAAACTCCGCGCAGTGCTGACCGGTCCGCCCGAACTGCCCGGCCAGATCGCGCTGGTCTAGACCGCTGCCTCGGCCGTACTTCCCGAAATCGGACTAACCGCGACGATCTGGCCTGGCCTCACGTACCCACTTGTCGAAATCGTCAACGGTGCGCGCTCTGTGGTCGAGCACAGCCGTGTAGATGTCCCAGCTCCGCACCTGCTGGCCGTACTCCGCTCGACCGGCCCACGCGTCCTTGATCGTCAGGATCGCCTCGCGGCTCGAAGCGGTCAGCCGTTGCGGCAGCGTCCGTAGGTGCTCCAGGTCGGGCTGGCGTTCTGGCTCGTTGACGAACCAGATATCGACCGACCACATCTCGCCGAGGTGGCTGGCGCACCGCACTCGCAGATACAGGCCGTCGGGATAGGCAGGGTCGATGTTCCAGCGACCGGTGTCGTTGCGGAAAGTAACCTCACGTACTCGCTGATGTGTCGCGATCCGTGCGCCAGTCACCGCCACAGCCTCAGCGTCGAGCCGGGGAGAGACCACGGTGAGGTCAAGATCGCGCCACACCATCAGGCCGAGCGCGGCGCTGCCGACGCAGACAACCTCGCCATGGGCGGAGAGGTGAGCGTCCAGGCCAAGGTCGTCACGCACCTCCAACGCCTCGCTCTGCAGCTCGTCCTGTCGGCGCAGCAACTCGCTCATTCGCATCCGGGCGATGATGCCAGGCTCTGGCCGCATCCCCGCGGCTGCGGACCAGCCCGCCGTACGGTACGGCGGGCCGATCCTGCGCCGCACGCCACTGGTACGTGACGCTACGACTTCTTCTTCCCGGCGGCCCCACCGCTGCCACCGGTCTTGGTGCTCTTCGTGCTCTTCGTGCTCTTCGTCGACGTGGTGGTGCCCTTGGCCGTCGGCTTGGCGGTGGCCGTCTTCCCCTTCGCCTTCTGCTGGTCCTGGTAGGCCTTCGCCTGCGCCTTGGCGTACGCGTCCCAACGAGCCGCCTCGTCCTTACGGCGCTGCTCGGCCTCACGTTTCTCCGCCGCACGCTTCTGCTCGGCCGCCCGGAACTCACGGTCGTCCTTGGCCTTGGACGCCTTGAGAACCTTGTCAGCCTTCTTGCTCTCCGCCTTCGCCTTCACCTTCTGCTGCGCGCGAAGCTCCTTGTCGGCGGCGAACTCGCGCGCGTCCTTGGCCCGGGCCGCCTCGACCGCTCTTCCTGCCGCCTGCTGCGTCTCCCACTGCGCCGACTTGGCCTTCGCGTACGAGTCCCACCGGGCAACCTCGTCGTTGCGGCGCTGGGCGGCCTTGTCCTCGTTGATCGCCTGCTCGAACAGTTGACGTCTCGCCTTGCCGAACTCGGGTGAGATGAGGGGGACTGAGCCATCCTCGTACGACGGGTCGCCGCCCTGGTAGAACTGATACTTCTCGATTTGTTCGGCCCGCGTGCTCGGGTCCTTTAAGGATTCCTGGAGGTATTTGAGGCTTTCCCGCTCCCGTTGGTCCTGCACCCCCTGAAGCGCGGCGAAGGCCTCCGGGTCCTGCTGCTCCAACCATTGCAAAGCGACGATTTCCAGTCCCATCCCGGTCGCGCCGGACCCGCCGCGCAGGCCGCCAAGGCGCTTCGCCAGGGCGGCGGCCCCGCCGGGCTTGGCGGCGGTGGTCGCGGGGGTGCCCGCATTGTCAGGAGTGCGCTGCGCACCATTGCCGCCCGACCCCTTCGGGCCGTCGGTCCTGGGCCGGGTCTTGGCCGGCGGGTCGTCCGGTGGGTCGCCGTTGCCCTTCTTGCCCTGGGCGGAATTTACCGGTGCGTTGTGGGTGGCGTGAGCCTTGTCCCGAGTTCGGGCGATATCGTCGCGCGCGCGCTGCTCAGCCTTGCGTACCTTCGCCTCAAGCTCATCAGCCTTCCGCGCGGCGATGGTGGCCTCGGTCGTGGCCTTCTTGAGCGGCCCCCGAACCTGCTCCGACTGTTGGCGTGCCTTCTCGACGCGCCGCTCTTCCTTCGCCACCGCCCGCGGGTCGTCCTTGGCCCGAGCCGCCGCCAAGCGCTGCTCGGCTTGGCGTACCGCCCGCTCGGCCCGGTCGGCGACCCGCTGTGCGCCGTCGGCGGCGCGGCTCGCCGTGGTGGCCGCCTTCCTGGCGCCGTGAGCCTTTTGCTTGACCTCCACACCAGCCGCGGCGACGTACGCCTGGTTGTACCGCTGCGCCACCCGATCGGCCTGCTGGGCCCTTGCCGCGGACCGGGTCGCCTCCTTCCGCGCTGCCTTGGCGTCCCGACCGTCCGTCCTGCTCTGCTGGCGGGCCTCGGAGGATCCCGCCGTCCGAGCCTGCTCCGTTGATCGGCGCGCCTGTTCCTCGGCCCTGGCCGCCCGGACCGCAGCCTGCTCAGCGGTTGCCCGAGCCCGGGCGGCGTCCTGGATCGCGGTCGTCGCCCTCGCCGCGTCCTGCTGGGCCTTCTTGGCCGCCCGCAGGGTCGACGCATTCACCCGACCCAGGCGACGACGCTCGTCGGCCCGGGCCTGGCGGAGCCGCTCGGCGTGCCGGGCGGCGGTGATCGCCAGCGTCACGGCCAACACCCCACTGCGGACCGGTACCGCGCTGGACTGTCCCCCCTGCATGCCCAGCCCGGGCTTGGGAACGGCAGTCCCGGCCTTGGGCAGCTGACTGGCAGCCTTACCGAGATTGTCGGCGGCCTTGCTCAGGTCGTTTCCGGCCCGTACGCCGTCCTTCGGGATGACCTGATTCTGCTTTCCGCGACGGGCTTTCCGCTCGTCTTCCTCCCGCTGGGCGGGAGTCCGCCGATCGACCGAGTTGTCCTCGTAGTACCTCGGCGGATCGAGCTGATCCTCCCAGTGGTGCGCCGGTGGCCTCGGCCGGTACCGGTCCACCTGACCTTCGCGGGCGTCCAACTCCGGTCGGTCGAACGGGAGGCCTTCCCACTTCCCGGTCGCCGGGTTGTAGACGACCCTCGCTCCCCACCGATCAGGTTCAGGCTCGCTGCTGGCCACGTACCGCAGGTCGTCGGGCTGCCCGGCTCGCGGCTGCGACTGGACCGCCCCGCCGACCAGTCCGGCTGCCAGGGCGGCGGAGAGCAGGACGGACATGGTCAGTCGGCTGGTCCTTGTCGTCTCAGCCACCGAAAGCTCCGTCACCAGCACCCGGGCCGCCGGCCCGGACCAATCGGGACCCGTCGAGGTTAGGGCGCGCTCCGGGCCCGCCGGGTCGTGCCTGCCACACCGAGCGGGGGTACGCGGGCCGCACGCGGTCGTGGCACCACTGGATCGGGGCGCGGTCCTTCAGGCTCTGTTCCTTCAGGTGCGTTGGGCGGACGTGCACGACCTGGTCCCTGACGTCCTGCACCCGGGGTTGGTGGTTCTTACCTGCCGCAGTTTCGGTGACCCGGCAGATGGCCCGAGCGGTTCGTCCCTGGTCGACCGCCTTGCAGGCATGCCCGAAGCTACGGCCGAACGCGAGACGGCTCGGCACCCAACCCCTGGTCCGGTCCACCGATTCGGCACGACGCTTGTTCCGGTCGACCGGCTCGCCACGACGCTTGTTCTGGTCCACCGATTCGGTGCGGCGCTTGTTCTGGTCCACCAGCGCGAAACGGTCCTTGTGCTGGTCCACCGATTCGGCGCGACGCTTGTTCTGCTTCACCGGCGCGAAACGGCGCTTCTTCTGGTCGACCGCGATGGCGGGCGTGCCGTTGTCGGTGGCGTTCTTGGCAGCGGCGCCACTGCCGACGGGCTGGCGCGGCGGATCCTGCCGGACAGGTGTGGTGGTGGACGGCTGCTCGGCGATCGGCGCTCTGGTGACCGGAATGTCGACCGCGACGGCAGCGGGAGATCCCGCGGTGGCGGTCGCGGAACCCGCTCGGTCATTCGTGCCGACCCAGGCCACGGCGCCGCTCACGAGTGCCACCGCCAGGATGAGTCCGGCCCAGCCCCAGGTCCGTGGTTGCCACCGCCACCTGGCCGGCGCGTTCGCCGGTGGCGACACGGCCGGGCGCCTGGCTGGTGATTTACGTCGTCGGGTCACGGATCCTCCTCGTTCGCAGCTCGCGACGGCGAAATTCGCTTGTTTCGCAGCGAGCAACCTTGAGAAGAAGCCAACGCGGTCACCGATTTCCCAACAAGGTGAACAGCCGGTCGGGACAATCCCGACCAGGCTCGCGACCAGCCTCGTACGCGCTGCCCAGCACCCCCGGGACAGACTGGGACTGTCCCGTACGGGACAGCGCCCAACGGGGTGGGCGGGGTACGCGAAGGGTGAGCAGGGCTTGGCACTCTCCAGATCGAACCCCCGGAGTCCCCAGCGTGCGGCAGCCGCGACCGAGATCAACCAAGGGAAGTGCTGGTGGAGCCCAGGGGACTCGGACCCCTAACCCCTGCCTTGCAAAGGCGGCTCGATGCGGTGGATGCTCACTGATCGATGTCGGCGTCTGGCGTTGGACGCGACACCGGTTTTCCGGAACGGCCGACCGAACGCCGGGGTGGACGCGATGCTGGAACCGAACGGCAGTCGATCGGCTGACACCTGCGGAGGTGACAACGCATGCCCGACGATCCCCGATACCAGCAGGCCCTCGACACCGCGGAGCGCCTCCTCGGCCAACCGTTGACCCTGCCGCTGGCCGACGGGGAACCCGCGGTCGGTCAGGACTTCCGGCGGCTGGCGACCGAGCACACCTTCGGCGACTCGTGGCCGCGACCGGGCCTGGACCTGCGGAGCCGCTGCCTGATCTCGGTGGCCGTCGCGGCGGCGCTGGGCACCCACGAGCCGCTGCGGGGGCAGTTACGCATCGCGCTGACGTCCGGCGTGACCAAGGAGGAGATCGTCGAGCTCTTCATCCACCTGGAGGCGTACGCCGGGGCGGCCCGGGCGTTCGACAGCTACCAGGTGGCCGCGGCGGTCTTCGGCGAGCACCTCTGACGACGCTGCCAGCACCCGTCAACGACCTGTCGTTCTGCGGCGGCCCTCCGGGCTCCCCGCTCTCCGCGCCAGCGCCCGGGCATCAGGCGTGCCGGCCGCAGAGCGACAGCGGCCGGCGCGCGCCCTGGCGGCGGCGCGGCCGGCCCGTCGAGGGCCGCCTTGATGTTGCGCAGCAACTTCCGCCGCCAGGTCTGGCGGCCGTCACTCGTCCGCGCTGGGCTCCTCGGCCAGGTCGTCGAGGTCGGCCCGTTTCAGTTCTGCGCCACTTGGTCTGACCGTGAGGATGTGGAGTGGTCGGCGGAGTTCACGACCGAGCGGAAAGCCGTCGACTGTGTGGCGACCAAGGCGGCCGGCGGGCTGCGGTTCCACGATCAACGAGTCGGTGCGCAGGGTCTTCGGCGGCTCTGCTGACGATCCGCTGACGACCAAAAATGATCGTCGATCCGAGGTGGGGTCAGCGGGGGAGAAGAACAGGCCGTGACCTGCCCGGATGATGTGGTGGAGCCCAGGGGACTCGAACCCCTAACCCCTGCCTTGCAAAGGCAGTGCTCTGCCAGTTGAGCTAGGGCCCCGTGGACGACCGTGGCGCCGATCGCTCGGCGCCGGGCCGGACCTCAGCGCAGGTCGGGCGCGGTGGTCGCCTCGTGCCAGAGGGCACGCTCATCGTTCGAGGCCTTGATCTTGTTGAACACGACGGCGGCCACGCCGACGACGCCAGCCAGAATCAGCAGCTTCTTGAACATTGGGGCGACCCCTCGTGCTCGACTAACGTCGGACGACCGTGCGGTGGGGCTAGATGGAATCGAACCATCGACCTCAGAGTTATCAGCTCTGCGCTCTAACCGACTGAGCTATAGCCCCGCGTTGCGACGAGCAAGATTAACCCATCCGCTGGGCCCACCCCAAATCGGGGTCCGGACCAACGAGCCGGGCCGTCGACGCCTGCAAAAACTACCTGAGTACGGGACGCCGGAGCGACCGCTTTCCGCGGTGCCCCGGCGTCCCGGTCGTTCAGTCCCGCTCGGCGAGCGTCAGCTCGATCCCGCCGACCAGGTCGGCGCAGACGTTGTAGACGAACGCCCCCAGCGTGGCCAGCGCGGTGAACAGCACCACGTTGACCAGACCGATCAGCGCCGAGCTGAGGATCACGCCCTTGGCGGTGATCTGGAAGCTGCTGGTGCTCTGCCCACCACCGGCGTTGACCAGGTCGCCCAGGCTGTCGTTGACGCTCTTGAACACGCCCATCGCGTCCAGTGCCAGGTAGAGCACCGAGGTGGCGACCACCACGACGATGAAGAGCACCACCGAGACGGCGAATGCGAACTTCATCACCGACCACGGGTCGATCCGCTTCAGGTTCAGCCGCGCCCGACGCGGCCCGCGGGACGCCGCCGAGCTGACCGACGAACGCGCCGCCCGCACCGCGTCACCGACACGGGCAGCCCCGACGGCGGACGGGTTACCGATCCCCGGCGGCAGGCCACCCCCGCTGGCCGGGCGGCCGGCAGCGGAGGTACGCGTCGCATCCGACGGCGGCTGCGTCATGCCGGGCATGATCCGCGGCTGGGTGCCGGTGGTCCCGCTCGACGCCGCCTGACCCGGCCGCACGTTGATCGGCTGGGTGGTCGCCGGACGGGCCGAGGGCGCCGCCGCCGAACCCGGAGGCGTGGCGACGGCGGACGTCGGCGCCTCGGCACCGGACGCCTCCGTCTTGTCACCCGAACCAGCGTCATCACTGCCGGGCTCCGGCGGGGGTGTCATACCCGGGGCCCTCGTGAACTTCGGGGCAGGCGCGTCGGCGGGGACCGTTGCCCGGCCTACGGCCGCGCGGCCAGTCGCTGGTGTGCCGCCCTTGGCGGCCTCCTCGTCGACCGGGTTGGCCGAGGTCCCCGTGTTCCCCGACTTCGCCTGTGTCTCCGTCATTCAACTAGTCCTGTTCGTCAGGCTCGTCGGCATTGCGAGCAATCGCCACGATAGTCACGCCGTCCGGGAGGTCCATCAGCTTGACCCCCATTGTGTTCCGGTCACGCGTACGGCGTACAGGCTTCACCGGAGTCCGAATGACACCACCGTTGCTGGTGATCGCGAACAACTCGTCGTCCGGATCGATCACCACCGCGCCAACCAGACCACCGCGCCGTTCGGTGATCTTCGCAGTCAACACGCCTTTACCTCCCCGGCCCTGCACCGGGTATTCCTCGATCGGGGTCCGCTTCGCGTATCCCCCGTTCGTGGCCACCAGAACGTCCAGTCCCTCCCGCACGACCTCCATGGCGAGCAGGACGTCGTCGTCCGTGAAGCGCATGCCGATCACACCCGAGGTGGCCCGACCCATCGGCCGCAACGCCTCGTCCGAGGCGTTGAACCGGATCGCCTGTGCCTTCTTCGAGACCAGCAGCAGGTCGTTCTCCGGCGCAACCAGCGCAGCACCGACCAGCTCGTCCTCATCGCGCAGGTTGATCGCGATGATGCCGCCGGAACGGTTGGAGTCGAACTCCTCGAGCCGCGTCTTCTTCACCAGGCCGTTCTTCGTGGCCAGTACCAGATAGGGGGCTACCTGGTAGTTCGGGATCTCAATGATCTGCGCTATCTGCTCGTCGGGTAGGAAGGCGAGCAGGTTGGCCACGTGTTGGCCCTTGGCTACCCTACTGGCCTCCGGCAACTCGTACGCCTTGGCCCGGTACACACGGCCCTTGTTCGTCAGGAACAGGATCCAGTCGTGCGTCGAGCAGACGAAGAAGTGGCTGACGATGTCGTCCTGCCGCAGCGTAGCGCCACTGACGCCCTTACCCCCGCGTCGCTGCGAGCGGTAGAGGTCGACCTTGGTCCGCTTGGCGTACCCGGTCCGGGTGATCGTGACGACCACATCCTCGCGGGCGATGAGGTCCTCCATCGAGACCTCGCCGTCGAACGGGATGATCTGCGTCCGGCGCTCGTCGCCCCACTTGGTGACGATCTCGCCCAGCTCCTCCGAGACGATCTTCCGCTGCCGCTCAGGCTTGGCGAGGATGTCCTTGAGGTCGGCGATCTCGATCTCGAGTTTCGCCAGGTCGTCGATGATCCGCTGCCGCTCCAGGGCGGCGAGCCGGCGCAGCTGCATGTCCAGGATCGCGGTCGCCTGGATTTCGTCGATCTCCAGCAGCCGGATCAGGCCCTGCCGAGCGTCGTCCACGGTCGGCGAACGCCGGATCAGCGCGATCACCTCGTCCAGCGCGTCCAGCGCCTTGCCCAGACCGCGCAGGATGTGCGCCCGCTCCTCGGCCTTGCGCAGCCGGAACGCGGTCCGCCGACGGATCACGTCGATCTGGTGCTCGACGTAGTAGCGGAGGAACTGGGCCAGGTTGAGCGTGCGCGGCACCCCGTCGACCAGGGCCAACATGTTGGCGCCGAAGGTCTCCTGGAGCTGGGTGTGCTTGTAGAGGTTGTTCAGCACGACCTTCGCGACCGCGTCGCGCTTGAGCACCAGCACGATCCGCATGCCGGTACGCCCGGAGGACTCGTCACGGATGTCCGCGATCCCGGCGAGCTTGCCCTCCTTGATCAGCTCGGCGATCCGCTCGGCGAGGTTGTCCGGGTTGACCTGGTAGGGCAGCTCGCTGACGACCAGGCAGGGGCGACCCCGCTTGTCCTCCTCGACCTCCACCACGGCACGCATCCGGATCGAGCCACGACCCGTGCGGTACGCGTCCTGGATCGCGGTCGTGCCGACGATCAGACCGTGCGTCGGGAAGTCCGGGCCCTTGACGATGCCGAGCAGCGCCTCGAGGGTGGTCTCCTCGTCCTCCTCCGGGTGCTCCAGGCACCACTGCACCGCCGCGCCGATCTCCCGCAGGTTGTGCGGCGGAATCTTGGTGGCCATGCCGACCGCGATGCCCTCGGAGCCGTTCACCAGCAGGTTGGGGATCCGCGACGGCAGGATCGTGGGCTCCTTGGCCCGACCGTCGTAGTTGTCCTGCAGGTCGACGGTGTCCTCGTCGATGTCCCGCAGCATCTCCATGGCCAGCGGGTCGAGCTTGCACTCAGTGTTGTGGCTGACGAACCCGTCCGAGACGAACGAGTGGTCATCGGTGTCGACCCGGACGCTGTAGACCGACTGCACGCCGGCGTCCGTGATCTGCGCCACCTCGGCGTAGTAGAACCGACCGTCGACCAACGGCTCGACCACGTCGAGCACCTCGGTGTTGGTGATCCGGGCGGCGATCTCGTCGCGGTCGCGCTCCCACCGCTCCACCCGGTCCACGTTGTGCCGACGCAGCCAGTCCCGCTCGGTCCAGCGCTGCGCGCCGTGCTCGCGGATGAACTCGCCGACCAGCGGCACGTGGTCGCTGGAGAGCGCGGTGCTGCTCGCCGGCACCTGGGCCAGCTCCGCCTCCAGCTTGGCCTGCTTGCGACCGAGGAAGCCGACGTGCGCGGCGAAGATCCGGGCGTCCCGCCGGTTGGTCACCACGACCTTGATCTCGCCGTCGTCGTAGCGGGTCTGCCGGCTGATCACACCGAACTCCAGCAGCAACTGCTGGACCTCGCGGGCCAACCGCTCACTGCGCGTGGAGTACGAGACCTGGATGGTGTTGCGCGGCAGCAGCGAGGACGAGCCGTCGCCCTCGAAGAGCGCCTGGAGGAAGGCCCGCTTGATCGCGGCCGGACCCTGCCAGACGAACTCGGGAACGAACTTCGCGGCGCTACGGGCGCCGACCAGGTCGCCCAGGACGGACCCAGCGAAATCGGAGGTCCAGCCCCGCAGCTTGTGCAGAGTCTTGCCGGTGACCGTTGTCTCGGTGCCGACCCAGCGTCGACCGCCCACGGCAAGGTCGTAGGCCGCGAGGACCCGAACGAAGAACTCCCGGTCGCAGTTGTCAAACCCGACCCGGTCAGCAGAGGTCCAGCCCTCACTAACGTAAGCGCCAGCCAGCACCGCTGCCTCGACGTGCTCCAGCATCGGGTAGCCGATCTCGTCCGGCACCGAGCGCTGGAGCACCACCCGGTCGCCCGGGGAGATCTCGGCCAGCAGCTTCCACAGCAGGGTCGGCACGCCGGCCACGTCCACCAGGCAGAGCACCGGGTGGTTGTGGGTGCCGGTCAGCTCGTACCCCTCGCGGGTGCGCAGCCGCAGCGTCGGGTGCTCGCCGGAGTGGAAGAACTTGCTGGCGCGGACCAGGTCGCCGTTGCGGTCGCGGACCTTGAGGTCGATGTCGGTCTCGCTGGACGGTGCCGCGTCCGGCACGACGTCGCCGATCCGCACACTGCCGTCGGCGGTGCGAATCCGGACATCTCCGGTGACGCAGTAACGCATCGCCGCAGCCGGATCGTTACCCGGCGAGCCGAAGTTGCCGTTGCCGTCGACCAGCGGATACCGCAGCGACCAGGACTGCGCCATGCGGACCAGCGCGTCGTAGATGGCCGAGTCGCCGTGCGGGTGGAACTGGCCCATCACGTCGCCGACGACCCGGGAGCACTTCACGTAGCCGCGGTCCGGACGGTAGCCGGAGTCGAACATCGCGTAGAGGATCTTGCGGTGGACCGGCTTGAGCCCGTCCCGCACGTCCGGCAGCGCACGCCCGACGATGACGCTCATCGCGTAGTCGAGGTAGGAGCGCTGCATCTCCACCTCGAGCCCGACCGGTTCGATCCGGTCGTGTGCGACCACGGCGGCGATGGCCTCGGCGGGGACCTCGGGCTCGTTAGGTGTGGACTCGGGAGAATCGGTCACTGTATACCCTTATCAGACTCAGAGTCGTTTTCGTGCTGTGGATAACCGCTGTGGATACCGGCCAAGCTGTGGATAACTCTGTGGACCGGCGGAGCGGCGGGGCACTGCCCGGCCGCTCCGCCACGGTCTGTCAGATGTCCAGGAACCGGACGTCCTTGGCGTTGCGCTGGATGAACGACCGGCGGGCTTCGACGTCCTCACCCATCAGCACGCTGAACAACTCGTCGGCGGTTGCCGCGTCGTCGAGAGTGACCTGACGCAGGGTACGCGTCGCCGGGTTCATCGTGGTTTCCCACAGCTCGGGATAGTTCATCTCGCCGAGGCCCTTGAAGCGCTGGATGTCGTCCGGCTTGGCGTTCGGCTTCTTCTGCTGGCGCAGCGCGATCAGCCCGTCCCGCTCGCGGTCGGAGTAGGCGTACTGCGCGTCGTCGCCCTTCTTGTTCCACTTGATCTTGTAGAGCGGCGGGGCGGCCAGGTAGACGTTGCCCATCTCGACGAGCGGCCGCATGAAGCGGAACAGCAGGGTGAGCAGCAGCGTCTGGATGTGCTGGCCGTCGACGTCGGCGTCGGCCATCAGCACCACCTTGTGGTACCGCAGCTTCTCCATGTCGAAGTCGTCGTGGATGCCGGTGCCCAGCGCGGTGATCAGCGCCTGGACCTCGTTGTTCTTCAGCACCCGGTCGATCCGGGCCTTCTCCACGTTGAGGATCTTGCCGCGGATCGGCAGGATCGCCTGGGTCCGCGGGTCGCGGCCCTGCTTGGCCGAGCCGCCGGCCGAGTCGCCCTCGACGATGAACACCTCGGACTCGCGCGGGTCGGTGGACTGGCAGTCGGCCAGCTTGCCCGGCATCGAGCCGGACTCCAGCAGCGACTTGCGCCGGGCCAGCTTGCGCGCCTGCTGCGCGGCGATCCGGGCCCGCGCCGCCTGGGAGGCCTTCGTGATGATCATCTTGGCCTCGGCCGGGTTGCGGTCGAACCAGTCGACAAGCCGGTCGTTGCAGACCCGCTGCACGAAGCTCTTCACCGGGGTGTTGCCGAGCTTGGTCTTGGTCTGACCCTCGAACTGCGGGTTGGCCAGCTTGACCGAGATGATCGCCGCGAGCCCTTCGCGGATGTCCTCGCCGGAGAGCTTCTCGTCGCCCTTGAGCAGCTTCTTGTCGGTGCCGTACCGGTTGACCACGCTGGTCAGCGCGGACCGGAAGCCCTCCTCGTGGGTGCCGCCCTCGTGGGTGTTGATCGTGTTGGCGAAGGTGTAGACCGACTCGCCGTACGACTCGTTCCACTGCATGGCGATCTCAAGCGACATGCCCTCCTCCTCGGCGCCGAACTCGACCACGGTCTTGTGGATCGGGCTCTTCGAGGCGTTGAGGTGTCGGACGAAGTCGGCGATGCCGCCCTCGTAGTAGAAGGTGACCTCGCGCTGGCGGCCGTCCTCCTCCTCGGCCACCCGCTCGTCGAGCAGGTGGATGCGCAGGGCGCGGTTGAGGAAGGCCATCTCCTGCAGGCGTCGGTAGATGGTCTGGAAGTCGAAGTCGACGGTCTCGAACACGTCGGGGTCGGGCCAGAAGGAGACCGCCGAGCCGGTGCGGTCGGTGGGCTCGCCCTTCTCCAGTGGGCTCGGCTTCGAGTTGGTGTAGTGCTGCCGCCACACGGAACCGGACTTGTGGATCTCGACGAACATCTTGGTGGAGAGCGCGTTCACCACGGACACACCGACGCCGTGCAGGCCGCCGGAGACCGCGTACGCCTTGCCGTCGAACTTGCCACCCGCGTGCAGGATGGTCAGCGCGACCTCGACGCCCGGCTTCTTGAGCTTCGGGTGGAGGTCGACCGGGAAACCTCGGCCGTTGTCGGTGACCCGGACGCCGCCGTCGGCGAGCAGCACCACGTCGATGGTGTCGCAGTATCCGGCGAGCGCCTCGTCGACAGCGTTGTCGACAACTTCCCAGACGAGGTGGTGCAGACCGCGCTCACCGGTGGACCCGATGTACATACCGGGCCGCTTGCGGACCGCCTCCAGACCCTCAAGAACGGTGATCGACTCTGCGCCGTACTCCTGCTTGTCCTGCGCTGCCACCCTCGGCCACTTTCTCGCGTCAGCCACGCCGGTAGGGCGCGTCGGGCGCGGGTTCGGCGGACATGACGCGACGTCGGCGCGTGGACCGGTGCCGGAGACCTCCGGACAGCGGGTCGAACGCGCCGGTCGCCGCGGTTGCCCGCGGATCGCGATCGGCTCGACCCGACGTGGAGAATGAATCTGGGGCCACCCGGCCCCGTCGCTCTCCCACACCGGGTCTTCGTCTCGCTGTCAATCCTACTGTGCGCGGGGGACAGAACCACCACTCGGCACCCTCAGAGAGGCTGCTGAGAAGTCCGTAGCCGGCAGAACCCCGTTGCCCGCGACTCCCCCCACACGCCAGGGTCCGATCGCACGCGCCGCCCCCGGACGGGTTGACCCGCGCTCGGGCGGGTCGGGGGTCGCGGCCGAAGCGTCCGTGCCGTACGTTTGCGGCGCCCCGGAACCAGGCTTGATCTTTACCGGCCGGAACCGGGACGATCGACTCGATCGACCCGACACGTGCTCTCTAAGAGGTGACAGATGGGGCTGGACAACGTCGCGGTGCACTGGCCGCGGACCGGCCGCTTCTACGATCCGGTCGCGCCGGCCGAGTTCGTCGACTTCGGCGAGATCGTCGACGTGCCGCGCATCTCCGCGCCGACGGCGGCGCTGGCCGAGCTGATCGCGAAGACCGGCACCATCCGGGCGACCGCGTACACCGAGTTGGTGGATCTCCTTCTCGGCCTCGAAGGTGTGTTGTACGCCACAGATGCCGCGGCCGAGGACGAGGATCCGGTGATCGACCCGGACGGCTGCTCCTGGATCGCCAGTGGCATCGAGCGGTTCGTGGCCGGGCACCGCGCGTACGGCGAGGCGGTGACCTTCGAGTCGGTGAGCACGGTGCTGCGCTCGTTGCTCGGCGACGGCAGGTTGGCCGAGCAGCAGCTGCGGTGGTTGGAGAGCCGGCTCGACGCGCTGCGCGACGAGCGCGGCGACCCGCCGCAGTGGAACTTCACCTGCGCCGAGCTGGGCGTGCTGGCCGCGTTCTACCGGCGCTGCGCCGAGCGCGGCTTCGCCGTCTACGCCGACGCCTGACCCGCCGACGCCTGACCCGCCGCGTCGGTCTCTGCCACCCTCTGGTCGCTGCCCGGTCGGTTGGCTGCGGCGATCACCTGGGTGAGCACCGCGTGCAGGTGTTGCAGGTCGGCGACGGGCAGCCCGAGTCGCTGCACGATCGCGGCCGGGATCAGCTCCGCCTGGTCGCGCAGCGCGGCGCCGCTGGCGGTGAGGGTGACGGCGAGGCTGCGCTCGTCGCTGGGGTCGCGTTCCCGGCGCAGGTAGCCGGCGGCTTCGAGTCGCTTGAGCAGGGGTGAGAGCGTGCCCGGGTCGAGCTGCAACAGGCGGCTGAGCTCACGGCCGGACAGCGGCGCGTGCTGCCAGAGCGCCAACATCACCAGGTACTGCGGATGGGTCAGCCCCATGGGTTCGAGGAGTGGCCGGTAGACGGCCACCACGCTGCGCGCGGCCACCGAGAGGGCGAAGCAGACCTGCTGCTCCAACGCCAACGGGTCGACGCGATCGGGTCGTTCGGTCATCGGTTGCCCTTACCAAGCACGGTGACTACTCTACCGATCGTTGGTGTACCAACCATTGGTGCCCCAATCGCTCGCTCGTTCGGCGGGCGGACGACGCGCGGCGGAAGAGGGCGGCAGATGAGTGAGGACGGCGCGACCACCAGGGCCCCGGGCGAGGGCGGCCGACTCCTGAGCTGGGCGTTCCGGCACCTCGCCGGGCCGGCCGACGGTGTCAAAGGTGCGGTGCAGGGCGGCTCGGCCGAGGCCCGCGAGGCGTGGAAGCGCGACCTGGCCGAGCGCAAGCGCTTCACCCGGGAGCAGCGCGAGCGCAAACGAGCGGCCCGCGAGGCCGACCGACGGCGCTGAGGGGGCCGGCTCAGCCGTACGTGTCGCGGGGGCCCCGGCCGCGTACCCGGCGTGGCCCCTTCCCCCAGGAGGGCGCGGCCGGGCCGTGGATGTGCAGCTTGCGCACCACGTTGTGGCCGACCTCGCTGGCGATCTGCTTGAGCAGCGAGCCGGCGAGCAGGCGCAGCTGGGTCGCCCAGGCCGTCGAGCGTGCCTCCACGGTCAGCTCGCCGTTCTCCAGTTTGACCGGGCGGCTGTTCTGCGCCACCTCCGCGCCGACCACGCGCTCCCAGGCGCCGAACACGGTGGCCTCGGCGGCCGGCTGCTGCCAGCCACGCGCCTTCACCAGCCGGTTCAGCACGGCGCTGAGCGGCTGCGGGTCGCGCGGGTCGGGGCCCGGGCCGGAGTAGCCGCGCAGCCGCCGCCCCGATCCGCCGGCCGCGTCGCCGCCGGCGCCACCCGGGGTACGTCGGGCTCGGGCCGCCGCCTGCCGCCGGGACAGCGCCGCGTCGAGCACCGCCCGCGCCAGCTCCGGCCCGGCGGGCGCCGACTCACCGCCGGTCGCTTCCGACCCGGGGGTACGCGCGGCTGCCGCGTCACCCTTACCCGTCTCCGGTCCTTTGGGGCGTGGCTCATCCGACACGGCGTACCGTCCCTTCGCCAACCTGGTAGCGGGTCCCGCGCAGGGCCGCCGGCACGTCGTCGTCCACCGCGCAGGTGACAAGCAGTTGGCTCGCCCCGCCGACCAACTCCGCCAGGCGCTCCCGGCGGCCGGTGTCCAACTCGGCGAAGACGTCGTCGAGCACCAGCACCGGCTCGATGCCGTCGGCGCGCAGCAGGTCGTACCCGGCCAGTCGCAGCGCGAGCGCGAACGACCACGACTCGCCGTGGCTGGCGTACCCCTTGGCGGGCAGTGGCCCGAGGGTCAGCGCCAGCTCGTCGCGGTGCGGGCCGACCAGGGTGGTGCCCCGTTCGATCTCGGCGGAACGGGACGCGGCCAGGGCCGCCGTCAGGGCCTCGGCCAACGCAGCCCGGTCGGTGGTCGGCTCGGCCAGCTCGATCGAGGGCCGGTAGGCGATGCTCGCCGCGCCCCGACCGGCGGCCACCGCGTCGTAGGCCTTGGCGACGTGCGGGGTGAGCGCGGCAACCAGTTCCAGGCGGCCGGCGAGCAGCTCCGCGCCGTGCTGGGCCAGGTGGGTGTCCCAGACGGCGAGGGTGCCGAGGTCGCCGCCGCGGGACCCGCCGGTCTTGCGAGCCAGGTACGCGGTGCGCAGCAGGGCGTTGCGCTGCTTGACCACCCGCTCGTAGTCGGCCCGCACACCCGCGAACCGGGGCTGCCGGTTGACCAGCAGGTCGTCCAGGTAGCGGCGGCGCTCGGACGGGTCGCCCCGGACCAACTCGAGGTCTTCCGGGGCGAAGAGCACGAGTCGCAGGGCGCCGAGCACGTCCCGGGCCCGCCGCGCCGGTGAGCGGCCCAGCCGGGCCCGGTTGGCCTTGCCGGGCACGATCTCCAACTCGACCAGGAGCTCCCGGCCGTCGTGCACCACCGCGCAGCGGATCACCGCGGCGGTGGCGCCCATCCGGACCAGCGGCGCGTCGGTGGCGACCCGGTGTGAGTCCAGAGTCGCCACGTAGCCCAGCGCCTCGACGAGGTTCGTCTTGCCGACGCCGTTGGGGCCGGTCAGGACGTTCGCCCCCGGCTGGAGGTCGACGGCCACCCGCTCGTACGAGCGGAAGTCGACAAGTTCCAGTCGGTGGACATACACAGGGTGTGGATACCGCTCAGCGCTTGTGGACGGCGTGGCCACCGAACTGCTGGCGCAGCGCGGAGACGGCCTTCATGGCGGGCGAGTCGTCGTCCTGCCGCGAATTGAACCGGGCGAACAGCGAGGCGGTGATGACGTTGAGCGGCACCGCCAGGCGGACCGCCTCGTCGACGGTCCAGCGACCCTCGCCGGTGTCCTCGGTGTAGGCGCTGAGGTCAGCCAGCTCCGGGTCCTCGTCGAGCGCCCGGTCGAGCAGGTCGAGCAGCCAGGAGCGGACGACGGTGCCCTCGCGCCAGGACTTGATGACCCCGGGCACGTTCGTCACCAGCTCGGAGGCGGTCATCAGCTCGAAGCCCTCGGCGTAGGCGTGCATGAGGCCGTACTCGATGCCGTTGTGCACCATCTTCGAGTAGTGCCCGGCACCGACCGGCCCGGCGTGCACGAAGCCGAACTCGCCCTCCGGCTTGAGCGCGTTGAAGATCGGCATCAGCCGGTCGACGTGCTCCTGGGAGCCGCCGACCATCAGCCCGTAGCCGTTCTGCCGGCCCCAGACGCCACCGGAGACGCCGACGTCGAGGTAGCCGATGCCCAACTCGTTGAGCCGCTCGGCCCGGGGCGCGTCGTCGCTGAAGCGGGAGTTGCCGCCGTCGATGATGATGTCGCCCTCGCCGAGCACCTCGGCGAGGGAGTCGATGGTGGCGTCGGTGACACCGGCGGGCACCATGACCCAGACCACGCGCGGCGACTCGAGCTTCTCTGCCAGGCCCGCGATGGTCGGGACGTCGCTCAGCTGCGCGTTGTGGTCGAAACCGACAACGTCGTGACCGGCCGCGCGCAACCGCTCCCGCATGTTGCCGCCCATCCGGCCGAGTCCTACAAGGCCGAGCTGCATGTGTTTCTACCTCCGTGGATCTGGGTGTTGCTGGGCGCGATCAGCGCGAGACGCGGATCGGCATGATGAGGTACCGGTACCCCGGAATTACCTCTCCATCCTCGCCGGCGGGTGAGATCACCGCGGGCTTGAAGGCGTCGACGAACGAGAGCACGGCGGTCTGGGACCCCAGGTTGGCCAGGCCGTCGATGAGGTACTGCGGGTTGAAGCCGATGGTCAGCGCGTCGCCGGTGAAGGTGGCCTCCATGGCCTCGCTGGCCCGCGCCTCCTCGGAACCGCCGGCCTCGACCACCAGGCCGTCGGCGCTGAAGCTCAGCAGCACCGGAGTGGCCCGCTCGGCGACCAACGCGACCCGCTTGACCACCTCGATCAGGGTGCTGACCGGCACCCGGGCGGCGGCGTTGTGGGTGGCCGGGAAGAGCGAGCGCACCGGCGGGTAGTTGGCGCCGTCGAGCAGGCGGCTGGTGGTGCGCCGGGTGCCGCCGGCCAGACCGACCATGCCCTCGCCGGCAGCGCCCTGGGCGAGGGCGAGCGTGACCTCGCCGCCCAGCGGGCCGAGGGCCTTGGCGGTGTCGTTCAGGGTGCGGGCGGGCACCAGGGCGTTGATGCTGACGTCGGGGTCGTCCGGCTGCCACTGGATCTCGCGCAGCGCCAGCCGGTATCGGTCGGTGGCGAGCATCGACAGCGTGTTGCCGGAGAGCTCGACGCGGACGCCGGTCATCATCGGCAGCGTCTCGTCCCGACCGGCCGCGATGGCCACCTGGGAGACCGCGGTGGCGAACGCGGCGGCGTCGACCGTGCCGGCGCTCTGCGGCATCTCGGGCAGCGCCGGATAGTCCTCCACCGGCATGGTGGGCAGGGTGAACCGGGCGCTGCCGCAGACCAACTCGAGGTGGGCGCCGACCGCGGCGATGTCGACCGGCTTGGCCGGCAACGCCTTGGTGATCTCGGCGAGCAGGCGGCCGGAGACGAGCGCGGCGCCGTCGGCGTCGCCCTGCACCTCGACTGTGACCTGGCTGGAGACCTCGTAGTCGAACCCGGAGACCCGCAGGTTGCCGTCGGTGACCCGGAGCATCACCCCGGCCAGCACCGGGACGGATGGCCGGTTGGGCAGGCTCTTCGCGGTCCAGGCCACGGCCTCAGCGAGCGCGTCGCGCTCCACTCGGAACTTCATCAATGCCTCCGCGTCGACGTCAGCGACAACTCTCTCATGCCGACCGCTGCCTACCGTCCCGCCCAACCGTGCGGGTACCCATCGCACCTTAGGGCGCGTCGGTATCGGCTGTGCGCCCGACCCCATGGTTCGTGTCGGTGCTGACCGGGTGATCGGGCAGCGCTCGGCACGATCCACAGAAAGCCCAACGGTGATGATTGGTTTTTGTTCTCTTAGAAGAGATAACTCATCGTCTTCATCGCACCTGTGCAAACTGTGGAAAACCCGCGTCTGCCCTGGTCAGACAGGTTATCTACAGGTGATTTAGCTGTGGAGAACCGGGGGTACAACTCGCTCGCCTGTCCACAGCCCGGTCTCGGCGCTCGGTTGTCCACCGTTGTCCACCGGTTGTCCACCGGTAATCCACCGACTTTCTCCCCAAGCCTGTGGACGACGATGAAGATCACCATTGCCGTCGTCCCCAGAACCTTCAACAGCTCGTACACAGGCCGACAGTCAGCGGTGGATAACGTGACGGTTGTCCCCAGGCGTCCACAGCTCCGTACACAGGGTTTCTCCACAGTCTGTGGGTAACCGGCGAAGGACGGACCGTAGTTATCCACCGACGGTGGACAACGAGCTGTGGACAACGAGTGGGAGTCGAGGCGGTCACGGCCTCCATGCTGTGGCCTACACCATGTCGAGAGTCCAGTCGGAGGGCCGAAAAAACGCCCGACCGGAGATCCGGGCGGGCGTTTCCTGGGCTGCGTGCCGCCTCGACGGCGGCGTACGCCTCAGCTGTTCTGCTTGATCCGGTTGGTCAGCTCGGCGATCTGGTTGTAGAGCGAGCGGCGTTCCGCCATCTGCTGCCGGATCTTCCGGTCGGCGTGCATCACCGTGGTGTGGTCCCGGCCACCAAAGGCCTGCCCGATCCGGGGCAGCGACAGCTCGGTCAGCTCCCGACACAGGTACATGGCCACCTGCCGGGCGTTGACGAGCACCCGGGACCTGGACTGGCCGCGCAGGTCCTCCAGGCTCACGCCGAAGTAGTCGGCCGTCGAGGCCATGATCTGGTCGGCGTTGATCTCCGGTCCGGCGCCGTCGGGCATGAAGTCCCGAAGCACCTCCTCGGCCAGTGACAGCTCGACCGTCGACCGGGTCAGGCTGGCGAACGCCGTCACCCGGATCAGCGCGCCCTCCAGCTCCCGGATCGAGTTCGACACCCGCGAGGCGATGAACTCCAACACGTCCGGCGGGGCGTACATCCGCTCCTGCGCCGCCTTCTTCTGCAGGATCGCGATCCGGGTCTCCAGATCGGGTGGCTGGATGTCGGCCAGCAGCCCCCACTCGAACCGGGTTCGCATCCGGTCCTCGAGGGTGGCGAGCTGACGCGGCGACCGGTCCGAGGTGATCACGATCTGCTTGTTGGCGTTGTGCAGGGTGTTGAAGGTGTGGAAGAACTCCTCCTGCGTACGCTCGCGGTTCTCCAGGAACTGGATGTCGTCGATCAGCAGGATGTCGACGTCGCGGTAGCGCCGCTGGAACGCGCTTGTCTTGTCGTCCCGCAGCGAGTTGATGAAGTCGTTGGTGAACTCCTCGGTCGAGACGTACCGGACCGAGCGGGCGTTGCCGAGTGTCGTGGCGTAGTGCCCGATGGCGTGCAGCAGGTGCGTCTTGCCCAACCCGGAGTGCCCGTAGATGAACAGCGGGTTGTACGCCTTCGCCGGTGACTCCGCCACCGCCACGCTCGCCGCGTGCGCGAACCGGTTGGACGAGCCGATGACGAACGTCTCGAACATGTACTTCGGGTTGAGCCGGTTGCCGCCGGTGTCGGCGCCGGGCAGCCGGCGGTCGTCGCGGCCACCCGTACGGTGGTCCACTGCGCTGCGACCCGGGCCGCTGTCCGTTCCGCTGTCGCGCGGCATCGCGCGGATCACGTGCTGGTCGCGCGGCGACCCCGAATCTTCCCGGTAGCGCGGCTCGTAGGGCCGGGTGTCCGGGCCCTGAGGGTCGAGGCGAGCGGCCTGCTCGTCGTAGCCCCGACGATCCGGCCCGGGGCGCGACGGCCGCATCGGTTCGGCGAACGCGGCGCTGAACAGCGCCTCCTGCCCGTCTCGGCTGGCGGGGATCATCCCGGGACGATGCGCGTCGACGCTCGGCGCGAGCGGCGGACCCGCGGGTGCGGGTGGCGCGACCGGCTCGGACGTCCGCGGCGCGTGGGTCTGCTCGGGGATCATCGTGTCGGCGTGCGCTCGTGCGCCGTGGTCGTCGAAGGGTGCGGCAGCCGGACCCTCGACGTCGAACGGGCTGGACTCCGGGGCGCTGCGGTAGACGGTGCCGGCCGGTCGACCCGTGGCGTCCTCGGCCACCCGCACGGTGACCGCGACCTGGATCGGACGACCGAGCCGCCGGGTGAGCGCCTCGGTGATCGCCGGGCGCAGCCGTGACTCGATGACGTCGCGGGTGAACGCGTCCGGCACGGAGAGCAGCGCGGTGTCCTCGACGATCGCCCGCAGCCGGGTCAGTCGGAGGTAGGCACGCTGCTGGGCAGAGATGATCTCGTCGGCTAGCTCGTCGGTCGCCGCTAACCACACTGCGGCAAGGTCGGTCGTACCGGCCACCGTCGTGCCACCCCCTCGCCTCTGCTCCCGGCCGCCGCTGTCTGCCAGCCGGCCATCCCGGGCCCGCCGCGTTCGCGGGTGGAACAACACCCCACCCGGACGGTCGACCGGTGGTCATCCACAAGTTATCCACAGCCTGTGTACCGACCGATTGTGGCCGCCGCCGGACGCGGGTGGCACCTGCCCCCTGCCTGACCGGGCGTTGAAGCGGGTTCACCGTGCCGAACGATTCACTACCTTGTCCGGTCTTGCCTGCGCGACGACCGGAGCTTCCGACGCTCACCGCAATCGGGCACGGTAACAGCGTTGTCCCTGCGCCATCAACCGGCGACGCGGTGACAGCCTTGTCGGCATCAGCGAAAACCACCCTTCGGCTCCGGGCGCGTCCTGTTGTCCGCTCCTCGGGGTGTTTGACGGCCATTGCCCCCCTGCGTAGGCTGGAACGGCTGCTTTCTCGCCCTCTGCTAGGGTGATGGGTGCTTGCTGTCCGCGGTCGCATCCCCGCGTCGCCGAGGTCCCGCACCACCGGACAGCACCGATCGGGGCCACCGTCGAGGTGGCCTGGACCACCACACGACCCCGGCGATCCCGTCGCGCGGGGCGCGTACGAAAACGGAGAGCCTGACGTGAGCAAGCGCACCTACCAGCCGAACAACCGCCGGCGCGCGAAGACCCACGGCTTCCGGCTGCGCATGCGCACCCGTGCCGGCCGTGCCATCCTCTCGAGCCGTCGCGCCAAGGGTCGCACCACCCTGTCGGCCTGAGCCGACCGGGCCGGTCAGGGGACGTGGGCAGTCGTGCTGGCCGCCGCGCAACGACTGCGGCGCAGCACTGACTTCGCCGCAGCGGTTCGCGGTGGCCGACGTGTCGGACGTGGCGCCGTCGTGGTCCACCTGACCGTGCCGGTGAGCGCCGAGGCCAGCACACCGACCTCGCCGGAGCCGGTGCGGGACAGCATCGCGGAGCAGTCATCCGTGCCGTCCCGCGCCGGCTTCGTCGTGTCCAAGGCCGTCGGCAACGCGGTGATCCGCAACCGGGTCAAGCGTCGGCTGCGAGCACTGGTCCAGGACCGGTTGACCGGCCTACCCGCCGGCAGCACCCTTGTCGTCCGGGCGCTGCCCGCAGCGGCGGAGGCGTCGTACCCTCGCCTCGCCAACGACCTGGATGCCGCCATCGCGGTCGCCCGGTCGCCCCGCGAGCGGCGGTCCCGATGACCGGCACCGAGAAGACCAGCCCACGTCTGCGGACAACCGGTGCCAGGGTGCTGATCGCGCCCATCATCGCGTACCGTCGGTGGATAAGTCCGGCGCTGCCGGCCCGCTGTCGGTTCTACCCGTCGTGCAGTGCGTACGCCCAGGAGGCGATCGTCCGGCACGGCGCGCTCCGGGGAGCCACGCTGGCGGTCCGGCGGCTGTTGCGCTGCCACCCCTTTCACCCTGGTGGACATGACCCGGTGCCGGAGCCGGGCGGCCGCCGCCGTGCTGATGTGACTGGAGCCCCGAATTGAGTCTGAGTCTCGACTGGATCTACTACGCGATTTCGTGGATCCTGCTGACCTGGCACTCTGCCTGGGACGCCATCGGGGTACCGGTCGGCTCGGTGATCGGCACCAACTTCGCCTGGATCTTGTCCATCATCTTCCTGGTGGTCACCGTCCGGGTGATCCTGTTCCCGGTCTTCGTCAAGCAGATCAAGTCCCAGCGGGCGATGCAGGCGCTCCAGCCCAAGGTCAAGGAGCTTCAGGAGAAGCACAAGGGTGACCGGGAGACGCTCCAGAAAGAAATGATGGAGCTCTACAAGAAGGAGAAGGCCAACCCGCTGATGGGTTGCCTTCCGATGTTCCTTCAGATCCCGGTCTTCCTGGGTCTCTTCCACACCCTGAAGCGACTGGACCCGGCGAACCAGGGCAAGACCCTGTACGGGTGGAGCGTCGACCAGTTCACCAGCGCCTCGCAGGCGAAGCTCTTCACCGCCCCGATCGCCGGCAAGTTCGGCTCCACGGCCGACGAACTGTCCCGCCTCGGCGCCACCGGCAGCACCGTCAAGATCATTGCTGGCGTCCTGGTCCTGGTGATGATCGCGACCACCTACCTGACCAGCCGTCAGATGATCCTCAAGACCGGCTGGGCGGAAGACCCGCAGCAGCGGATGATCCAGCGACTGATGCTCTACGGCATCCCGGCGTCGCTGCTGATCTCCGGCGCGATCTTCCCGATCGGCGTCATCATCTACTGGGTCACCAACAACCTCTTCACCCTCGGCCAGCAGCAGTGGGTGCTGCGGAAGTTCCCGCCGCCGGTGACCGCCAAGAAGGCCGTCGCTCCCGCCGCCAACCGCAGCCCGGTGCAGCCCGCCAAGTCCGGTGGCCTGTTCGGTCGCGGCAAGGCGGCCCCGCCGGCGCCGGTCAAGGCGACCGCGCCCAAGGTGGCCGGGCCGAAGCCGGGTGCCAAGCCGGCGAACAACCCGAAGAAGAGCCGTCCCGCCAAGCGGCAGGGCTGACCCGCACGGGCCGTCGCCGGGTGACCGGTGGCGGCCCGTCCCGCGCCGCGCAGCCGCCGTCCGGTGGCGCCGAGCGGAACCGACCGCGCACCGTGCGGCCACGGGCGACACTGCCCGTACAGACGTGCCCGCGGGCACCGGCGACCTCCCGCCGGCCCCGGGAAACCAGTCGGACCCGACGGTCCGGCCGAGCGAGTACGGAGATGAGACCGTGACCGAGACCAGCATCCCCCGCACCGAGCAGTCCCTGGACGAGGAGGAGACCGCGACGCTCGCGGTGGACGGCGACGACGCCGAGACCGACGAGGACAGCGCGGCCGACGAGGGCACCGATACCGCCGCTGGCGGCAGAGTGAAGAAGGCGGTGAGCGAGGGCGACCTGTTCCAGCAGAGCGAGATCGCGGCCGACTACGTCGAAGGGCTGCTCGACATCCTCGACTACGACGGCGACATCGAGGAGTTGGTCGCCGCCGGACGCCCCATGGTCGAGGTGGTCGGCGATCGCCTGCAGAACCTGGTCGGTCAGCGCGGAGCCACCCTGGAGGCGCTCCAGGAGCTGACCCGCCTCGCCGTTTTCCGGCAGACCGGCACGCCGAGCCGTCTGCTGCTCGACGTCGGCGGCTACCGGGCGAACCGCCGCAAGGAACTCGCCGCCGTCGCCAAGAACGCCGTCGAGAAGGTCAAGGAGTACGGCGAGCCGGTCCGCCTGGAGGCGATGTCCGCGTTCGAGCGCAAGTGTGTGCACGACGTGGTCAACGCCATGTCCGGTGTGGCGAGCGAGTCCGAGGGCGTGGAGCCGGCCCGGCGCATCGTCGTACGGCCGGCGGACTGACCGGGTGACCCACCACGACAGCACGGCCGACGCCGTGACCGGCCCGGGCGGCACACCGCTCGGGCCGTCCGCTGTCCAGCCCGCTGGGGCTGGCGTCGAATCGGCCGACCTCGGCACCGCCCCGTCAGCAGAGGACGCGGCGCTGCCGCCAGAGCTGGCTCCGGCCGCGCTTAACCTGTTCGGCGATCGTCTCGACCTGGCCGCCGCGTACGCCGAGTTGTTGGTCACCGACGGGGTGGTCCGCGGCCTGATCGGCCCCCGCGAAGCACCTCGCATCTGGGATCGGCACCTCCTCAACTGCGCGGTGGTCGCCGAGCGGATCCCGTCCGGCGCGACAGTCCTGGACGTCGGCTCCGGAGCCGGTCTGCCGGGTCTTGTCCTGGCCATCGCGCGCCCCGATCTCACCGTCACCCTGATCGAGCCGCTGGCACGGCGCACGTCGTTCCTGATCGAGGTCGTCGAGCGACTCGGCCTGGCCAAGTCGGTACGGGTGTTCCGCGGCCGGGCCGACGAGGCGGCTACCGGTTCGAGCGGTCGGGACCCGATCAGCGGAGACGTGGTCACTGCCCGCGCGGTCGCGCCACTGGATCGCCTGGCCGGCTGGAGTCTCCCCCTGGCGGTGCGTGGCGGCCGCCTGCTGGCGCTGAAGGGTTCGTCCGCGGCCGTCGAGATCGAGGAGCACGCCGAGGTGGTGGCGCGACTCGGTGGCGGGGAGCCCACCCTGCACCTCTGTGGGACCGGGGTGATCGACCCGCCCACCACCGTCGTGGAGATCGTGCGCGAGCGGATGGTCGGCCCGGCACGCGCGGCGACCAACAAGCGGTCCCGGAACGGCCGGACCCGCCGACGCTGACACTTCGTGTCATCGGGCTTCCGGTCGGTGGGTTGCCTCGTTGTACCGGTACGGATGGACGAGGGGATGAGAACCCGACGTGGACCGGCCGCGCCCGTCCGCCGTAGGCTGACCGCGCGTCGATAGTGTGAAGCGGCGACGGACGTCGCGGGGTCTCCGACCGCTCCCGAGGGCCGTACGCTCCGGGTTGCGAGCGTGGGTGTGGCCAAGTTGACCGGGGCGCGGACCGACCATCCGAAGCGGGCAGGGATGACAGGTGCATGACGACGGCAGGTACGACGATCCACGCGTGACCGGGTCGACAGGCGATCCCGTTTCACGTGAAACCGACTACCCGAGCTGGCCTCCCGGAACGACCGGGCCTGCGGACGGCGATCCGTCGTTGTTCGGCGGAGATCCAGCGGATCCACCGACCGGGGCCGAAGTGGTGGACCCGGCGAGTGTTCGCCGGACATCCGAAGGGCTGACCCGACCGGCCAACGTCGTCGAGGTGCGGCAGACGTCAGGCCGGCGCAACACCGCCCGAGCGGTTCGCTTCGAGCCCGCGGTCCCGCACCAACCCGGCGCCGCGGCGGTACGAGATGCCGTGCCGGTGATCGCCGACGCGCCGGTCACTTCGACCGACTCGTTGGCTGCCGTGGCAACCGACCCCACGTACGTTTCACGTGAAACCCCGACGCGCGAAGAGGATGACCCACCCTTGGCTATGGAGGCGATGCGCGCCGTGCAGATCCTGAATCCCAGTGGCGAGGTGACCATGCCTCGGCCGGACCGGACCCGGGTCATGTGCGTCGCCAACCAGAAGGGCGGCGTGGGTAAGACCACGACCACCGTCAACCTTGCAGTGGCCCTCGCCCTGCACGGCAACCGGGTGCTCGTGGTGGACCTCGATCCGCAGGGCAACGCCTCGACCGGGCTCAACGTCCCGCACCACACCGGCATCCCGGACGTCTACGACTGTCTGATCAACAGCGTGCCCCTGGCCGAGGTGGCGCAGGCGGTCGAGGGCATCCCCAACCTCTGGTGCGTACCCGCGACCATCGACCTGGCCGGCGCCGAGATCGAGCTCGTGTCGGTCGTGGCGCGGGAGTCACGCCTGGACCGGGCGATCGCCGCCTACCCGGGCGAGTTCGACTACGTCTTCATCGACTGCCCGCCGTCGCTCGGTCTGCTCACGGTCAACGCCCTCGTTGCCGCGCAGGAGGTGCTGATCCCGATCCAGTGCGAGTACTACGCCCTGGAAGGGCTCAACCAGCTGATCAACAACATCAACCTGGTACGCCAACACCTCAACCCGAAGCTCGATGTCTCCACCATCCTCCTGACGATGTACGACAGGCGTACCCGGTTGGCCGACGCCGTCGAGCAGGACGTCCGGAACCACTTCGGCGACAAGGTCCTCCAGGCGGTCATCCCCCGCAACGTCCGGGTCTCCGAGGCACCCAGCTACGGCCAGTCGGTGATGACCTACGATCCCGGATCGCGGGGAGCCACGAGTTACTTCGAGGCCGCCCAGGAGATCGCCGAGCGAGGCGTCAAGGAGCCGGTGGGTCGGAATGCGTAGTGCGGACGAGTCGCTGGGAGGCGAGGCATGAAGAACCGTCCTCGGGGCGGTCTGGGTAGGGGCCTGGGGGCGCTGATCCCGACCGGGCCGGTGCCGGGTGCCGCCGGCACCGCAACGGTGGAGCCGGAGAACGAGCACCCGGTCGAGGCCGACGCCGCAGCCGTTCCGGCGGTCACCGCCGCGACGCAGGTTCACGAGCCGGAGCCCACGCTCAGCCCCGTACCCGGAGCACGATTCGCCGAGATTCCGGTCGACGCGATCCTGCCCAACCCGAAGCAGCCCCGCCAGGTCTTCGACGAGGAGGCACTGGAAGAGCTCAAGACCTCGATCCAGGAGGTCGGCTTCCTTCAGCCCATCGTCGTCCGGCAGCTCGACGACGAGAAGTACGAGCTGGTGATGGGCGAGCGGCGTTGGCGGGCCGCCCAGGCGGTGGGGCGGGACAGCATTCCCGCCATCATCCGGGACACCCGGGACGACGCCATGCTCCGCGACGCCCTCCTGGAGAACATCCACCGAGCCAATCTGAACCCTCTCGAAGAGGCCGCCGCCTACCAGCAACTGCTGGAGGAGTTTGGGGCCACCCACGAGGAGTTGGCCCGCAGGATCGGCCGGAGTCGCCCGCAGATCTCCAACACCATCCGGCTGCTGAACCTGCCGGCCCAGGTGCAGCGCCGGGTTGCCGCGGGGATCCTGTCCGCAGGCCACGCCCGCGCTCTGCTGAGCCTCGACGAGACCGAGGCGCAGGAGCAGCTGGCGTTGCGGATCGTGGCCGAGGGCCTCTCGGTTCGGGCGACCGAGGAAATCGTCGCGCTGACGCTCAACGATGGGCCGGCAAAGGGGCAGGCCGCGAAGCGGCGGCCGAAGGCCCACGCGCCAGCCCTGACCGATCTCGCCGACCGCCTGTCCGACCGGTTCGACACTCGGGTGAAGGTCGACATCGGCCGGAGCAAGGGGAAGATCACCATCGAGTTCGCCACCGTGGACGACCTTGAGCGGATCGTCGGGATCATCGGAGTGCAGCAGGAGGAGAGCGGGGACTGAACCCGCCCTCTCCGCCTACGGCCGCGCACCCCTCCGGGTAGCGCGGCCGTTCTGCTTCCGGCTTCCGCGTTTCACGTGAAACAGCTGTCGATTGCCGTTCCTGGGGCGGGGCCTGTCGCACTCGCGAGCCGCAGCGGGGGTCAGCCGGCGGCCCGACGCCGCGCCGCGTCGCGACGCCGCATCTCGCGCTGATCGATTCGCCGGTCCGCAGTGATCGCGACGGTGGCTCGCGGCGTCGGTCCGCGACGGTGGCTCGCGACGGCGGTCCGCGGGTCGGTCCGCGATGGTGGCTCGCGACGGCGGTCCTCCGCGATGGCGGTCCTCCGCGATGGCGGTCCTCCGCGACGGCGGTCCTCCGCGACGGCGGCTCGCGACGGCGGCCCGCGACGGCGGTCCTCCGCGACGGCGGTCCTCCGCGACGGCGGTCCTCCGCGACGGCGGCCCGCGACGGCGGCCCGCGATGGCGGTCTGCGGCGTCGGTCCGCGCCGATCCCGACGCGTGCCCGCAACGGCGGGCTGCGGTCGATCACGACGGTGTGCCCGCAATGATCGACTCGGCTTTCTGAAAGTCGGTGCATCACGCTGGGCCGGACACCGCGACTTCATGAAAACCGAGTCGATCATTGCGGGCACGGGGCGTGCGCGGGCTCCGTTTCACGTGAAACGGAGATCCGCTGTCGCGTGGACCTTCCGATTCCCCGTGGGATGACCATGAGGCGCCCGTGCGGCCGTTGAGTGGCCCGCTGCCGCTTCCTGGGCCGCAGGGGTACCCTCCGGTCGCTCCGGAACTTCTTACGACCTTCTCGACGCGTGTACGGCCCTGAATCCTCGTCGCTGTCGCCGTCGCTGCCTGACGCTCGACAGCCACTTCTCGTCATCGCCACGCACTGTCCGGGTGGGCCCCGACGTGGGACCGTCGACCAGCGATCGATGCTGCCCCACATCCCGCGAGCCCAGTGAGCCCTCGCGCCCCTCGGCAACCCCGGCGCCCCTCGGGGCACGGAGGCGTCCGCGCCTCGTACCGCCAGTCTCAGCGGTTACGCGGGCGGGTAACCCACACCTCCATGGCGGCGGCTCGGTCAGGTAGTCCGGAAGGGCGTTTCGATCGCCGTTGTCCGCCCGTCGGTCGGCGCGGCTGTCCCTCCCGGGCAGCGCCCTGCGCGACCGAGCGGGACAGGTCCGTCCCCGCTCGGCTGGCGGCATCGAGCCGTCATTGCTACGCGGTTCGGCGATCTTCCGACAACGACCGACCGGTGGAAAAGTTATCCACACCCGTTGTCCACAGGCACCCCCTGTTTCACGTGAAACAGCGCGTGAGAGCGGGTGTGAGCCTGTGGATGACGGCCCGTATTGGCGATCTCGGCAGCCTGTGGATATCGCTTCGCCGCGCGGTGGTGACGTGGCACACCTGATCGACGAAGAGCACTGATCTAGTCGATCGGGAGGGGTCAAACGGGTAGGGACAGCGGTGCCAGACTCGGTTAGGGTCAGCGTCGTGCACGACACCCCTCCCTCAGTCCCGGACTTCACGCAGTGGCCGTCGTTCCCCTTCGAGGGGGACCTCCACGTGAAGCAACTCGATGATCCGGTCCCGGTCGAACCGCCCCGGAAGGGCGAGGGCCTCCGGGAATGCACCGCCTGCAACGCGCCCGACGAGGCCTACATCTGGGTGGGCGAACGGTGGCGAGTCCGTGCCATGGATCGGCCCACCGGGCTGCCCATGGTGCTCATCCTGGAATCGCGGACCCACCTCGACCTCGGTGACCTGCCGAACCTGCTTGCCGCCGAGTTGGGCGTGATGACCGTACGGCTGGAACGGGCCATCCGGTCACTCGACGGCGTGGCGCGGGTGCACGTCAACCGGTGGGGAGACGGCTCGGCTCACCTGCACATGTGGTTCCTCGCCCGGCCGTACGGCCGCCTCCAGTTGCGGGGCACCTTCCTGTCGCTGTGGGATTCGATTCTGCCGCCGATCTCCGAGGCGCAGTGGCGGGAGAATCTGGCGCTCGTTGCCGCCTGGCTTGCCGAGTTCGGTGGTCGTCCGCTCGCTGAGCCACCCCGGATCCAGTGGCAGGCACCGTCCAGCCTGCTGGCCCAGTCGGCCGCCGCGGATGCCGCTGCCGCCGCCGCTGCGGAGGCAGCCTCGGCAGCGGCGGCCTCGGTCATCGAGGCCGCAGAGGAGACTTTGGAACCAGCGCCCGAGCCTATCGTCGCCACCGGTCAGACCGACGAGGACGCAGCACCCGCAGCGGATTCCCTCGTCGTGGAGGCCGGCTCTCCGGTCGACGTCGCCGAGCCGACCGGCGGAGCCGCCCGATCGGCATCCGCCACCCACGTGGCAACCGGCGCGTCCACCGCCTCACCATCCATCGCTTCGACGTCCGGTACGCCGACAACCGCCGTCGTCCCAGCAACCGCCGCCGCTGGCACGGCGGAGCCGCTTCCCGGCGGACCCGAGGTTCTCGGCGGTGCCGCAGGCCTCTCTGGCTCGGCGGGGGACACCGATGACGAGGCCGTCCCCGGCACGGCCGGGCAGACCGTCAAGCAGGTGGCCCCGGACAACGGCACCCCGGACGACGGCACCTCGGACGACGGCACCCCGCACAGCGGCACTGCGGACAACAGCACCCCGGACAACAGCAGCCCGGACAACGGCACTGCGGACAACAGCAGCCCGGACAGCAGCACCGCCGGTCCCGTACCCGCCGCACCGCCGCGCACCGACGGGCCGGACGCACGGACGGTTCGTTGACGGTGGATCGACCATGAGGGTGGTGCGGTGATCCAGGCGTGTGGCAGCCACGCCAACCTCATGGTCGGCTCAGGGGCGGCGGCGCACCGAGGCGGCGGCGAGTAGGTCAGGGAGTGGTGAGGCGGGCTGCCGCTCGGGCGACCAGGGTGCCGAGGAGCCGGCCGAAGTCCAGCCCTGCCGCCTGCACGGCAAGTGGCAGGAGCGACGTCTCCGTCATGCCCGGCGAGACGTTGACCTCCAACACGTGTGGTTGGCCGGCAGCGTCCACGATCACGTCGACCCGCGAGAGGTCCCGTAGACCGAGCGCGGTGTGCGCGGCGAGGGCCACGTCGGCGACCGTGGCGGACACCTCCGGGTCCAACCGGGCCGGGGCGTGCCAGGTGGTCCGTCCGGCCGTGTAGCGGGCGGCGTAGTCGTACACGCCGTTGCGCGGCACGATCTCCACGGGCGGCAGCGCCTGCGGTCCGTCGCCGAGGTCGACCACGGAGACCGCCACGTCCATGCCGGGCACGTACCGCTCGACGAGCGCCGTGGAGTCGTACGCGAAGCACCCGACCATCGCGGCGGGCAGCGCCGTGGCGTCCCGCACCACCGCGCCACCCAGCCCCGACCCGCCCTGGGCGGGCTTGACCATCAGGGGCAGGCCGAGTCGGTCGACGATCCGGTCCAGTACGGCGACCGCGCCCAGCTCGGAGAAGCGGTCGTGCGGCAGGGCCACCCAGTCCGGTGTGGGAATGCCGGCCTCGCGGAGCACCGCCTTGGCCGAGGGTTTGTCCCAGGCGACCCGGGAGGCGCGGGCGTCGCAGCCGACGTACGGGATGTCACACAGGTCCAGCACGCCGCGCAGCGAGCCGTCCTCGCCGGTGGCCCCGTGCAGTGCGATGACGACGGCGTCCGGCGGGTCGGCGGCCAGCGCGGGGAGCAACGCCGCGTCGGCGTCGCGCAACTCGGCTTCCACCCCGACAGCGCGCAGCGCGTCGAGCACCCGTCGACCGGAGCGCAGTGACACGTCCCGTTCGTAGGAGAGCCCACCCGCGAGCACCACGACACGCAGGTCGGTGGAGGTGGCGGAATCGGTCACGAGGAGGCGCTCAGTGGCGGTCGTACCCATGCCGGCATCATGCCAAGTCGGGCCCTGGCACGTCGGAGCCGGCCTGGCCGCGTCGGCCGGCGGTGCCGCCCACGGCGCCGAAGACCCGGCGCATCGCGATCTCCTGCTCCATCACACCGGCCAGCCGGCGGACGCCCTCGCGGATCCGCTCCGGCGGCGGGAAGCTGAAATTCAGCCGCATCGCGCCGGTGCCGGTGCCATCGGCGTAGAAGCCGGTGCCGGGCACGTAGGCGACCCGAGCGGCGACCGCGCGGGGCATCATCGCCTTCGAGTCGAGGCCCTCGGGCAGGGTGGCCCACACGAAGAGACCGCCGGCCGGCGTGGTCCAGTTGGTGCCCTCCGGCATCAGGTCGGCCATCGCGTCGAGCAGGGCGTCCCGGCGCTCCCGGTAGACCTCGCGATAGACCTTGAGCTGCTGCCGCCACGGCATGGTGCCGAGGTAGGTGGCCACCGCGGTCTGGGCGTAGACGCTGGGGCAGAGGATCTGGGCCTCGCTGGCGATGACCAGCTTGTCGCGGACCGCGTGCGGGGCCAGGATCCAGCCGACGCGCAGCCCCGGCGCGAAGGTCTTGGAGAACGTGCTGAGGTAGAAGACCCCGTCGCGGCGACGGGCCCGCAAAGGCGCCGGTGCGTCACCCTCGAAACCCAGCTGACCGTACGGGTCGTCCTCGACGACGAGCAGACCGGCGCGCTCGCAGATGTCGAGCACCCGTTCCCGGCGCTCCTCGCTGAGCGTCACACCGGCCGGGTTCTGGTAGGTGGGGATCGTGTAGAGGAACTTGACCCGCCGGCCCGCGCGGGCCAGGTCGGCGATGGCGGTTTCCAGTGCCTCCGGGATCAGCCCGTCCGCGTCCATCGGCACGTGCACGACCTGCGCCTGGGCGGCCTGGAACACGCCGAGCGCGCCCACGTAGGTCGGACCCTCGGCCAACACCACGTCACCGGGGTCGAGGAAGAGCCGGGCGACCAGGTCCAGGGCCTGCTGCCCGCCCACGGTGACCACGACGTCCTCCGGGGAGGCGCCGCACGCGGCGTCGATGCCGGAGAGCGCCATCACCTCGCAGATGCGCTCGCGCAGCTCGAGGGTGCCCTGACCGATGCCGTACTGGAGGGTGGTCACGCCGTGCTCCGAGCCGAGCCGGCCGAGCATCTCACCGACCGCGTCCAGCGGAAGGGCGGCAATGTACGGTGCGCCACCTGCGAGCGAGACGACCTCTGGACGACTGGCGACCGCGAACAGTGCTCGGATCTCCGAGGCGGTCATCCCGCGTACCCGCCGGGCGTACCGGTCGGTGTAGTCGTCAAGAGTCGTGCCGGTCATGACCTCACCTCGATCGCTGCTCGGGTGGTTCCCGTCCCGGGTACCCCATTCACCGATGACCATGGCGGTGGGACACCGATTGTCGATCCTAGTCCGCCAGGGCCACGTCGCAGGCCTGCCGAGACGGATCGACCACATGGCGGACCGTCGTCCGGGACGTCCCCCGGTGCGGTGTGCATCTGCGCGTCCCCTCCCGTATCGCCGATCGGCGGCGTACGATCGCTCGTCGGGGGCAGGAAGGCGGCACTGTCGTTTCGTGCCGATCCTTCCACCGAGCCTATTGTGGGGATGCGCCGTATGTCGCGACGTCTGGTCAGCCTGACCCTCGACACGTTGGAAGACCTTCCTCGGCCGTGCCGGCAGTGCGTCTACTGGGAGCTTGATCCGGTCTCCGCGGACCGGGCCTGCGCCGCCGGTGACCCGGGCCTGGAGAAGGAGGCGTGGGTCTCCCAGACACTGCTGGAGTGGGGTTCCTGCGGCAAGCTCGCGTACGTCGACGGCATGCCGGCGGGTTTCGTGACGTACGCGCCGCCCGCCTACGTGCCCCGCTCGATGGCGTTCCCGACCTCACCGGTCTCCGCGGACGCGGCACTGCTGATGACCGCCAACGTGGTCGCCGCGTTCTCCGGGGGCGGGCTGGGCCGGATGCTGGTGCAGGGCGTCGCCCGAGACCTGACCAAGCGGGGGATCAAGGCCATCGAGGCGTTCGGCGACGCCAAGTTCGGCGACGCGGACGACCCCGCGGGCGGCTGCGTGGCACCTGTCGACTTCTTCCTCTCGGTGGGGTTCAAGACCGTACGTCCGCATCCGCGTTTTCCCCGGCTGCGCCTTGAGCTGCGGACGGCGCTGAGCTGGAAGTCCGACGTCGAGTACGCGCTGGAGAAGCTGCTCGGCTCGATGAGCCCGGAGACCCTGCTTCGTCCGGTCCGTCCCGCCCCGGCGACCCGCTCCACCAACACCTGATCGCCGCCCGGCGGGTCAGTCGACCACCGTGCCGGCGGTCACGACGGCCCGCAGTTCGCTGACGTCCAGCGAGCCGGTCGGAACGTCGCGCTCGATCGGGTAGTACATCCGCTGTACCGCGGCCACGATGGCCTCCACCACCCGGTCGTGGAAACGGGGGTCGACCAGTTGGGCGCGGTCCGTGGGCGAGGTGAGGTAGCCGACCTCGACCCGGACGGCCGGCATCCGCGTCAGCCGCAGCAGGTCCCAGGTCTTGGCGTGGGTACGGCAGTCGCGCAGCCCCGTGCGGGCGACGATCTCCCGCTGCACCAGCCCGGCCAGGCGTTCACCGGTCGCCGACGTCACGCCGTTGTCGGTGCCGTAGTGGTAGGTGGCGACGCCCTCCGCCTCCGGGTTGGCGTGGCCGTCCAGGTGCAGCGAGATGAACACGTCAGCGCCCAGCGAGTTGGCCAGCAGCGCCCGGTCGGTGTCCGGCAGGCATCTGTCGGGCGACGGGCCACGGGTGAGCTGCACCCGCACCCCGGTCGCGGCGAGTCGCCCCTCCAGCCGGCTGGCCAGGTCATGCATCAGGTCGGCCTCGGTCCAGCGCAGCGACCCGTCGGGCACCACCATCCCCGGGTCGGTGCCGCCGTGCCCGGGGTCGATGACCACCGTCTTGCCGACCAACGCCGGGCCGGACTGCCGGATGGCGTCGGACTCGCGTAGCCACTGCGGTCGGCCACCGACCACCTTGCGGCCGATCCGGCGCAGCGCGTTCATGGTGTGCGGGCCGCAGGATCCGTCGGGGGTGAGGCCGACCTCGCGTTGGAACTGGGCCACCGCCCGGGACGTCCGGATGCCGTAGATGGCGTCCGCCCGGCCCACGTCGTACCCCATCTCCAGCAGCCGCTCCTGCAGCGACCGGACATCCTCGCCGGTCAGTGGGTCGGGGACCGCGTGGTAGAGGGTGCGGGCGCCGAGCCGCCAGCGGGCGGCGTCCAGGGCGCGCCAGGTCTCCGCCCCGACCCGGCCGTCCACGCTGAGGCCCCGGGACTGCTGGAAAGCGCGGACCGCCCGCTCGGTGGCGAGGTCGAACTCGTCGGCGTGCGGCCCGGTGACGGTGAGCAGGTCGAGGCCGGTCAGGATGCTGCGGATCTCCGTGACCGCGGGTCCCCGGTCACCGGATCGGATCGGACGCACGGCACGACCCCCTCTGCACGACACTGGCTGGCCGGGCGGCCCAGGGTTGAGGCTATGCGTTCCGGGGCGGCGAGGTGGCCTGGCCGGGAAAAACGTCGACGCCGCGGGCGGAAGGACACCGAACCCCGCACCCGACGAGCGGGTACGGGGTTCGGTGGATGTTTCTGCTGCTCAGAGAGCCGACTCGATGAGCCGGACCAGCTCGCCCTTCGGCTTGGCACCGGCGATCGACTGCACCGGCTGGCCGTTCTTGAAGACGGTGAGCGTCGGCACCGACATGACCCGGTAGGCGCGGGCGGTCTCCGGGTTCTCGTCGATGTTGAGCTTGACGATGCTGACCCGGTCGCCCATCTCGCCGGCGATCTCCTCGAGCAGCGGCGACACCTTGCGGCAGGGGCCGCACCACTCGGCCCAGAAGTCCACCAGAACCGGCTTGTCGGCCTGCAGCACGTCAGCGACGAAACTCTTGTCGGTGACCGCCTTGGTATTTCCCACTATGCCCCTCCTCCGGGATGTGTTCCTTGTTTCAGCTGAGCGTCGCGATGAACCGTTCGGCGTCGAGCGCGGCGGCACAGCCGGTGCCGGCCGCGGTGATCGCCTGACGGTAGGTGTGGTCGACCAGGTCACCGGCGGCGAAGACACCTGGCACGTTGGTGCGGGTGCCGGGGGCCTGGACCTTCACGTAGCCCTCGTCGTCCATCTCGACCTGACCACGGAAGAGCTCGCTGCGGGGATCGTGACCGATGGCCACGAACACACCTGTCACGTCCAGCACCTTGGTGTCACCGGTGTGCACGTTGCGGACCCGTACGCCGGTGACCTTGCCGTCGTCGCCCAGGATCTCCTCGACGGCGCTGTTCCACTCGACCTTGATCTTCTCGTTGCTCAACGCCCGCTCAGCCATGATCTTGCTGGCCCGGAACGAGTCGCGGCGGTGGATGATCGTGACCGACTCCGCGAAGCGGGTGAGGAAGCTGGCCTCCTCCATCGCCGAGTCGCCGCCACCGACGACCACGATGTGCTGGTTGCGGAAGAAGAAGCCGTCGCAGGTGGCGCAGGAGGAGACGCCGTGGCCGAGGAACTCCTGCTCGCCGGGCACGCCCAGCGGACGCCAGGCCGAACCGGTGGAGAGGATGATGGAGCGGGCCCGGTAGGCGGTCTGGCCGACCCAGACGGTGCTCACCGCGCCGGAACCGGCGTCGCCGGTGTCCACCAGCTCGACCCGGGTCACGTCGTCGGTGAGAAACTCCGCACCGAACCGCTCGGCCTGCTTGCGCATGTTGTCCATCAGCTCGGGGCCGAGGATGCCGTCGGCGAAGCCGGGGAAGTTTTCCACCTCGGTCGTGGTCATCAGCGCACCACCGGACTGCACGCCCTCGATGATCAGCGGCTTCAGGTTGGCCCGTGCGGCGTAGACCGCCGCCGTGTAGCCGGCCGGACCGGAGCCGATGATGATCAGGTTGCGGACCTCGTCCACTGCCGTCTCCCGATTGTGTGTGTTTCAGCGTCGGTGTGAGCGCCGGTGCTGATCCGAGTTGCCGACGCCTGGATGGGGCCGACAGCTGACTTCCAGAACGTCATCGTACGAACCGGGGATTCCCGAAACCGGCATCTGGTGGGTCAGGTCACGTGGGTGGTCATCGTGCCGTCGACCGTGGATTCACCCTACCCGCGCCGAATACCGGCTGTCCGAGCCGGACCCCGGCACTCCGCACTCCGGGCCGCTCACCCAGGCCCAGCGGGCCCCGGTCGCGTCGGTGAAACGGATGATGAGTGTCTGCTCGCCCTGGAACCGCGCGTAGTCGATCAACTCGACCGTCAGGGGGGCGGATCCGTGTTCCGCCGCCACGCTGGTCAGGCAGGTGGTCAGCGCGGCCTCGGTGGTCAGCCGGGCCAACTGGTCCGAGCCGTCGGGCGACGGACGTCGGTCACCCTCGGCTTCCACCCCCGGCTGGGTGCCGGGCGTGTTACTGGTCGCCCGACCGGGAGACGATGCGGTCTGCAGGTCGTCGAGGGTCTGCGGGGCGTAGTTCGTACCGCTGTGCAGTGCCGGCCCGGTGGTGCGGACCGGTGCGGGCGCCGCGGCGATGTCGGGCGCGTTCATGGCGGTGGTGCCGGAGTCGTCGCTCGCGCCCATCGACAGCTGGTTCAGGCCCAACGCGAGCGCGACGACGGCGATCGCGGCGGTGGCCACCGGTGCGCCACGGCGCACCCAGCTGCGCCGGCGGCCCGGGCCGGTGGGCGCCGCCGGACGACCGGCACCGGCCGGTACGCGGACGGCTGGCCGACGGCCGGCACCGCCCTGCGTCGGCACGATGGGCGGTGGCGCGGTGTCGCCGGGTCGGTCGACCTCGAAAGTTGCGGAGGCATCCTCGTCGGCCGAGGTTTCGGCCGGTGTCGGCCCCGCATCTGCGAGCGCGGCGCCGAGACGGTCGGCGATCGCCTGCGGCATCCGCGGCGACGGCTCGGCCCAGCGGCCCAGGTCGGCACGGACCTCCGCGAGCGCGGGAGCCAGCAGCGCGTACGCCTCGGCCCAGGCCGGGTCGGTGGACACCAGCTCGGCGACCTCCTCCTGCCGCGGGGTGCCGTCCAACGCCCCGCCGAGGTAGTCAGCGAGGAGGTCGTCGTCGACCTCCCGGAACCCCTCGGTCGTCACGTGTCCTCCTGGTTGGCGTCCCGCCGGTACCGCCCCGACCCCGATCCGACGCCCTCGGCCGGGCTCGGGTTCCCCGGCGTGACGCCCGGCACCTCCCTGGTCGGGCCGTTTGCGTGCGGGCGGGCCGACGGCGTCGGGGCGACGGCGGGGCGAAGATGCCCGAGCAGCACCGCCAGCCGGGCTCGGCCCCGGGCGCACCGGCTCTTCACCGTCCCCTCGGCGATGCCGAGGATCCGGGCGACCTCGGCGACCGGGTAGCCCTGGACGTCCACCAGCACCAGCGCGGCACGTTGCTCGACGGGCAGCGCGGCCAGCGCCTCGCGGACCACCAGCGCGGTGTCGTGGTCCGGTGCGGGTGCGACAGGTTCGATCCCGCCGATGCCCGAGCCGTCCCCCGTGCGGTTGCCGTCCGGCAGCGGCACGGTCGGGTGCGCCTGCCGGCGACGCATCCGGTCCAGGCAGGCATTTACCACGATGCGGTGCAGCCACGTGGTGACGGCGGAGTCACCACGGAACCGGGCGGCTGCCCGGTGCGCGGAGAGCAGCGCGTCCTGGAGCGCGTCGGCGGCCTCTTCACGGTCGCCGAGCGTACGCAGGGCGACCGCCCAGAGCCGGTCGCGGTGCCGGTGGAACAGCTCGGCGAAAGCGTGCCGGTCACCATCGACGTGGGCACGCAGCAGCTCCAGATCCGAAGCCGCGGCGTGCCCGTCCATCACCACGTCCTGCGAATGCGGCGCCACGGTGGGGGTGCCAGGCTCACGACCCCTGGACCGTGATCTCCTGGACGTCGACCTGGAAGCCCCCCTCGGCGGGCGGCAACTCGGTGACCCAGAACAGCAGGTACTGGTATTTCCGGTCGGCGTCGAAGCCGTCGAACGCCATGGTGGTGCCGTCGTGGTCCTCGAATGGCTGCCCGATGGCGTTCTTCGCGGTCCGGTAGTTGGCGATCACCTGCTTGTCGCCGTTGGAGGTCGACGGCGGGTTGACGCTGCCGGTGAGAAGCTGGGCGGAGGCGCCACGGGCCGAGAGCACCGCCTGCACCGATTTGACGGTGTGCGGCGCGCCGAGGTCCAGCCAGATCCCCATGCCCTGCTTCGTGTTGCCGAACTTGGCGGTCGTGTACGTGTCGGTGCCCCAGCCCTTGTCCGGGTCGCCGTCGACCGCCTTGATGGCGCCGTCCAGCTCATCGCGCACCTTGCTGTCCGGGTCGATGATTCGGACGTCCTTCACGGGCAGCTTGCGGACCACCGCGGCGGCCGGGGTGGCAGCGCCGGCCGAGGTGCTCGCCGACGGAGTGGGGTTCGGGCTGGCCTGCGGGTCCTTGTCGCCAAGCGTGCTGATCCCGATCAGCAGACCGACCAGGGCGACCGCCAGCAGGCCGGCGATGCCCACGGCAACCTTGCGACCACCGGCCGCGGCCAGTGGCGACGGCTCTTCACCGGTCTCGGCGGCGAAACGCAGCGGGCCGCTGTTTTCGAGGTAGTGCTCCTCCTCGGCCGGCACGTCCAGTCGGGCCAGCTCGGCGGCGAGCACATCGGACGACGGCGGCGCGATCTCGGCGTCGAGCAGATCCATGGTCAGGTCGTCCAGGTAGGCGGGCACGCCCGCCCGGACCTGACGTGGCGCCGCGATGCCACCCCCGGCGTCCCGAACGGCGTCCGGGATGGCGGCACGGCCGTGACCGGCGGTGGCACCGTGCAGGGGTGCTTCGGCGTGCGGCCAGGAGCCGGTCAGGGCGAAGTAGAGGATGCCGCCGACCGCCCGGATGTCGTTCTCCTGGCTGTCGGCACCATCGGTGCGCGCGTCGGCCAGGACCACGCGACCCTCGTCGCTGATCATGACGGTGCCGGGGTGGACGTTGCCGTGCACCATGCCGGTGGCGTGCACCGCGGCGAGCGCGCTCGCGACGGCGTTGCCGATGGCGGTGGCGCGGGCCGGATCCAGTGGGCCGTCGGTCGCGAGGTCGCGCAGGGACTGCCCGTCGACCCACTCGCGCACCACGTACGCCCGCTCGGCCTCGTCGATCGCGTCGTAGACGCCGACCAGGTTGGGGTGGATGACCCGGCTCGCCGCGACGGCGGCCTGGAGCATCTCGGTGGCGGAGTCGCCACCCGGGTAGCGCAGCACGACCGCGACGGGACGGCGCAGGATGACGTCGACCCCGCGCCAGACCAGCCGACCCGCGCTGTCGTTGTTGATGTGCTCAACCAGTTCGTAACGCTCGGCGAGGACTTCACCGGCCGTGGGAGCACCGAAGGTCATAACCGGAGGAGCGCTCTCGTCTGCCTCCTGACCCTCGCCGACCTGGGTCACCCGTCCTCCCTCGGTGATCGTGTCGATCGATGGACCCGAACTGCTGGGCATGTGGCTTCCCGCTCTGCCGTTGAAGGAACCGGCCGACGGTGTCGACGCGCCGCGTCGGCCCCTGCCGTACCCGTCGAGAGCGACCTTACCTGGGTTGCCCATCTCCTCGACATGTCATCTTCCCGCCGTACCCGGCGGGTTGCCGGCAGTCGAGGAGCTCGTCCGGTTACGACCGTTGTCAGCCACGTTGCTGGCACATGTACTAGCTAATCTACGGCTTCACCGCAAGTGACCGACGCCGGGGCTGGGCTGCCGCGGCCCCTCCCCACACCTGGCATGTTCCCACCGATCGGCCCCGCACCCTCAGCCTTACGGTTGGTTATCCACAGGCTGATGCGGTGGTTGACCGGCGAATCGCGGAGTTATCCACAGGTGCGTCCCCAGCCTGGTGATCCGCGGTCACGGTCCGTGTGCGTGTCAACTTTTTGTGACCAACCGCTGGCGGTCAGCGACCGAGGCGGCGGCGGACCATGCCGACCACCTCGGCGATCTCGCTGATCCGCAGCAACATGGCCAGACCCAGGTAGGTCCCGCCGATCACCGCGCCACCGATGACGAGCTGCACCACCGCTTCCAGCCGGCTGGGCGTGTCGTCGCCGGGCAGCAGCTTCACCACCAGCAGGCCGACAAGTGCCGAACCGAGCGCCGCGACCGCGACCCGGCCGCCGGTGCGCATGATGCCGCCGAGGCCGATCCGACCGACGCGTGGCCGGAGCAGCCAGGCCGAGCCGATCGCGGCAGCCAGGTAGGACACCGCGTTACCGATCATCATTCCGGCGCCGGCGAAGCTCGCCGAGAAGGCCACGAAGAGCACGATCTGCACCCCGATCCGGAGCGCCACCACCGGGATGTTGATCAGCGCCGGGGTACGCGTGTCCGGCAGCGCGTAGAACGCGAAGGTGAAGAGCTGGCTGATCGCGAACGGGACCAGCGCGAGCGCCGCCGCGAGCAGCACGACGGAGGTGGCGGTGGCGTTGTCCTCGGTGAAGGCACCCACCCGGAACAGCGTGAACGCGATCGGGGTGGACAGGACGGCGTAGCAGACCGCGATCGGCGCGAGCACCGCGGTGACCGTGCGGGTGCCCCGGGACAGGTCGGCGGCGAGGTCGCCGTAGCGGCCGTCGGCCGCGGCCGCGCTCATCCGGGGCATCAGCGCGGTGATGATCGAGACGGCGATGATGCCGTGTGCGGTCATCAGCAGCAGGAAGACGTTGTTGTAGATCAGCGGGCCGGCGGCGTTCTCCTTACCGGCCCGGTTGAGCAGGTTGATCAGCACGATCAGGCCGACCTGGCTGACCGCGACGTAGCAGATCATCCAGGCGCCGAGCCGGCCCAGCTCGCGCAGCCCGAGCGCCCGGAAGTCGAAGCGCATCTTCCAGCGGAAGCCGACCTTGCGCAGCGCCGGCAGCAGGCCGGTCGCCTGGACCGCCACGCCGACCAGGGTGCCCCCACCGATCAGGATGACCCGGCCGGCCGTCATGTCCTCCGGCTGGACGATCTTCGCGCCGAAGATGGCGATGTAGAGGCCGGCGGTGCCGATCACCACCAGGTTGTTGAGGATCGGCGCCCACATCGGGGCGGCGAAGTGACCCCGGGTGTTGAGCACCGCGCTGATCAACGCGGAGAGGCCGGAGAAGAAGATCATCGGCAGCATCAGGTACGACAGGTGCCGGACCAGCCCGGAGAACTCCCCGGTCGACTCACCGCTGCCGTACAACCAGGTCAACGGCCCGGCCAGGGCCACCGCCAGGAGAGCCGCCGCGCCGAGGGCGAACACCGCGAGGGTGAGCAACCGCTGGGCGTACGCCTGCCCGCCATCCGGGTCGCTCTTGCGTCGGCGCACCAGCACCGGGATCAGCACGCTGGTGAGGACGCCACCGAGCAGGAACTCGTAGACCATGCCGGGCAGGATCTGGGCGGTCGTGTACGCGTCGCCGACAAGCAGACCGCCGAGGGCCGCGCCGATCACCAGGTTGCGGAGGAAGCCGGTGCCGCGGCTGACCAGGCTGCCAACCGCCATCACCGCGCTGTTGGCCGCCGCGCTCGCCTCGGCCACCTGCTCCTGCGGCGGCGCGGTCGACTCCAGGGCCGGCTGGTTCAGCGGCTCGGCGGAGATGAAGGTGGCGCCGTCACCCGGACGCGCGGCGGGGCCGGGCCCGCCGCCGTGCGCGGCGTTGGCGCTGCGGTAGAGCCCGCCGCTCATCTCCAGCCTCCCAGGGGTACGTCGGGTCGGACACCGACCCGCACGCCACAGACCATAGTCAACCCCCACCCGTTACCCACGCCCGGCGGATCGGATCACACCCCGGCCCGATAGGCTGGCGATCCCATGTCCGAAGCCTCCGCTCCTCACGCCGCCGACCGCCGCGAACTCACCGCCGCGCAGCGCAACGCCGTCGCCGAACTGCTCCGGGTCTCCCCGGTCGCCGACGAGTTGGGCCGCCGGTTCGTCCGCGCGGGTCACGAGTTGCACCTGGTGGGCGGTTCGGTACGGGACGCGCTGCTCGGCCGGCTCGGTGACGACCTCGACTTCTGCACCGACGCGCACCCCGACGAGACGCTGCGGATCATCAAGGGCTGGGCCGAGTCGATCTGGGAGACCGGCCGGGAGTTCGGCACCATCGGCGCGCAGCGCGATGGCCTCCGACTGGAGATCACCACCTTCCGCGCCGAGTCGTACGACCAGGTCAGCCGCAACCCGGTGGTGGTGTACGGCACCAGCCTCGACGAGGATCTCAAGCGGCGCGACTTCACGATCAACGCGATGGCGGTCAGCCTGCCGGAGCACCGGTTCACCGACCCGCACGGCGGGCTGGACGACCTCTCCGCCAAGGTGATCCGCACTCCGAGCACCCCGGGTGAGTCGTTCGGCGACGACCCGCTGCGGATGCTGCGGGCCGCCCGGTTCGCCGCGCAGTTGCGCTTCGCCGTCCACCCGGACGTGCACCGGGCGATGAGCGAGATGGCCGCCGACCTGGACCGGATCACCGCCGAGCGGATCCGCGACGAGTTCACCAAGCTGCTCTGCGGCGCGGACCCGATCACCGGCCTGCGGTTGCTTGTCGACACCGGCCTGGCCGACCGGTTCCTGCCGGAGCTGACCGGTCTGAAGCTGGAGATCGACGAGCACGCACAGCACAAGGACGTCTACGAGCACACCCTGACGGTCGTCGAGAACGCGGTCTCCTACGAGGAGGAGGGCTGCGACTTCGTCCTGCGGATGGCCGCCCTCCTGCACGATGCGGGCAAGCCGGCGACGAAGGCGGTCGGGCCGGACGGTCGGGTCAGCTTCCACCACCACGAGGTGGTCGGCGCTCGGCTGACCAAGGCCCGGATGAAGGCCATGCGCTACCCCAAGGACGTCACCGCGCAGGTGACCGCGCTTGTCGCGCTGCACCTGCGTTTCTACGGGTACGGGCGGGGCGAGTGGACCGACTCGGCGGTGCGTCGTTACGTGGCCGATGCGGGTGACCTGCTGCCCCGGCTGCACAAGCTCACCCGTTCCGACTGCACGACCCGTAACCGGCGCAAGGCTGCCCAGCTCGCGGCGGACTACGACGCGCTGGAGGACCGGATCGCCCGGATCGCGGCCGAGGAGGATCTGGCCCGGGTCCGCCCCGACCTGGACGGCAACGCGATCATGGAGTTGCTCGGCGTACCGCCGGGGCCGGTGGTCGGGCGAGCCTGGAAGCACCTCAAGGAGCAGCGCCTCGAACACGGCCCGCTGGACCGCGACGCCGCCGAGGCGGAGTTGCTGCGCTGGGCCCGTGCCGAGGGCCTGATCCCCTAGAGCTCCGAGCCGCACGCTCCGAGCCCTGCGATGATCGACTCGGTTTCGTTGAAGTCGCGGTGTCCCGACACGGCGCATGGCCCGATTTTCAGGAAGCCGAGTGGATCACTGCGGCGTGCCGACGGGCAGGCCCGCCCCGCCCCGGCATGCCGACGGGCGCCACCCCCGAACCGGGAGCGACGCCCGTCGCGTACACCGTCAGCGGGTCTCGACGGCCTGCCCGTCGACGGACGCGGCGCCGTTGCGGGTCGGACTCGACGCGGAGCCGAGCCGGGCCAGCAGACCGGCCAGGTCGATCCCGGTCAGGTCGCTGCCGAGTTGGAGCCCCTGCGCCACGTTGCCGGCCACCGACTTGGTCAGCGACGACGCACCGTCGGTCGAGATGACAGTCATCTTGTCGATCGCCCCGATCGGGGCGCTGGCCGCCTCCACCACCTGCGGCAGCACCTTCACCAGCAGGTCCAGGACCGCTGCCTCGCCGTACGCGGCGAACGCCTCGGCCTTGCGCGCCATCGCGTCCGCCTCGGCCTCGCCCCTGGCCAGGATGGCCGCCGCCTCGGCCTGACCCTCGCGCTCCACCGCCTCGGCGATCGCGGAACGGCGACGCTGCTCGGCCTCACCTTCCTTGGCACCCTCGATCGCGTTCGCCTCGGCCAGTGCGGCACGTCGGGCCCGCTCGCCCTCACCGGTGAGCCGCGCCTGCTCGGCGGAGGCCTGTGCGGCGGCGATCACGGACTGCCGCTGCGCGTCGGCGTGCAGCACCGCCGCGGCGCGGGACGCCTCGGCCTCCTGCTCCACCTTGTACCGGGCCGCGTCGGCGGGCTTGCGTACCTCGGTGTCGAGTTGGCGCTGCTTGAGTTCGGCGTTGCGCTCGGCGACCTTCTGCTGCTCGGAGAGGATGGCCTGGTCCCGCTCCGCCTGGGCGAGCGGCCCGGCGGCGGCGGACTTCGCCTTCGCCGCGTCGATCTCGGCCTGGATGCCGGCCTGCTTGAGGGCCAGGTTGCGGTTTGCCTCGGCGATGGCCTCCTCGGCGAGCAGTCGTTCCTGCTCGGCCTGCTGTCGGGCCCGCGCCTCGGCGATGGCCGCGTCCTTGAGCACCCGGGCGGCCTCGGGTCGACCCAGGTCCTGCAGGTAGGACCCTTCGGCGAGGATGTCCTGGAGCTGGAAGGTGTCCAGCACCAGACCCTGGTTGGTCATCGAGTGCTCGGCCTCCTCGGCGACCGCGTTGGCGAACGCCGCCCGGTCCCGGATGACCTCCTCGACGGTGAGCCGGCCGACGATCGAGCGCAGGGCGCCGGCCAGCACCTCCCGGGTGAAGTTGTCGATCTCGTCCTGTTGGTGCAGGAACCGCTGGGCGGCGGCCCGGATGGCGTCCTCGGTGCCACCGACCTTGACGATCGCCACCCCGTGCAGATCGGCGCGGATGCCCTGCTTGCTCACCGCGCCCCGGATGCCGACGTCGATCCGCCGGCTGGACAGGTCGAGGGACTGGAGCTTCTGCACCACCGGCAGCACGAAGACCGAGGCGCCCAGCACGACCTTCTGCCCGGAGTTGTCGGTCGACCGGCCGCCGTCGGCGGTCTGCGTGGTGCGGCCCTTGCGGCCGGTGACGATGAACGCCTCGTTCGGCCCGGCCACCTTGATCCGGGAGAGCACGAAGAGCACCAGGATGAGCGCGAGGACAACCGCGCCACCGATGGCGATGAGCAGGGCCATATAAAGGAGTCCCGTCTACGAGGAGGAGATCAGTAGGTCTCGACGTGCACGCTCGTCTCGCTGAGCGCCTGCACGACGAAGACCTGGGCGCCGAGCGGGATCGGCTGGTCCGCGCGGGCGCTGAGCTTGACCGGTTGGCCGGCGAGGCGCACCCGGACCTCGCCGTAGCCGTCGACCGGCACCGGGGTGACGACCAGGCCGAGCGCGCCGACCAGGTCGTCGCGGGTGGGGGTGGGATCGGTGCGCATGTTGCGCGCGGCCCGGCTGAGCCGGGCCGCCAGCCAGCCGGTGGGCACGGCCGCGAGCACGCCGCCGACCGCCGCACCGACGATCATGCCGGGGGTACGCGCACCGAGCAGTTCGTTGACGATGGCCCCACCGAAGCCGAACGCCCCGGCGAAGCCGGCAACCGTTTCGACCGAGATCGGACCATCCACGTCGGCGTGCCCGAACTGGAACAGCTCGGTGCCGAGCAGGGCGAGCGCGAGCACCCCGATGCCCGCCCCGCCGATGATCAGAAAGATGAGCGTCCCCGTTGCCACGACCTGCACGGTATCGACGCCGCGCAACGCGGACCGGCTGCTGCCGGCGGGGTTCGCCCGGTCGCCCGGGTCGGGGAGAATGGGGCGATGCGTTGGACCGTGCTCGACTCCCCGATCGGTGAGTTCTCCGTCGCCACCGATGGCACGGCTGTCTGCGGCACCCACTTCGGTCGGGTCGAGGCCGCCACCGAGGAACCCGGCGACGAGCTGTCGCGGCAGGCCGTCGCCGAGCTGCGGGCCTACTACGCCGGCGAGCTGACCGCGTTCACCGTCCCGGTGTCGATGCCGCGTGGCTCGGACTTCGAGCGGGCCGTGTGGCGGGAGATGACGCGCATTCCGTACGGCGAGACGCTGACGTACGGCGAGGTGGCACGCCGGGTCGGCGATGCCGGGGCGGCTCGGGCGGTGGGCGTGGCCTGTAACCGCAACCCGGTGCCGGTGATCGTGCCGTGTCACCGGATCGTCGGTGCGGGCGGCAAGCTGGTCGGCTTCGGTGGCGGTCTGCCGCGCAAGGTCACGCTGCTGGAGTTGGAGGCCGCGGTCGCCCTGCGCCACGCCTGGTCCTGACCGCTCGCGGTCGGTCGGCCCGCCGGATGCGGGACAAATCCCGACTATCAGCCGACCGGTCGATATGGATTCCATGCCGCAGCGGTCATGATCAAGCGTCGTTTCCACTTTCGCGGGGGTACTCATGACCGAAAACCAGGACAAGAACGTCGGCCGGCGTCAGCTGCTGCGCCGCGCGGGCACCGTGGCCGCCGGCGTCGCCGGCACCACAGTGGTCGGTGCCGTCGCGGCCGGCTCGGCCCAGGCCGACCCTGGTCAGCCGGTGATCCAGGCCGCCAACAACGTCGTCACGGGCGGCGGCACCACCGCGCTGGTCAACCCCGCGAAGGGGCCGACCCTGCGGCTGGAGAACACCAACGTCATCGAGGACAGTGACTACGAGCTGTCCAGCCCGGCACTGATGCTGACTCCCGGTGGAGACTTCCTCCACAGGGAGTCCCCGATCGGCTCGGTTGGCGTAGACAAGGACGGCAACTTCCAGGTGGTCTCGGTGTGGGACCAGGACGGCGCCATCATCGAGTACGTGCACACCGACTACAACTCGAACCAGACCGTGCCGGTTGTGCCACAGCGGGTCATCGACACCCGCGACCCCGGCCTTCGCAACCGGATCGTCAACGCCTCCTCGACCACCCTGGACAGCGCGGGCCGCCTGCGGGGCGGCCAGACGATCAACGTTGATCTGCGCGACTTCGTCTTCTACGGTGACGCGCTCTTCGGCATCGTCACCGCGACGACCGCGATCAACGCGGGCTTCCTGCAGATCTTCCCGTACGGCACCCCGCGTCCGGCGAACTTCGCGTCGCTGAACTACTCGGCCAACCAGGTCAACTCGAACGCGTTCATGTCGGGCATCGGCTGGACCGCCGACTTCATCTCGATCTACGCGCTCCAGACCACGCACGTCGTCATCGACGTCACGGCGTTCGTGGTCGGCTACGGCCGCGTCAACCCGGAGATCCTGCCGTACTCCGTCAACGCCGCGGCCCGCGGCGCCAAGTCGCTTGCTGACCGCAAGGCGGAGCGGGCGGCCAAGGCCAAGCAGGGCAAGCCGAGCTGGGAGTAGTTCGAACGCCGTCCCGACGGCGAGGCATCGAACGCGCCGAGGGCCGGGTCCCAACGGACCCGGCCCTCGGCCGTGCTTGCCGCTCAGCGGGTCAGCGCTCGACCTCGCCGGCGATGAACTCCTCGACGGCCTGGTGGGCGTCGTGGTCGGCGTACTGCACCGGCGGGGACTTCATGAAGTACGACGAGGCCGACAGGATCGGGCCGCCGATCTTCCGGTCCAGCGCGATCTTCGCAGCCCGAACCGCGTCGATGATGACGCCGGCCGAGTTCGGAGAGTCCCACACCTCGAGCTTGAGTTCGGCGTTCAGCGGGGTGTCACCGAACGAGCGGCCCTCCAGGCGGATGTACGCCCACTTGCGGTCGTCCAGCCACGGCACGTGGTCCGACGGGCCGATGTGCACGTCGCTCTTGCTCATCTCGTGCGGGATCTGCGAGGTGACCGACTGGGTCTTCGAGATCTTCTTCGAGACCAGCCGCTTGCGCTCCAGCATGTTCATGAAGTCCATGTTGCCGCCGAAGTTGAGCTGGTACGTGCGCAGCAGCTCGACGCCGCGGTCCTCGAAGAGCTTCGCCAGCGCGCGGTGCACGATGGTGGCGCCGACCTGGCTCTTGATGTCGTCACCGACGATCGGCAGGCCCGCGTCGGTGAACTTCTGGGCCCACTCCGGGTCGGAGGCGATGAAGACCGGCAGGGCGTTGACGAACGCGCAGCCGGCGTCGATCGCGGCCTGGGCGTAGAACTTGGCGGCCTGCTCGGAGCCGACCGGGAGGTAGCAGACGACGACGTCGACCTGCGCGTCGCGCAGCGCCTGCGCCACGTCGACGGGGGTCGCGTCGGACTCCTCGACGATCTCGCGGTAGTACTGGCCCAGACCGTCGAAGGTCGGACCGCGCTGCACGCTGATGCCGGTCGGCGGCACGTCGCAGAGCTTGATGGTGTTGTTCTCGCTGGCGACGATCGCCTCCGCGAGGTCCATGCCCACCTTCTTGGCGTCCACGTCGAACGCCGCGACAAACTCCACGGAGTTGACGTGGTAGTCGCCGAAGGCGACGTGCATGAGACCCGGGACGCGGTCGTTCGGGTCGGCATTCCGGTAGTACTCGACGCCCTGAACAAGGGACGAGGCGCAGTTACCCACACCGACGATGGCGACGCGGACGGAGCCCATAGCGTCTGCCTCCTTCTTTTCTGTCACGGCCGCTCATTCCTGGTCTCTCCAGGCGGAGGCGGGCTGTTGTCTTCTCGTCGGCCACCGGCCGTCCCGATGTTCGGGACCGTCGGGGCTCGGCCGGAGCGCTCGTTGGCGATGAGCTCCTCCAGCCAGCGGACCTCGCGCTCACAGGCGTCGAGGCCGTGGCGCTGTAGTTCCAAGGTGTAAGCGTCGAGGCGCTCGGCTGCCCGGCCCAGCACGTCACGAAGCCCTTCGCGACGCTCCTCGATCTTGCGGCGGCGACCCTCCAGAATGCGCAGGCGGGTCGCCTGGTCGGTCCGGGCGAAGAACGCGAAGTGCACCCCGAAGCCCGTGTCGTCATACGTCTCGGGCCCGGCCTGTGCGATCAGCTGGGCGAAGCGTTCCTTGCCGTCCGCGGTGATTTTGTAGACCACCCGACCTCGTCGGCTGGTCAGCGCGGGAACCTCCTCGGCAGTGGCGGGTGTCTCAGCAGCTTCGGTGATCCATCCCGCCGCCTGCAGCCTGCGCAGGGTTGGATAGAGCGAGCCGTAGCTGATCGCCGCCCGGATCGCGCCGAGTTTGGCGGTCAGCTCCTTGCGCAGCTCGTAGCCGTGCATCGGAGACTCCTGCAGGAGGCCGAGGATGGCGAACTCGAGCACTGGCCACCCTCTCCTTACCCTCCGGCGTGAAGCGGTAACCGCCGCGATGTATCGGTCCGATACATCGCACGTTAGCGGGTCGCGCCAGCCAGGGCAAACCCCCGTTCCGAGACGTCGTCGTCACGGATCGTGAGCATGGTCGCCTGGTCGGGCCGGACCGCGTACCCTTCTCCGCATGCGTACGCAGCGCCAGGTCGTCGACTACTCGCTTCAGAAGCGAGCAGTGCTGCGTGAGCTCCTGGCCGGCCGGGTCGGCACGTACGACGTCTGCGACGCATCGCCGTACCTGAAGAACGCCGCCCGGTTCCACGGAGAGCCGACCGAGCGGCGCTGCCCGATCTGCCGCAGTGAAAACCTGACCCTCGTCCACTACATTTATGGCGACGAGCTCAAGCAGTCCGCCGGGCAGGCACGGACACTTACCGAGCTGCCCGTCCTGGCGATGACGCTGCGTGAGTTCCAGGTCTTCGTGGTGGAGGTGTGCCTCGGCTGTGACTGGAACCATCTCGTCGAGCAGTACCTGCTCGGCCGGGACGGTCTGACCGGCGACAGCGACGGCACCGGCGAGCAGGACATGGCGGCCGCCGAAGGTGCGGGTCGGCGGAGGCGAGAGGCGCAACGGTGATCGCAGCTGGTTGGACCGGCCCCGGGGCCATCGACAAAACCCGGGACGGACGACCGCTCGTTGGTCCGATTGGCCCGATTGATACGGCATTGACCTCGGTGAGGTGGCACTCTCGTGCCACCGTCCCGGGTGAAGCAACTCACGGCAACCCGGTGGCGGCGCAGTCGCGCCCCACCGCGACCGGCAGGGTGTGAGGAATGAACTCGTACGGCGATCCCAGTTCTGCGCGCGGCCGGGCCCAGTACCCGGGTGCGAACGGCAACCCCGGGTCGGGCGCGGACGACGCGCACCGCAGACCCGGCGGTGACTCCCCCGGGAGTGGCTGGTCGGCCTCGGAGGGCGGCGCGGCAACCCCGGGTCGCGCCTCGGTGCCGCCGCGGGCCGCCGGTGGGCGGGCCACGGTGGGCGGTTCTGCCTCGGTGCCGCCGCGTGGCACCGCGGCGGCCGGATCGGCCTCGGTGGGTTCGGCGACCCCGGGCCGAGCAGGGCGGGCCTCGGTGCCGGTGTCGCCGGCGCCGGGTGTGGCCGCCGGTCGTGCCGGCGCGGGCCGGGCCTCGGTGCCCGTGTCCCCGGCGCCCGGAGCACCGGCAGGTCGGGCCACGGTCGGTGCCGCCGCTGTCGGCGCCGCCTCGGCGGGCCGGGCCAGTGTCGGCTCCGCCTCGGTGGGTGGCCGCGCCGCGGTGGCCCGGGCGAGCGTCTCGCCGGTCTCCGGCGGTCCCGGTGGCCCGGGTGGGCCCAACGGTCCGGGCGGACCCAACGGGCCGGGCCGGGGCGGTCGTGGCGCCGGCGGCCCGGGAGCGGCGCGGGCGAAGAAGCGCAAACGGATGAACCTGCTGATCGCCGGGGTCGCGGTCTTCATCATGCTGGCCGGTGTCGGCGTGGTCGGGTTCACCTACTACTCGACGAACGTGGTCATGCCCAACGAGTTGCCGCTGCCGCTGTCCACCACGGTGTACGCCAAGGACGGCAAGACCGCGTTGGCCAAGCTGGGCAGCGAGAACCGCACGTTCGTCACCATCAACCAGATCCCGGAGTTCGTGCAGCACGCGGTGGCGGCAGCCGAGGACCGCAACTTCTACCGGCACTCCGGCGTCGACTACAAGGGCATCGTCCGGGCCGGATGGAACAACATCTCCGGTGGCGACAAGCAGGGTGCCTCGACCATCACCCAGCAGTACGCCCGCAACGCGTTCGAGAATCTCCAGGACGACACGTACGGCCGGAAGGTGAAGGAGGCGATCCTCGCCTCCAAGCTGAACGAGAAGTACGACAAGCCGCAGATCATGCAGCACTACCTCAACGTGATCTACTTCGGCCGCGGCGCCTACGGCATCGAGGCGGCGGCCCAGACCTACTTCGGCAAGTCGGCGAAGGACCTCAACGTGGCCGAGGGCGCGGTCCTCGCGGCGGTCATCAAGCAGCCGGTGGCCAGCGACACCCACAAGGGGTTCGACCCCGCGGTCAACATGCCCGACGCCAAGGCACGGTGGGACTACGTGCTCGCCGGCATGAAGAAGGAAGGCTGGGTGGACTCCCCCGGCAAGCCCGTGTCGCCGACCGAGTACCCGAAGGTGCTGGCACCGAAGAAGGGCGGCAACGGGTTCGGTGTCGACAGCCCGCGCGGCAACGTCATCAACTACGTCCGCCAGGAGATGGACGCGATGGGCCTCTGCTCCGACAGCGGTGCGGAGGGCAAGACGAGCTGCGTGGACGCGCTGCGCGACGGCGGCTACCGGATCACCACCACCATCGACCCGAAGTTGCAGACCGCCGCGGAGAACACGGCGATGCAGTCGAAGAAGGGCTCCGAGCTCAACGACCAGCCGAAGAACCTGATGGCGGCCGTGGTGTCGATCGACCCGTCGAAGGGTCGCGTGCTCGCCTACTACGGCGGTGACAGCGGCGCCGACTTCGACTACGCAGGCAAGAACACCGACAAGAACGGCGACCTGACCGGTGGGCACCAGCCGGGCTCGTCGATGAAGGTGTACACGCTGGCCGCCGCGATCGAGGCCGGCATCTCGGTCAAGTCGCACTGGGACCCCACGCCGTACAAGCCCGAGGGTTCCTCTGTCGCGATCGGCAACGCCGGCCGCACCAACCTCAAGTGCGGCAAGTACTGCACCCTCGAAGAGTCGACGGTCCAGTCGTACAACGTGCCCTTCTACTGGGTCGCCGACAAGATCGGCGCGGACAAGGTCGTCGACATGGCCCGGAAGGCCGGCGTGACCACCATGTGGGGCGTCGACCCGCCGCAGGCCTTCGACCTGTCGAAGAAGGGTCCGAACCCGTTCGACAACTACACAGGTTTCGGCAAGTACCCGATCACCGTGTTCGACCACGCCAACGCCATGGCGACGTTCGCCAACGACGGCAAGTACATCAAGGCCCACTTCGTCATCAAGGTGGAGCAGCAGGACAAGGACACCGGCAAGTGGAAGGTCGTCGGCAGCGAGCGCATCAAGGTGGAGCCGCGGATCCCCAAGAAGATCACCGACGAGGTCACCGGTGTCCTGAAGCAGATCCCGCGCCCCAACGACATCTCCCTGGAGAACGGCCGCCAGGCCGCCGCCAAGACCGGCACCTGGGAGTACGACAAGGACGACAACTCGCACGCCTGGACGGTCGGTTACACCCCGCAGAACGCCACAGCGGTGTGGGTGGGCAGCCGCGACCCGAAGAAGCCGCAGATCCGCCTCGCCAGCGGCAAGGATGTGGGCGGCTCGAACCTTCCCGGCCCGATCTGGGAAAAGTACATGAACACCGCCCTCAAGGGCCTGGAGGAGATCCCCCTGCCCAGCGTCACCGGTGAGGGTGACGTCACGAAGGGCAACGGCAAGGAGCCGCCGCCGGCCATCCCGGGTCTGCCGGGCCAACCGGGCGGCCCTGCCTGTGACCCGCTGACCGACCCGTTCTGCACGGTTCAGGGCGGTAACCCGGGCGGTAACCCCGGGGGCAACCCGGGCGGTAACCCCGGTGGGCCTGGCGGGCCCGGTGGGCCCGGTGGGCCAGGTGGTGGGTTCGGTGGTGCCGGCGGTGGAGTGCTGCCCGGCCTACCGCCCAACCAGGACTGACCCGCAGCTCCGCACGACGCCGCCGCCGACCGGACGACCTGTCCGGCCGGCGGCGGCGTTTTCGTACCCAGATCTCTCCGCGTCGGGACGGGACGGGTACCCCCGTCATACGGCAGGATGCCTTTTCATGAGCACCCAGTCGACGCCCGGCATCGACGACGCCGGCACCACCGACCACCCGTCCCGCTCCGACGGGTTCGTCCGCGGCCTCTCCGGTGCGATCGGCGGCCCGCTGGGCGACCACGCGACCGCGCTGGACCGGCCGGCCAGCCAGGAGCGGCGGTTCTGGACCGCGGTCCGGATCGTGCTGGCCCTGGTCTGCCTCACTCTCGCGCTGCACTGGGTGCAGAAGTCGCCCTGCCAGGACGGCGCCTGGCAGAACAACGTCCAGTACACCCGGTTCTGCTACACCGACGTCCTCGCCCTCTACTACGCCGAAGGGCTCAACGAGGGCAAGGTGCCCTACCGTGACCACCCGGTCGAGTACCCGGTGCTGACCGGCTACTTCATGGGCGCGTTGGGCCTGCCGGTGCACGCGGTCGGTGTCGACGACCCGGGCATCAACCAGGGCCAGTGGTTCTACAACCTCAACGCGCTGGTGCTGGGCTCGCTCGCGGTGGCCACGGTGGCGGTGATCCTGGCGCTGCGCCGCAGACGACCCTGGGACGCCGCGTTGTTCGCACTCGCCCCGGCGTTGGTGCTCACCGCCACCGTCAACTGGGACCTGCTGGCCATCGGGCTGGCCGCCTTCGGCCTGCTGGCCTGGGCCCGAAAACGACCGGCGGTCGCCGGTGTGCTGCTCGGGCTGGCCGGCGCGGCCAAGCTGTGGCCGTTGTTCCTGCTCGGGCCGATCCTCATTCTCGCGCTGCGGGCCGACCGGGTCCGTGCCGCGCTCACCGCCATCGGTACGGCGATCGCCGCCGTGGTGCTGGTGAACCTGCCCGCCGCGCGAGCGTACCCGGACAACTGGGACCGATTCTTCGAGCTGAACACCACTCGGCCGATCGACTGGGGCACGTTCTGGTACATCGGGCGTTACCTGGACGGCAAGGTGGGCAACGACCCCGCCCGGCTCGGCCCGTTCGAGTGGCTGAACGGCAACATCCCCGCCCTCAACAACCTTTCGTACGCGCTGTTCGGGCTGGCCTGCCTCGGCGTGGCCGTGCTGGCGCTGCGGGCACCACGCCGCCCGCGGCTGGGCCAGCTCGCCTTCCTGGTGGTCGCGGCGTTCCTCATCTTCAGCAAGGTCTGGTCGCAGCAGTTCGTGCTGTGGCTCCTGCCGTTGGTGGTGCTGGCCCGCCCCAAGTGGGGAGCCTTCCTGGCCTGGCAGATCGCCGAGGTCTGCTACTTCGTCGCCTTCTACGGTGAGCTGCTCGGCGCGGCGACCAGCCGCCCGGTCTTCCCCGAGGGGGTGTTCGTGCTGGCCTCCACGTTGCGGCTGACCACCGTGGTGGTGCTCTGCGTGCTGGTCATCCAGGAGATCCGGCACCCCGAGCGGGACGCCGTACGGGCCACCTACCCGGACGACCCGGACGGTGGCGTCCTCGACGGCGCACCCGATGCGCCGTGGCTGGACCGCTGGCGCCGCAAAGCACCGGCCCCCGAACCCGAACCCGAGCCCACCCCCGCCACCTGACCCCGCGTCAGAGCTTGTAGACGACGGCGTTCCCGACCTCCTGGCGGGTGATGCCGAGCGACTCGACAGGTGCGTCGATGGTGATCTCCCACGGCGTACCTGGCACCCGGTCGCGCAGCAGCACCACCGTCCGGACGCCGAGCGTGCGCAGGTAGTCGATGCTTGTCTGGTTGGGGAACGCCTGGCTCACCCGACGGACGTCGTCCAGCTGCCGTGGAGTGAAGCCACTGCCGCCGTTGACCACGTCGGGGAACCCACTTGTCGACCAGAGCATCACGTGCTGGTCCAGGTTCTGGCTGCTGGGCAACACCAGCAGGGGTCCCTCGGCCGTACGCATCGCGGCCGGCTGTCTCGGCACCACCGGGTGCGGGGTGTTGTTCAGGCCCTCGACGGTGACCAGCAGCAGCGGCAGCAACGTGGCCATCCGCAGCCACGGCCCCGGCCACGACGGGATCCGCTGCGCGGTCAACTCGCGGACCCGGTCGGTGAGCGCGGTGACCGCTCCCGCCGCGAGCAGGCCAAGCAACAACGTGGTCCACAACATCAACCGACCGGGAGTACGCAGAGCACTCCAGCCCGGCACGTGCTCGAAGAGCGGCACGTAGGTGAAGGTGCCGTCGAAGAAACGGGTGCCCATCGCGAAGGCCATCGTCACCAGCACCCCGGCGAGCAGCAGCAGGCGATGCCGCAGCCGCCAGACCGAGAAGAACAGCCCACCCAGGGCGAGCGCGTAGAGCACGTAGCCCGGCAACAGGGTCATCTCCGGATGCCACGGCAGTGCCGCCCGGGCGCCCTTGTGCAGTCCACCCCAGATCAACGACTCCGCGGGTGACGTCACGAAACCCGACGCCGGCGGCGAGAAGATGCCGACGTCGTCGATGGTGCGCTCGGCGTACGGGTGCAGCTCGGTCACCCGGAAGAACGGGAACGCCATCAGCAGACCCACACCGGCGAACAGCAACCCGCCGAGCAGGTCGGCGAGGAGCAGCCGGCGACCGAACGGTACGGCCTGGCGGGTGCGCAGCCGCCGCACGTAGAAGAGGACGACGGCGACCAACACCGCGACGCCGAGGAAGTACGCGAACGGCAGCCCGATGCCGAAGCCGAGGCTGAGCTGCCAGGCAGCCACCAGCCAACCGCCGTAGACCCAACCGTCGTGCCGGCGCTCGGGTCGGTAACCGTGCCGCAGTGACCAACCGTGCCCGCGCGCCAACATCGCCAGCGCCAGCGGAATCCCGCCGTTGGAGAGCACGTGCAGGTGCCCGGCCTGGGACAGCAACCACGGCGCGTAGGCGTAGGTGACCCCGGCGACGGCGGCACCGATCCGGCCGGCACCGAGCTGTCGGGCCAGGGCGTACGCCCCGAACGTGGCGAGCGCGTGCGCCAGCACGAACATGATGTTGTAGCGCAGGACCGCGTCCTCGGGGCCGCTGCCGAGCATCCCCGCCGGGGCGTACCCGAGCAGGGTGTCGGAGAACGCGAAACTCCACAGCTCGGGGAAGAACGTGTTGGACTGCCACAGGCGCGCCGGATCGGCCAGCAGGATGTGCCCCGACCAGGCCATCTGCCAGGCTTGCAGGCTCGGATCCCAGTAGTCCTGCGGAAGTGTGTAGCGCGGGTAGCGCAGCGTCGGCCAGGTCATCAGCACGGCCAGCGCCAGCGCGCCGAGGGCGGCCAGGGTCCACTCGTGGATCAGGAATCGGCCCACGGCCCGGCCGGACCGGGTGAGGATGGACGGCTTCGGCTCCGGAGCGGAAGCGAACGCCTCCCAACGATCCGGGTCAGCCGGCTTCGTCTCGCCATCGGTCAGTGGCTGACCGTTGGCGTCGCCCGGCTTCGCGCTCTTGGTCGCGCCATCGCCCTTGGCCGCGTCGTCCTTCGGGTCGCCGTCCTTGGCCGGGTCGCCGTCCTTGGCGGCGCCTGCCTTGGTCTTGTCGTCCTTGTCCGGGTCGTTGTCCTTGACCAGGACGCCGTCTTTGGCGGCGTCTGCCTTGGTCTTGTCGTCCTTGGCCGGGTCGCTGTCGTTGACCGGGGCGCCGGCCGTGGCGCTGGCCCCCTTGGCCGCCTTGCCGCGCTTGGTCAGGCGGCTGATCCAGCCGCGCTTCGGTGCGTCCGTGCCGGTGACGTCCCGGGCCGTACCGCTGGCCTTGGCTGTGTCGCTGGCTTTGGTCGCGTCGCTTGCTTCGCCGGTACCGCTGGCTTTGGCGGTATCGCTTGCTTCGCGCGTACCGCTGGTTTTGGCCGCGTCGTCCTTCGCGGGACCGGGTTCGATGTCACCGGTGGCGACGCTGGCGCCCGTGGGCCTGCCGTTCGTCGCCGCTCCGGGTTTCGCGCCGTCGGTCGATCGCGGCCCGGGGCTTTCCGCCGACGTCGCAACCGATGCCTCGGCGGAGTCGGGCGCCTGGTCGGTGCCCGAGGTGTCGGCCGACCGGGTCGGGCGGCCCGTCGTGGATGCGGTGGCGGGTTGGTTCTCGGCTTCCGCGCCGGCGGGGGCGGGCCGGGCCGCACCGGTCCCGGGCTGTCCGGTCGTCATGCTGCCCGGCTCTCCGTCCCGAGCTGCTGACGGAGGAAGTCGATGTCGGCGGCCTGACCGGCCACACCCCCCGGTGTCTCGACCACCACCGGCGCCCCGGCCGCCCGGATCACCGCCACCACCAGTTCCGGGTCGATCGTCCCGCCGCCCAGGTTGTCGTGCCGGTCCTGGCCGGAGTTGAACGCGCCCTTGGAGTTGTTGGCGTGGATCAGGTCGATCCGGCCGGTGATCGCCTTGACCCGGTCGACGAGCCCGAGCAGGTCCTCGCCGCCCGCGTACGCGTGGCAGGTGTCCAGGCAGAAACCGACCTCGTGGTCGCCGATGGCGTCCCAGAGTCGAGCCAGCGCGTCCAGTCGTCGGGCGCACGCGTTGTCGCCCCCGGCGGTGTTCTCGATCAGAACCGGCACGCCGAAGCCACCGGAGTCGGCGGCGTACGCGAAGGTCTTGCGCCAGTTGTCGAAGCCGACGGCCAGGTCGTCACCGGCGTTGACGTGCCCGCCGTGGACGATCACGCCCTTGGCGCCGATGGCGGCGGCCGCGTTGGCGTGCCCGAGCAACAGCTTCCGGCTCGGGATCCGGATGCGGTTGTTGAGGGTCGCCACGTTGATGACGTACGGCGCGTGCACGTAGAGGTCGACCTCGGCCGTGCGCAGTAGTTCGGCGTCCTCCCGAGGCTTGGGCGCCTTCCATCCCTGAGGGTCGGAGAGGAAGAACTGCACGGTGTCGGCGGACCGGGCGGCCGCCTCCGCCAGCGGGTCGGTCGAGTCGACGTGGGCTCCGATACGCATGCGAGCGAGCCTACGTCGCGACCCTGACTGCCGCCGCGACGGTCGGGGCGGTGTCGCGGGGGGTCACACGTCACCGCTCGGACCGACGCTCGTTGATGGGATTGAACCGGCGACCAGTGCCCGGTCCGGTTGGTGGCGTGGGCGCCACGTCCGGTGACCGGGGTCGACGGCCGACAGCGAGGTTGCCTCCGCCACGCGGCCCGGCGCGGCGGGGGCGGCCCCTTCACACCCCGGATCCAGGCCGATGAAGAATCTCGGAAATTTGTACTTTTTCCCCCGACAAGGTACGAGTGCTGTTGTATCGTCAGATAACAACACGATAAAGCTCCGCGGGGCGTCTTCCGTCCAACCTCATCGGTGTGGTCGTTCCTCCCCAGGTCCCACCCAAGGAATGCGGACGGGACGCCCCGCGGCCTCGTTGGACGGGGGTCCACCACCGATCGCTACCCGGTCGGGCGGTGGACCCCCGTCAGCGTGTCCGGGTGCTGATCCGACCGCCCCGGGCATGATCGTTCGGACCGGGTATCCTGGTGCGGTTGTCCGCGTCCGGCCGGGTTCCCTCGGCGCGTGCGGGCAGCGACACAAGACCTCCTGCCACGGAAGGACCGTGGCCGCTTAGCCCACAGGAGGTGAGCACGTCTTGCGTCACTACGAACTCATGGTCATCCTCGACTCCAGCCTCGAGGAGCGCACCGTCGCACCGTCGCTCGACACGTACCTGAACGTGATTCGGACCGCGGGTGGCTCGGTTGAGAAGACCGACGTGTGGGGCCGCCGGCGCCTCGCGTACGAGATCAACAAGAAGGCCGAGGGCATCTACGCCGTCATCGACCTGCAGGCCACGCCTGCTGCGGTGGCCGAGCTGGACCGTCAGTTGCGCCTCAACGAGTCCGTGCTGCGCACCAAGGTCATCCGACCGGAAATGCGCTAGAGCATCCAACCCCGGTTCGTCCGGATCAGCCTCCGTGACTCTGTCGTACGGCTCTGCGAGCCTGTACGACGAGACGCTGAGTGCGCGAGGAGATGGTCATGGCAGGAGACACCACCATCACGGTCATCGGCAATCTGACCGATGACCCCGAGTTGCGGTTCACCCCCTCCGGGGCTGCGGTCGCCAAGTTCCGAGTCGCTTCGACGCCCCGTTTCATGGACAAGGCGTCGAACGAATGGAAGGACGGCGAGCCGCTGTTCCTCGCATGCACCGTGTGGCGGCAGGCCGCCGAGCACGTCGCCGAGTCGCTGCAGCGTGGCGCCCGGGTGATCGTGTCGGGCCGGCTGCGTCAGCGGTCGTACGAGACCCGCGAGGGTGAGAAGCGCACCGTCATCGAGCTTGAGGTCGACGAGATCGGCCCGTCGCTGCGCTACGCCACGGCGAAGGTGCAGAAGATGTCCCGCTCCGGCGGCGGTGGCGGCGGCTTCGGTGGCGGCGGTGGCGGCGGTCAGGGTGGCGGCGGAGGCAACTTCGACGACCCCTGGGCTTCGGCTGCTCCCTCTCCCTCTCCCGCGCGTGCCGGTTCGGGCGCCAATTTTGATGAGGAGCCACCGTTCTAATGGCGCCTAGCGCTCGCGATCGCAAACCAGGAGCACGTGCAACGGCCAAGGCTGCGGCACTGCGCAAGCCCAAGAAGAAGGTGAACCCGCTCGACAAGGACGGGATCGCCTACATCGATTACAAGGACACCGCGCTGCTGCGCAAGTTCATCTCCGATCGCGGCAAGATCCGCGCTCGTCGGGTGACCGGCGTGACCTCGCAGCAGCAGCGGCAGATCGCCCGTGCAGTCAAGAACGCCCGTGAGATGGCGCTCCTGCCGTACACGGCCACCACCCGCTGAGAGGAGGCACCGATATGAAGATCATCCTGACTCAGGAAGTGTCCGGCCTCGGTGCCCCGGGCGACGTCGTCGAGGTCAAGGACGGCTACGGCCGTAACTACCTGCTGCCGCAGGGCTTCGCGATCGCCTGGACCAAGGGCGCGGAAAAGCAGGTCACGGTCATCAAGCGGGCCCGTGGGGCTCGCGAGATCCGCGACCTCGACCACGCCAACGAGGTCAAGGCTCAGCTCGAGGGTCTCAAGGTCAACCTGAAGGTCCGCGCCGGCGACGGCGGACGGCTCTTCGGCTCGGTCACTCCGGCCGAGATCGTCGACGCCGTCAAGGCGGCCAGCGGCCCGGTCCTCGACCGTCGCCGGCTGGAGGTGCCCGGTCACATCAAGTCGACCGGCAGCTACCCGGTGAAGATCAAGCTTCACCCCGAGGTGACCGCGTCGTTCAACCTGAACGTCCTTCAGGGCTGACGTCCGCAACACCACCACGAGGGCCCGCACCGAGCAGTCGGTGCGGGCCCTCGTGCGTACGTCATCGGCCCCTGACCAAGGCCTCGCCACCGGTGCCGCTGACGATCACCCCGTGCAGCAGCGGCGAGACGGCCCGGGCACGCGGCTCCCACGCTCGCCGGCGAACCCACCCGGCGCGGCCTCGACTCGCCGGCCGGTCACCCGATCGGTTGACCGGTCACCGCGCTGATCAGCACCGTGGAGAGGCCGCCGCCCACCACCGCGGCGGCGAGCGCGATGGTGGCCGAACGCCACGTCGTGCCCACCCGACGCAGCAGCGCCGCCACCACCAGACTGCTCGCCAACGCCAACGCGAAGCGCGGTGAGCCGGCCAGCAGCGACTCCAACGCGCGGGACCGGGGCGAGTCGCACCCACCCCCGCTGATGTCGGTCACACAACCAGCCGGCGCCTGACTGTCCAACGTCAACAGCCACACGAAGATCAGAACCGCCGGCGTGAGATAACAGGCAGCCGTGTACAGCAACGGCCGGAATGGCCCACCCGGATCCGGGTCGAGCAGATCGTCCTCCAGGCGGCGAGCCCAGGCACCGGTGGCCGCCGACTCGACCCGACGCCGCACCGACGCCGCACCGACCGCCGCCCGGTCCGCCCGCCGCCGTGGCGCGGCCCGAGGGGGCACCGGCGCACTGCGCGGCCGAGGAGCCGTGTAGCCCACCACCGGTGAGCGGGGCGCCGACGGCAGCGGATCCGTCCATCTGGGATCATCGCCCGCCAGCCGGGTGCCGGACCAGAACCCGTCGTCCCGCGTCGGCCAATCCTCCGCCGCGGCAGCCCGGTCGGAGGGCGGCGGCAACGCACGCTCCCACTGGTCGTCCTCGATCGCGGACCGCTCCCACTGGCCGGTGCGGTCGGACCGCACCCAGCCGCCGACGCCATCCACCGCCGACCACTGCTCGCTCAGATCCGTGCCGTCAGCACCGGCACCGGGCGGCCACGCGTGCACGCCCGACGAGTCCCACGGATCCACCGCGGGCGGGTACGACGGCTCGGGCTCGGCCACCCGATCCGACCCACGTGCCCACGGGTCGTCCGCCGGCCGGGACCACGACTCCTCCGCCGCACGCCGGCTGCGCCGGGTGGGGCGGCTCACGTCCGGCACCGGCTCGCTCGGAGCGGGCTCCAGATCCCCGCCCGACCAGATCACCTGCGGACGGCCAGCGGGCGCACGGCGGGGACGGCGGTCCGGGACAGCACCGGAGACCGGCTCATCCTCCCCGGCGTCCGCGCGTCGGCGCCCGGCGTACCCCTGCTCCTGCGGACGGTCGAGCGTCCACTCCCGGGTGTGGTCCGACTCGGGGGCCGCGCCGATCGCGGCCTGCTCCCGCCAACTCGTCTCGCTGCCCCGCCGTCGGCTGCCCGACGACTCGATGGACCGCCGGCCGGCACCGGAAGTCGGCCGCTCAGGCTCGCGCTCGGGCTCGTCCTCGTCCGGTGCCGCGTGGCGACCGCCGCCGTCGGCGTGCCGAACACCCGACTCCAGCGCCCACCGGGGCAGGTAGGCGTCGACGGGCTCGTCCTGGCCGCGGTCCAACGCACGCCGCCGGCTGGACGTCCGGTAGCGGCCGTCCTCGTCGTACGGCTCAACCGGAAGAGACGCCGCGCGCTCACCCCACGAGGAGGTCGGCTGGCGCTCGCGCGGGCTGCCATCCCCGCGTCCCCAGTCCCGGTAACTCACGGCCGGAGTGTGACCCTTCTGAACCGAAAGCGGAATCCGCTGTCCAGGTGTAGCCGTTCGCTGGAGATAGTACGGGACGATCGTGTCACAGACCCGACCGAAATATTCTCCTCCACAGGCTGGGGAGCATGTTTCCGCAGGTCAAAGAGATGAGGCCAGGAATTCCCCAGTGGTTATCCACAGGCTGTGCACACACTGCGCACATCATGTCCACCGGCATCCACAGGTTGTCCCGAGGCTCGTCCACCGGTGTTGTTGAGTCTCTGACCTCGGGGTCCGTATGGTTGGCCCCCGACCGCCGGCGCGATGGCCCCCGATCGACCGGCCCGGTCGGACGGAAGTGTCAGACCCCAGCGGTAGAGCTGGAACAGATCCGACGCAGTGGAGGGGGGACCCGTGTCGGTCACCGACGACATGCGGGCGGAGTCACGGTCCGGTGGCGGCCAACCACCGGCACCACGAGACGGCCAGTTCGACAAGACCCCACCCCAGGACGTCGCCGCAGAGCAGTGCGTCCTCGGCGGCATGCTGCTCTCCAAGGACGCCATCGCCGACGTCGTCGAGATCCTCAAGACCAACGACTTCTACCGGCCGGTGCACGCCACCATCTTCGACATCATCCTCGACATCTACGGCCGGGGTGAGCCGGCCGACTCGATCACGGTTGCGGCGGCGCTCGCCGACTCCGGCGACCTGGTCCGCATCGGCGGCGCGCCCTACCTGCACACCCTCATCGCCAGCGTGCCGACCGCCGCGAACGCGGCCTACTACGCGCGCATCGTCAGCGAACGCGCGGTGCTGCGCCGGTTGGTCGAGGCCGGCACCAAGATCGTGCAACTGGGCTACGGCACCGCCAGCGGCGGCGCCCGGGACGTCGACGATGTCGTGGACCTCGCCCAGCAGGCCGTCTATGACGTCACCGAACGCCGGGTCAGCGAGGACTTCGCGATCCTGGCCGACATGTTGCAGCCGACACTCGACGAGATCGAGGCGGTGGGCGCGCAGGGCGGCATGATGACCGGGGTGCCGACCGGCTTCAGCGACCTGGACCGACTACTCAACGGCCTGCACGCTGGACAGTTGATCATCGTGGCTGGAAGGCCCGGTTTGGGCAAGGCGCTCGCGCTCGACACCCCACTGCCGACCCCGGGTGGCTGGACCACCATGGGCGAGGTGAAGGCTGGCGATCAACTTCTGGCGGCGGACGGCAGACCCACCACCGTCACACACGCCTTCGACGTCATGCACGACCGCCCCTGCTACGAGGTGGAGTTCTCCGACGGCACGGTCATCGTGGCCGACGCGGAACACCTGTGGAAGACGACCAGTCGGGCCAGTCGGCGGCAGGGGCCAGCGCGGCACAGGCGGCACTGGCCCGAATCGGCGCTGACCAACGTTCGTGCGGTACACGAGCGGCTGAGCTCTCTGCAGAATCAGCCGATCACTCTCTTCGACACGGTTGAACAGGTCGGCCCCGAGTTTCGGCATGTCCTGCACACCGTCGCCCGGGAGGTCGGATCGGTCGGCCGGATCAGCCGTCCCATCGTCCGCAACGGCAAGCCGCAGAACTGGACTGCGCCCGGCTATCCGACTGGTCCGCTTCTGAGCGCGCTCCTCGAACGAGCCGAGCGGGAGGTCAACGCCGGCAGCCGGGCCGACCACGACGGCGTCGTCACCACTGCCGAGATCGCAGCCACGCTGCGTACCGACACCGCCCAGCGGCGGCTCAACCATGCCGTACGGAACTGCGCACCCATCCAGCTCCCGGACCGTGAGTTGCTGGTCCCGCCCTACACCTTGGGGACGTGGCTGGGTGACGGGCACAGCGACGCCAGCCGCTTCACCACGGCAGATCCGGAGATGGTCACGCACGTCGAGGCGGACGGCTTCGTCGTGCGGCCCAGCGGGCCGATGATCTACACCATTCTGCTGCAGCCCACGTCCGCTGCTTCGGGGAACGGTGTCTGCGGGGACTGCGGCGTTTCCACCAGGGCGTTGCGGGAGAATCCAGCGACCGGGAAGTGTGCCGACTGCCGTCACCGGAACGGTTCCTTCCTCGGCCTGTTGCGTCAGATTGGGGTAGCGGGGAACAAGCACATCCCGGGCGTCTATCTGCGCGCCTCGGAGGCTCAGCGCCGGGCGTTGCTCGCTGGGCTGATGGACACCGATGGGACCGTCGCCCCCTCCGGCAACTTGCAGTACACGTCGACCTCGAAGCGGCTGGCCGATGAGGTACGCGAACTCGTCGTCAGCCTCGGCTACCGCTGCACGGTCAACGTGAAGCCGGTCCGTGGTCGCACCCCCGAGTCGTCCATCGCGTACACGTTGAACTTCTCCACCCCGGATGTCGTCTTCCGGCTCAGGCGCAAGCAGGATGCGCACGCCGAACGTCGCCGCACCACCTCCGACGTGCGAACGACCTCGCGGTTCGTCGTCGACGTCCGGCCGGTCCCCAGCGTTCCGGTGCGGTGCGTGACCGTCGACAACGACGAACACCTGTACCTGGCCAGCCGGGCGATGATCCCTACCCACAACAGCACCGCCAGCATGGACTTCGCCCGCAATGCTGCTATCCGCGCCAACCAGGCTGCCGCGATCTTCTCGCTGGAAATGAGCAAGGTCGAGATCGTCATGCGGCTGCTCTCCGCCGAGGCGCGGGTGCCACTGCACGTACTGCGCAGCGGTCAGCTCTCCGACGACGACTGGACCAAGCTGGCCCGGTGCATGGGTGAGATCAGTGAGGCGCCGCTCTTCGTCGATGACACGCCGAGCATGAACCTGATGGAGATCCGGGCCAAGGCCAGACGGTTGAAGCAGCGGCACGACCTCAAGATGATCGTGGTCGACTATCTGCAGCTGATGACCTCACCGAAGCGCACCGAGAGCCGCCAGCAGGAGGTCGCCGATCTGTCCCGTGGCCTGAAGCTGTTGGCCAAGGAGGTCGAGTGCCCGGTCATCGCGGTCAGTCAGCTGAACCGTGGCCCCGAGCAGCGCACCGATAAGCGACCCCAGTTGTCCGATTTGCGCGAATCAGGCTCAATTGAGCAAGATGCCGATGTTGTCATCCTTCTGCATCGTGACGACTACTACGACAAGGAGTCGCCGCGGGCCGGCGAAGCGGATTTCATTGTCGCTAAGCATCGGAATGGCCCCACCGACACGGTGACCGTCGCTGCCCAGCTGCACCTGTCCCGCTTCGTGGACATGGCCATCGGCTGACCGGTGCGGCACCCGCCGTCGATCAGCCGAGCAGGGGGAACCAGCCCGCCGACTCACCCAGCTCCAGCCGGTCCCGATCGGTCAACGGGACGCGCCCGGTGGCCTTCAGCAGGAAGTCCTGGTCGTCCCACGCGGTGGGCCGCACCGTGTCGTCGCTGAGCAGGCCGTCCATGGTCGCCACCGCGACACCCACGGCCAGCGGACCGGGCAGCGGTGCGTCGGGCAGGGCCGGGGTCAGGTCCAGGTGGTGGATGACCGCCTCGGTGGTCAGGGTGGCGAGGAAGTCCGGTACGCGCAGCACGTGCCCCTGCGTGGTCACGTACCCCTCGGGGTTTGCTGACCTGGCGGCGCGGACCGCCGCCGGGGCGGTGTCGCGCCAGAGCCGGACGATCCCGCTCGGACTGTCGAACGCGGCGGCCGATCGGCGCACCCACCAGGCGTGCCGGGTGCTCGCTTCGTCGCCGGCGGGGAAGTCGCGCCAGTAGCTGACGTCGTCGACGTCGGCCGGCCCCTCGGCGGGGCTGGCCAGTGCGACAAGCGCACGCTGGGCGTCGCCGAGCACGTGCAGGAGCAGGTCCGCGACGAGCCAGCCCTGGCAGCGGGTGGCTCGTTGCAGGCCGGCGTCGTCCAGGTCGGCGACCACTGCGGTGATCCCGTCGTACGCCTGGGCCAGCGCCTCGTACGCTCGGATCGTGGTCATGCGATTCAGCCTCGCATGGACCATCCCGCCCGCCAACCGGCGAGCTGCTGCCCGGGTCGACGCGTGATCGACCCGGGCGGGTTGTCGGTCTTGGCTCAGCCGAACATCTCGTCGAGGAAGCCCTTGCGCTTCTTCTGCCGGTAGTGCCCGTGGTAGCCGTGGTGCTGTTGCTGCTGGTGGCCGTAGGCCGGCGCCGGCGGGTAGCCGGGCGGGGGCGGCGGCGGGACGGCACCGTAACCGGGCTGGTGCGGCGGAGGCGGCGGAGGTGGGTAGCCGGCCGGCTGATGGGTGGGTTGCTGCGGCGCGCCACCGGGCTGTTGGCGGCTCCAGTTGGCCTCGGCCTCGAACAGCTTCTCCAGCTCGCCGCGGTCCAGGAAGATGCCGCGGCACTCCCCGCACTGGTCGATCACGACGCTGCTGCGCTCGTACTGGCGCATCTCTCCATGGCACTTGGGACAGGTGAGACTATTCATCGCCCGACGGTACCTGGTCCACCTAAGCGGTTGCTGTGAGCGCCTCGCTGACCTCTGCGTCGGAGACCTCGTGGAAGTCGTCGTAGTAGACGCTCACGGCGCCGAACTCGGGTGGGCGTTGGGCACAGATGACCTGGTCCGCTTCGGCGGCGAGCAGTTCGTACGCCTCCTGTGCGCCGACCGGGACGGCGACCACGACCCGGTGTGCCCCGAGTTGGCGGGCGACCTCCACGGCGGCGCGGGCGGTCGCGCCGGTGGCCAGGCCGTCGTCGATGATCACGGCGGTCCGTCCGGTGAGGTCCAACTGTGCGCGGCCTCCTCGGTAGAGCCGTTCCCGACGGGTCAGTTCGGCCTGCTCCCGTTGGCTGACCTCGGCGATGTCGTCGCTGCTGAGTCGGCTGGCCACCGCGTCGTTGAGCACCTGGACACCGCCCGGCCCGAGCGCGCCGAAGGCGACCTCCCGGGCCCACGGCATGCCGAGCTTGCGGACGACAAGCACGTCCAGTGGTGCGCCGAGTCGTTCGGCGACGACACGGGCGACCGGTACGCCGCCACGGACGAGGCCGAGGACGACCACGTCCGGGTCGCCGACGAGTGCGGTGAGCCGCTCGGCGAGCACCCGGCCCGCGTCGGCCCGGTCGCGGTACGTCGTCATGCCTTCAGGTCTACGCCCTGGCGGGCCGTTCCGCCCGGCAGTTACGCCGATGCGGTCCGACTGGCCAGCTCGGGAACCGGGGTGGCCGGTGGGTGGACCGGGCGGTGCAGGGCGGATGCCCAGGTGAGCAGGGCCATCGGGTAGAGCAGGTAGCCGAAGCGCGTCGAGGGCATCAGGGCGATCGCGGCGAGTAGCCCGTACCCGCAGATCAGCGCGGTGGCGGTGGCGGTGCGGGGCGGGCGGCGGGCGAGCCGGACGGCGATGGCCACGCCGGCGGCGACAAGCAGCGCGGCGGCGATGATCCGGCCGGCGGGTAGCGCGTTGGCGATCAGGTAGCCGGGGAAGGGGGACTGCGCGGGGCTGGTGACCAGGCCGTGGCCGAGGGGGAAGCGCAGCACGTTCTCGGTCAGCGCGTCGTGGTCGACGAGTATCGCCGGCAGCAGGGCCGCGACGGGCAGGCCGATCGCGCCGGCGGCGACCCGGGTGCCGGCGCGTCGGGTCAGGCCCCAGACGATCAGGACGAGCGCGACCGGCCAGGCGAAGAGCTTCAGTGCGCCGGCGAGCCCGACCGCGAGGCCGGCGCGGCCGGGTCGGTCGGTGGCGGCGAGCGCGAGGGCCAGCAGGCAGAGCGCGAGTACGGGTAGGTCGTCGCCGCCGGTGGCGAGGGTGAGGGCGCAGACGGGCAGGACGGTGGCGGCCTGCACGCCACGCAGCAGCGCGGCGTCCGGTCGGTGGCCCCTGCCGGTCTGGGCCGGTGGTCTGCGCAGGGCGGCGACGGCCAGGGCGAGCGCCAGTGCGGTGCCCACCGCGAACCAGACCCGGGAGTCGGTCCACCAGGTGTCGGCAAGTGCTCTGGGCACGCCGAAGATCGCCATGCCGGGCTGGTACGGGGTGTAGCCCAGCAGTTGTTCGCCGGGGGGTAGGGCGGCTATCGCGTCGGGTCCGAGGTACGGCGTGCCGTGTTCCAGGAGGCGGGTGCCGGCGTGCTCCACGACCAGCACCTCTTCCTGTGCGCGGTCGGTGCGCCCGCTGGCCCGCTCGATGCTCTGCCAGAGCAGGGGCAGCAGGGCGGTGCTCGCCCAGGTGAGGCCGGTGATCGCCCAGCGGGCGCGTAGACCGACCAACGGTGCGCTCGGGTGGCCCCGACGCAGCAGGAGTTGGGTGATCACCACGAGCGTCGCGGCCAGGTACCCGACGGCGGCGACCGCGCCCCAGGCCCGGTGCGGCGACAGGGTCGACGTGACGGCGGTGAACGCGGCGAAGACGGTCGACACGGCGTAGAGGCCGAGGTCGACGGCGAGTCCGCCGGCGGCGGTGTCGAGCGTGCGCCAGTGCCAGGGACGGCGGCGGGCGGTCGGGGCGTCGGCGATCACGCGAGCCAGTCTGGCAGACCGGGCCGTACCTGCACCGGACCGCGTCAGGCGGGCAGGTGCGGGAGGCGGGTGCGGCCGGGTTGGCGGCGGGTCTGACTCAACCGGATCACCGCGCCGGCGTTGTGCAGTGGCGCGACGAGGGCGCCGGGGCGCCCGCCCGAGCCGCGTTGCATGGCCGCGAGCAGGGTGCCGGCTGGCACCGGCCGGGCGAACAGGTGGCCCTGGCCGGCGAGGCAGCCCAACTCCCAGAGGGCCCGCCGTTGTGGCTCGCTCTCCACCCCCTCGGCGACCACTGCCAGGTTGAGGCTGCGACCCAGGTCGAGGGTGGAACGGATGACCGCGGCTGCCTCCGCTGAACTCTCCATGGTCGTGACGAAGCTTCGGTCGATCTTCAGCTCGTGCACGGGGATGCGGGAGAGCAGGGAGAGCGAGGAGTAGCCGGTGCCGAAGTCGTCCAACGCCAACCGGACGCCCTCGTCGCGCAGCCGGCTGAGCACGCGGTCGACCACGTCGAGTTGGCTGAGCGTGAGCGTTTCGGTCAGCTCCAGCACCAGCCGGTCCGCCGGTAGGTCGTGGGCGCGCAGCCGGGCCAGCACCGAGCCGGGGAACCGCGCGTCGAGCAGACTGCGGGGGGACACGTTGACCGCGACGGGTATGTCGAAGCCGGCGTCCCGCCAGGTGGTGGCCGCGATCAGTGCCTGGTCGAGGATCGCCTCGGCGAAGGCCGGCAGCAGACCGGAGCGTTCCACCGCCTCCAGGAAACGCAGTGGGTCGATCATGCCGTGGGTGGGGTGGCGCCAGCGGGCCAACGCCTCGGCGCTTGTCACCTCGCCGGTGCCCAGGTCGACGATCGGCTGGAAGTTGACGATGAACTCGTGGTCGGCGACCGCACGGGGCAGGTCGCCACCGAGGGTGAGGCGGCCCAGGTCGGCGGTGTCGCGGGTGGTGGCGTAGGTGGAGAGTCGCTGCCCGGCACGCTTCGCCTGGTACATGGCCACGTCGGCGCGGCGCAGCAGCTCGGTCATGCCACCGGTCGACGGGGCGACGGAGATGCCGCCGCTGGCTTCGACGCTGATCCGCATGCCGTCCAGCTCGAACGGCTCGTGCAGGGTGGCGAGGAGCGTCTCGGCCCGGTGCGCGGCCACCGCCGGGGCCGGCAGCCCGCGCAGGAGTACGGAGAACTCGTCACCGCCGAGGCGGGCCACCAGGTCAGTCGCCTGCGCCGCGTCCCGTAGCCGGTCGGCGACCTGAACCAGCACCTGGTCACCGGCGGCGTGGCCGAGTGTGTCGTTGACCTCCTTGAAGTGGTTGAGGTCGATCAGCACCAGCGCGGTCACGCCGTCCGCGTGTCGGGCGCTCAACTGTTTGGTGCCCTCGTCGAGGAGGTGCCGGCGGTTGGCCAGCCCGGTCAGCGCGTCGTGGGTGGCGGCGTACGCGTGCTCGTCGGCCACCCGGGCCAGCTCGGCGTACGCCTGGGCGTTGCGCACGGCTGTGCAGAGTGCGGAGGCGAAGGTGCGCAGGGTGTACTGCTCGCGCTCGGAGAGTTGCACCGGGCCGCGGAAGCGTAGTCGGAGGACGCCGACGTCGACAGTGCGGTCGTGCCCTTCGAGCGGGGTGGGGACGATCGTGCCGTCCACGTCGGTGGGCTTGCCGATGGGGCCGTCGAAGGTGATGCCGCCGGTGTTGCCGCGGACGGTGCGGTCGCCGTCACGCAGTTCGATTTCGACCTCGTCGGCGGAGAACAGTTCGGCGGCCTGGGTGACGGCGGTGGTGAGGACGGTGTTCAGGTCGACGACGTTGAGCGCGTCGGTGGTGCGGGCGAGTCGTTGCCACGCCTGCTGTTCGGTCCTGGAACGGATCCTCGTGGAGTAGGCCAGGTGCAGGCTGAGAACCAGGGGCGGAACGGCCAACAGGAGTTTGAAGTTCGCGTCGAGGATCAGCAGCGTGCAGACCGCCACGACGAACCGTACGGCGAAGCCGGCGAGTCGGAGGTCGAGGTTGGTCCGGAACTGCCTTGAGATCTTGGTGCCGGAGGCCAGCGCGATGACCGGGATGGCCAGTAGGTCGTCCAGCAGTGCCGCGACCAGGTACGAGGCGGCTACCGGCACGATCAGGGCGACGACGCTCTCGGGTGGCCAGGTCCAGGTCGTCATTGCCAGCGTGATGCCGGCACCCCAGGCCACGATGACGTTCTTGCCCACACTGAAGGCCATCTTGATCGGCGACAGTCGCAGCGAGGCAAAGGCGATGCCGACCGCGGTACAGAGGACCACCGACTGGGCCGGGGCGATGGCGAGGCCGATGATGATCGCGGCCTCGGTCCAACTGATCGAGTGGGTGGTGGACCGGATTCGTACTCTTGCTTTGACCAGGGTGCCCAGGGCGATCGCGACGGTGAGCGCGACGAGGATCGCGATGTTGGTCGGCGTGGCGGTCATCGCCGAGCGCGCCGCGCCCGGAAGCGACGTGGCCGTGATGATGGTTGCTACAACGACGACGAGACCGACGAGCAGCCGTAGCCGCTGATCGGTCTCAATCTCTCGTCGCTGAGGAAGGGTCATGCGACTCCCGAAGGCCTGCTTCTGCCGTGCTCACAGCCTACCGTTCGAGGCTCGTGCACGTCCCCGGTCGAGGGGTCAGTTCCACTCGCTGCCGCGCATCGCGTTGCCCCCTTCTCGCTGAGCCAATTCGAGGGCCTACCCAAAGGGGAGGTCTTCCTCGGAATGGCAGCTTAAGAGAAGGATCGGCAGCTTAGAAGAAATAAATGTCGGTATGCGCAACATTAGCCAAGTTGGAGAGTGTTTGTGACGTTGTGTCCATCACTGCTGAACGGAGTGCGGTCGAACTCACCGTGTTGGATTGGGGGGACAGCTGACAACTGCAGACGGTATCCGACGAGGTAATGGATGCGTTATTCGCTAGACGCGACCGGGGTGTCGGGAGGCGGGGCAAAGGTGTCAGGTGCGAGTGGCGCGGGGGCGACGACGACGTGGAATTTGCATCCCGACCGGTGTCGATGCAACTTGCGACCGACACGGTGCGGGTGTAGAGAGTTATGAAGCGGCCTCCACACGGTAATCCTCAGGTCACCAACGGCCATCCTCCCTCGCCCGTGAGCAGCACGTCACCGGAGAATGGTCGTAGACTCCGTTGCGTGATCGACTGAGTACCTCTCATGGCTGGAACAGGGGGCCAGTGGAGATTCAGGTTCTGGGCGGCCTTGCGGTGCAACTGTCTACCCGCATGCTGCGCCTCGGTACACCCAAGCAGCAGACAATCTTCGCGATGCTCGCAGTGCAGCCCGGGCGGCTGGTGACATTGGGCGACCTCGTTGACGAGTTATGGGCTGATTGCCCACCGCGATCAGCTGTGGCTAATGTGCGGACCTATGCGGCCAATCTGCGTCGGACTTTCGAGGCTTTCCCGGCCGGTCACGGTGCCATCGAACGCCAACGCAACGGCTATCGACTCGTTGTGGACCCGGAACAGGTCGATGTCTTTTGCTTCGAGCTGGAACGGAACGCGGGTCGGGAAGCGCTGACGGCTGGTCACCTGGACCGTGCCCGTGAGCTGCTGGAGCGCGCCTTGGCTCGGTGGCGGGGTCCGATGCTCGCCGGCGTCCCGCTTGGACCCGTCCTCACCTCCCGAACCGTTGCCGTCGAAGAGGAACGGCTGTTGACCGTGGAGCTTCTCGCCGACGTCCAGCTGAGGTCGGGGCGGAACGACTCGGTGATACCGCTGCTGCGGGAGGTCGTTGTTCGTCACCCCCTCCGGGAACCGGCGCACCTCCTCCTCATGCGGGCGTTGTACAAGCGTGGCGATCATGCCGGAGCTCTCGTCGTGTACGACGCGGTCCGAACGACGTTCGCCGAGGAGTTGGGCGTCGAACCGGGACCAGACATCCAGGGCCTGTACTCGGAGATCGTCACCGAGGCTCCCGCGGGCGAGTCGGCGATCAGCGTTTCACCCCGCCCGACCCTGGCGCGTTGGCTCGCCGCAGACGCGCCCGCCCCAACCGAGGCACGTCATCGGCGTGCGCCTGTCGAACACCTTCCTCGAGCGGTGACCGACTTCGTTGGTCGGGAGGAGGTGGTGTCGCGGCTGCTGGCAGAGACCCGCCGAGTCGAGGAACGGGTCTCGGCAGTGCACCTGATCGACGGCATGGCGGGCAGCGGAAAGACCACTCTGGCCGTGCATCTGGCTCGCCGCCTGTCGAAGCGATACCCGGACGCGAGCTTGTTCATCGACCTGTGCGGTGACGGCGAGACGACTCGGATCGAGCCGTCAGCGGCACTTGTCACACTGCTCCGACAGTTCGGAGTTCCGGCGGAGCGGATACCTGCCGAGTTCGACGACAAGGCGGAGCTGTGGCGCCGCGAACTCGAGAGCCGGAGATCGGTGGTCGTGTTCGACAACGCGGCGGGCAGTGACCAGGTCCGGCCTCTCCTGCCCGCGTCGCCGGGCGCGGTCGTCCTGGTGACTTCTCGTCGACGACTGGCTGACCTGGACGTCGGCCCACCGGAGTCGTTGCCTCTGATGACTCTCGACGAAGGGCTGAAACTGCTCGCGCAGACTGCCGGCGTCGAGCGGATCGCCGAGGAGCCGGCGGCGGCCGCAGAGGTCGTGCGTCGTTGCGGGCACCTCCCGTTGGCGATCCGGCTCGCTGGGTCACGTCTTGCCCTTCGACCGGCACGCAGGGTCGCGGATCTGGCGGCTCTCCTGGCGGCCGACTCTCCAGCGCTGAACCAGCTGAAGGTCGGTGAACGGACTCTGGCACGAGCCTTTGCCACGTCGTACGGGCCCTTGCCGGTGCCCGCCAAACGGGCCTTCCGGATGTTGAGTCTTCATCGCGGTGAGCACAGCGTGGAGATGGTCGCGGCGCTGCTCGACCTGCCGCTCGATGTCGCCGCCAGACTGCTCGATGATCTGGTCGACCTGCACCTGGTTGACGAGGTTGAGGGAGGTCGGTACCGACTACACGACCTCCTGCGGCAGTACTCGCGAGCACAGTGCCTGGTTTCCGAGACGCCCGAAGCCATGACGTCGGCCGTGGCGCGGCTCCTGGACTTCGCCCTGCACGCCACCCTGCAGGCCGCCTCGAAGCTGCACCAGTCCGTCGACGTCCGCAAGGAGATTGGTGCCGGTCCGCCCCCACGTCCCGACCTGATCGGCCCGGAGACCGTGTCCGGGGTTGATTGGCTTGAGCGGGAGCGCCCGAATCTCGGCATGCTGGTGGGCCTCGGCGCCGAGCACCGACTCCACGACCAGGTGTGGAAGCTCGCCCGGGCCCTCTGGCGCTTTCTTCACGTACGGGGGCATTTCGACGATATTCTTGCCACCCATCGCGCGGGCCTAGCCTCGGCGATGGTGCTCCAACACCGATCCGCCATCGTCTCGATGCACAACTATCTCGCATCGGCCCTGGTGAAGACCGGCTCTCACCGTCTTGCGTCAACTCATCTCGACGCGGCCATAGCGCTGTGCCGTGAGTCTGGCGACTGGCGGCAGTTGGCCCGACTCCGTTCGAATCTGTGCGTCGTCTACCTGCTCAGCGGGCACCTTGAGTTGGCTGTCGCGACGGGACGGCAGAGCCTGGCCGGGCGCCTCTACGACAACCGCGTGCCGTTGGCCCTGCCGAATCTGGGTATCGCGCTGGCATTGCTGGGCCGATGGGACGAGGCACTCAAGATCCACCGACAGCACCTGTTCCAGGCACGGCTCAATCAGGATTACTACCACCTGGCGAACGCTCTGAGCCATCTCGCGGCGGTGCGCGTCCGGCTTGGGCAGTACCGGCGCAGTGTGGCGCTGCTGAACTCCTCGCTGTCGCTGTTTCACCGCACCGGTCACCGGTACGGTGAGGCCGAGGCACGTAACGTTCTGGGAGTCGCGTACCGAGGGCTCAACAAGCTCCACCTCGCCCGACGACACCACTTGGCCGCCTTCGAGTTGGCCGTTGAATCGGGCGAGCGGCACGCGCAGTGCATCGCCCTTAATGATCTTGGGTCCACTCTGTTGGCGAGCGGAGACGGTCCGGCAGCCCTTGCGGCTCACCGCCAGGGCCTGCAGCTTGCCGAACGCGTCTCCAACCCGTACGAGCAGGGTCGAGCCCTGGCCGGGCTCGCCGAACACTTCGCCCGCACCGACCCGGCCGAGGCCCGACGGCACTGGGAGCGGGCGTTGGCGATCTTCCGACGGATGGGCGTGCCGGAGCGCTTCGAGGCCGAACGCCGCCTCGCCGAGCTGGGTGCGGAGCGCCGACGAGCCTGAACGTCGCTTATCGATTTCTTATCGGCGGGGCCGGTAGCTTACCGACCGTATCGGCGCACGGGGGAGGTCCTGCTCTGGATAGGACCGGGTCGTCGACACGTACCCGCTGCCAGGTCACCCCAGGGCCTTGGTGGCGGGTCGGCGAGGGAGGAGCGGCGATGCACCGCCGGGCCGCAGCACCCGGCCTGGCGGGTACGGGGCGACGCCGCTCCTTCCAAGCGCCGTCGTACCGCACCGATAGACTCACGGCCGTGACCGAACCCGCGCAGCTCAGCCATGTCGACCGTGCGGGCGCGGCCCGCATGGTCGACGTCTCCGACAAGGCGGTGACGGGCCGGCTGGCCGTCGCGGCCGGCCGTTTGCGCACCACACCCGAGGTCGTCGACCTGCTGCACCGCGACGGGCTGCCCAAGGGCGACGCGTTGGCGGTCGGTCGGTTGGCCGGGATCATGGGCGCCAAGCGCACCCCCGACCTGATTCCGCTGTGCCACCCGATCGCCCTGCACGGCGTCACCGTCGACCTGCGGCTGACCGCCGACACCGTGGAGATCACGGCCACCGCCCGCACGGCGGACCGGACGGGCGTGGAGATGGAGGCGCTCACCGCCGTGGCCGTCGCCGGTCTCGCCCTGATCGACATGGTCAAGGCGGTCGACCCGGCGGCCTCGGTGGAGGCGGTCCGGGTGTTGCGCAAGGAGGGCGGCAAGACCGGCGAGTGGGTCCGGCCGGAGGACCGGCCGTGATCCGGGCCCGAGTGATCGTCGCGTCCAACCGGGCTGCCGCCGGCGTCTACGCCGACACCAGCGGTCCCCTGCTCGTGTCCGGCCTGCGCGAGTTGGGGTGCCAGGTCGACGACCCGGTGGTGGTGCCCGACGGCGAGCCGGTCGGCGCGGCCCTGCGGGCCGCCCGCGCCGACGGTGTCGACGTGGTGCTGACCAGTGGTGGCACCGGGGTGACCCCGTCGGACCGCACACCGGACGTGACAGGCGCTCTGCTGGATTACGAGATCCCCGGCATCGCCGAGGCGATCCGCGCGCACAGCCGCGACCGGGTGCCCACCTCGGTGCTGTCCCGGGGTCTGGCCGGGGTTGCCGGCCGGATGCTGGTGGTCAACCTGCCCGGCTCGACCGGTGGCGCCCGGGACGGGCTGGCGGTGCTCGGGCCGATCCTCGGGCACACCGTGGACCAGCTTCGCGGCGGAGACCACTGATTCCCCGGCGGAGACCACCGACGGGTCCACGCCAGGCTCGGGCAGGTGTCGGTCCGTGCCGATAGGCTCGGCCGGTGAGCACGGAAACCGCACCCACCGCGGATCGGGTCGCCGCACCTCCGCCAGCCGGGTGGGAGGAGGCGCGGTCCCGGGTCTACGCGGTCGGCCTGGCCGCCGCGCTGCCCGCCGCCAACCGACCACTCGTCGACACCGACGGGTCGACCCTGGCCGAGCCGCTGACCACCCGCACCGACCTGCCCGCGTTCCCCACCTCCAGCGTGGACGGCTGGGCGGTGCGCGGCGGCGGCCCGTGGCGCATCGTCGGCCGGGTGTTGGCCGGCAGCACCCCCGCCCCGCTCACCGAGGACGACACGACGGTCGAGATCGCGACCGGGGCCATGGTGCCCGAGGGCGCCACCGCCGTGCTGCGCGTGGAGGAGTCCGCGACTGCCGACGGCCTGGTCAGCGGCGTTCCCCGGCAGACACCCGAGTGGCGCGAGCCCGGCGAGGAGGCGTACGCCGACGAGGAGCTGTTGCCGGTCGGCACGCCTGTCGACCCGGCGGTGATCGGCCTGGCCGCCTCCTGCGGGCACGACACGCTGCGGGTCCGGCGGGCGCCGCGCGCCGCGCTGCTGGTCTTCGGTGACGAGTTGCTGACCACGGGCCCGCCCGCGGCCGGTCGGGTCCGCGACGCGCTCGGCCCCGCGGTGCCGGCGTGGCTGCGGCGCTACGGCTGCCAGGTCCGCCCGTCGGACGTGGTCGGCCCGGTGGCCGACACGCTGCCCGCGCACGTGGCGGCCCTGCGGGCGGCGCTGACCAACGCCGACCTGGTCTGCACCACCGGTGGCACGATGAACGGCCCGGTCGACCACCTGCACCCGACCCTGGAGGCGCTCGGCGCCGACTACGTGGTCAACACCGTGGCGGTCCGTCCGGGCTTCCCGATGCTGCTGGCCCGGGTGGCCGGACACGACGGGCGGGTCCGGTTCGTGGCCGGGCTGCCGGGCAACCCGCAGTCCGCCATCATCGCGTTGGTGTCGCTCGTCGCGCCGCTGCTCGCCGGCCTCCAGGGCCGCTCGATGCCGGTGCTGCCGCACGCCACGTTGGCCGAGCCGGTGCCCGGCCGCGGTGACCACACCCACCTGGCCCTGGTCCGGCTGGACCGGGCCGCCGGGACCGCGTTCCCGGTGCGACACGTCGGCTCCGCGATGCTGCGTGGCCTGGCCGGGGCGGACGGCTTCGCCGTCATCCGGCCCGGCACCAGGGGCGAGCCGGGCGACCGGGTGCCGATCGTGCCGTTGCCGCTGCTTCCCGGGGAGCGTTCGTCATGACCGCACCGACGATCACCTTCGGTGAGATCACCGACCAGCCGCTCGACCTGGCCGCACACGAGGCGGCGGTCGCCGACCGTCGGGCCGGTGCCGTGGTCTCCTTCCAGGGCGTGGTCCGCGACCACGATCACGGCCGGCAGGTCACCAGCCTGGAGTACGAAGGGCATCCGAGCGCCGCGCAGGTGCTGCGCGAGGTGGCCGCCGAGATCGCCGCGGAGCCCGACGTCTACGCGGTTGCGGTCTCGCACCGGGTCGGCCCCCTGGCGATCGGTGACGTGGCGCTCGTCGCCGCGGTGAGCACCGCCCACCGGGCGGCGGCCTTCGCGGCCTGCGCCCGACTCGTCGACGAGGCCAAGGCGCGCCTGCCGATCTGGAAGCGGCAGGTCTTCAGCGACGGCACCGACGAATGGGTCAACTGCCCCTGACCGCTCAGCGGCGGCCGTTGACCAGCACTGCCCGGGGGAGCCGGTCACCGTAGAACGCCGGCTCCGCACCCGGACGCCACGGCAGCGCGGCGACCAGCACGATCAGTGCGAGTGCGAGCGAGTTTTCCATCAGGGCCCCGAAGAGACCGTCCTGGTAGTGCGACATCTCCGGCAGTTGGTGCTCGTACGGCCAGATCGGGGAGATCAGGAAGAGCAGGTAGAGCCCGATCGCCGCGGCACCGTGCCGGAGCCCGGTCAGCGTGGGATACCAGATCGGCGGGCGGAGCCCGTTGACCCCGGGCAACCCGCCGAACACCGGGCCCTGGCCGGTGCGCTGTGGCATCGCCCGGGTCGCCTCCCGGCGGCGTACGGCGGCGTCGGCCAGCACGATGATCGCCGGGATCACCCAGACCAGGTGGTGCGTCCAGGAGATCGGGCTGATCACGTTCGCGGTGAGACCGACAAGTGTGAACGCGGTCAGCTCGTCACCGTCGGCGCGGGAACTGGCCGCCCGGGACAGGCCCAGCGCCAGGATCAGCACCGAGAAGGCGAGCCAGAGCAGCCCCGGGGTCTCGATCGAGTCGTACAGGCGGGCGAGGAGGCCGGCCAGCGACTGGTTCGGCGTCATGTCCGCCGCGCCGACCCGTTCGGTCTGCCAGAGCACGCTGCCGAAGTACGTCCGCGACTCGTCACCGACGATCGCGAAGGTCGCCACCGTCACGCCGATCGTGGTGCCGATGGCGGTGGCCGCCACTCGCCACTGGCGGGTGATCAGCAGGTAGAGGATGAAGAGTGCCGGGGTGAGCTTGACCGCGGTGGCCAGGCCGATGCCGGCGCCGGCCCAGGCCCCGCCGTAGAGGAAGCGCAGCAGGGGGCCGTCCGTCGCGGCGTAGTGGGTGCCGCGGCGGGAGCGCCAGCGAAGGCCGATCAGGTCAGCCATGATCAACGCGAACAGCAGGATGTTGACCTGGCCGTAGCCGAGAGTCTCCCGACCTGGCTCGATGGCGATCGCGAGCGGCACCGCCACGGCCACGGTGAACCACAGTGGCCACCCCAGCCGGTCCACGATGGGGCGGAGCAGCCCGGCCAGCACCAGCGCCAGCGCGGCGATGCTGGCGACGGCGTTGACCATGCCGGCCGCGAAGATCGGTAGCTGGGCCATGGGCAGCATGACCAGCCCACCGAACGGCGGGTAGGTGAAGCCGAGGGTGGTCCCGGGCGCGATGAACTCGTAGAGCTCGTGACCGCTCGCCCACCACACCACGGCACCGTGGTAGATCTTCATGTCGAAGAAGTTGTACGGCCGCCCGAAGGCGCCGATGGCGAGCCATGCGGCGTAGGCGACGGCGGCGACGATGGCGCCCCGTACGACGTTCTTGCGATCGATCCGACGCGTGACGCGTTGGAGACGCGTTAAGCGTCGGATTGGGGCGAGGCGGTCCGCCCGACTACCGACAGCCGTCGGCATGGCGTGGCCACCCCCGTACCAAGGTCGTCCTACCCGTCCAGGTCCTGCAGGGAGCCTAGAACGGCGCCTCACGTAACTGCCTCCCGCGTTATGCGACCGTGTCCGATCCCACACATGTTTTTGACATTTCCACCGCGTTAACGCCTACCGGGTGGTTCAGGTAATTCGCGGCCTTAGCGGGGGGGTGGGGGTGGCACAGCGAGGCATCGACGCAGGTCAGCCGGGCAGTCGACGTGCGGTGGACGCGGACCGGGCGGCGATCCTGGCCTCGCGTCGGGCGGTGCGGACGGCGCGCTGCACGGAACGTCGAGAGTGGTCGATGCGATGACCGGCGCGCCACCGCAGACCCGGCTTGCCGCCGGTGTCGGCCGCGGCGAACAGCAGACCGCCGAAGAGCCCGAGGTTCTTCAGCGCGTGGATCTCGTTGTTGTTCTTGGCGGTCGGGTCGTCGTTGTTCCAGAAGGGATGACCGGCGATGGTCACCGGCACCAGCGTGCCGGCCAGGACCAGCGCCGCCGGCCGGCTGAACCGCCCGGTGGCCAGCATCAGCCCCGCGCCGACCTGAACCGCCGCGTTGATCCGGATCAACGCCTCGGTCTCGGTGGGAATGCTCGGGTGTGCCTTCTTCAGCATCGGTGCGACCCTGTCGGTCACCGGTTTGGCCGCCACGGCGAGCCGGCCGGGGTTGCGGAAGTTGCGATACCCGCTGACCACGAAGATGCCGCTCAGCATGGCGCGGGCGAGGGAGCGTACGGGCGTCATGGATCAGTCATACCCCGTCGCGGCGTTTGCTACCCCGGCAACCGGCGGATCCGGATCGGTCTTCGCACACGCGCGCCACGCCGATTCGAACGACAGTCACGGATGGACGGGCCTCGGCGGGTAACGTCGCGCGGGTGACCACGCTGCGGCTACGCCCCGAGGACGCGGCCGACGCCGGTCCGGTACGCCGCGTGCTGGCCACCGCCTTCGCCCGCCCGGACGTGGCGACGCCGCCCGAGGTGAGCCTGGTCGACGAGTTGCGCGGCACCGCCGCCTGGCTGCCGGAGTTGGCGATGGTCGCCGAGTACGGCGGTGAGGTGGTCGGGTACGCGCTGCTCACCCGGGTGCGGCTGCGGCCCGAGCGGGGGTCGGACGTGCCCGCCCTGGCGCTCGGTCCGGTGGCGGTCGCGCCGCACCGACAGCGCGTCGGGCACGGCACGGCGGTGGTGCAGGCGGCCCTGGACGCCTCCACCGAGCTGGGTGAGCGGCTGGTCGTGGTCCTCGGTGACCCGGCCTTCTACCGCCGGTTCGGTTTCGGCCCCGCGACCGAGCTGGGCCTGACTGGCCCGTGGGCGGGTCTCGGGGAGCCCTGGCAGGCGTTGGTGCTGCCGCCGTCGACAAGCGAGGAAGAGCCCCCGCCCCGCGGCGAGGTGCTCTTTCCGGCCCCCTGGTCGAAGGTCTGACCGCGTCGACACCCCGGTCGGTGGTCAGGCCGGCTGGGTGCGCAGGTACCTGCCGAAGTGCGGGACCGTGAAGGCGACGGTGCCCCGCTCGCCGGAGTAGATCAGGCCCTTCTTGATCAGTGCGTCCCGTGCCGGGGAGAGGCTGGCGGGCTTGCGGCCGAGAGCGCGGGCGATCTCCGCGGTGGGCACCGCGGCATCCATGTCGTCTCGGGTCACCTCCCCCGGCTCCCCCTCGACCGCGGACATCATGGCCATCGCCCGCATGTACTCGCGCTCGGCGGGCGTGGCTCGCTCGAAGCGGGAGCCGAAGAACCCGACCGCCAGCTCGGCCTCCGCCTCGGGCGCGGCGACACGCACGTCCGCCGCGGTGATCGGCGAGCGCGGCGCGTGGTCCCAGGTCGCCTTGCCGTACGCCTGGACGAAGTAGGGATAGCCGCCGGACTTCTCGTAGAGCAGGTCGAGTGCCTTCTGCTCGTACTCGACCTCCTCGCGCTCGGCCGGCGCGCAGAGCGCCTGGTCGGCGGCGATCCGGTCCAGCCGGTCGATGCGTTGGTAGCGGAACAGCCGTTCGGAGTACGACTTGGCCGCGCTCAGCACCGCCGGCAGGTGCGGAAGGCCGGCGCCGACGACGATGAGCGGCGCGCCGAGCTGGGACAGCTCGTGGCAGGCCGCGCAGAGCGCCGACACGTCCTCCGGGCCGAGATCCTGCATCTCGTCGATGAAGATGGCGATGCCGGTGCCGACATCACTGGCCACCGCTGCGGCGTCACTGAGCAACTCGACCAGGTCGATCTCGATGTCGCCGGAGTCGGCCCGGCCGCTGGCCGCCGGCACGTCGATGCCGGGCTGCCACCTGTCGCGCAGCTTCGGCGCGGCACCGGCCCGGCCGGTCGGGGCGGACCGCTGGGCGAACGCCTTGAGAACGCCGAGAAACGCGTCGATCCGGTCGGGCGCGCGGTGTCGGGGGGCGAGCTCCCGGACCGCCATGTGCAGCGCGGCGGCGATCGGACGACGCAACGACTGGTCCGGGCGAGCCTCGATCTTGCCGCTGCCCCAGAGCCGGTTGATTGCCTGCGATCGGAGGGTGTTGAGCAGGACCGTCTTGCCGACGCCCCGCAGGCCGGTGAGCATCAGGCTGCGTTCGGGTCGCCCTCGTGCGATGCGTTCGAGCACGATGTCGAAGACGTCCAGCTCCCGCCCCCGCCCGGCGAGCTCGGGCGGGCGCTGGCCGGCGCCCGGCGCGTACGGATTGCGGACCGGATCCACGCATCGCAGAATATCGGGCCGTCTAGCTGCGAGCCTAGACACGGATAGATGGGGCTATCGGCGTGTCGGGGCCGTCGACGAGGTCAAGGAACCGTCGACAAGAAACTAGGGCTGTCTAGCGTCCACGCTAGACAGCCCTAGTTTTGGCAATCGGAGCTACCGCTTCCGCAGACAGAGCACGTAGTCGAGCAGGTCCACGGCGTTGTCGTGCACGTAGGTCGCGCTTATCGGGGGTGGCAGCGCGTCACACCGGGCCGAGTCGGTGGTCGCCGGGATCCGCAGCAGCACCTGGTAGGTGTTCGGCCCGCACGGCACCTTGCGCAGCTCCGCGGCGTCCTCGGTGCCCTCGTTCACCAGGCAGTCGCCCGTGGCGAACTCGTCCTCGTCCTCGTCCGGCGTCGGCGGGGCCGAACTCGGCACGTCGCTGGGCAGGACCGGCGGGACGACCGGGGCGCTCGTCGACGGCGTACGGCCGTCGTTGCCGGCGTCGGCGACCCTCCAGATCGCCCAACCGGCCAGGCCCAGGCACGGGCAGAGCAGGAGCACCACCACCAGCGCGATGATGAGGGCGACTTTGCGGCCGGTCCTCTTCACCGGCGCGACGGGCGGCATGCCGTAGCCGCCGGGCGGCGGCTGCCCCCACGGTGCGGGCGGCTGACCCGGCACCGGTCCGGCCGGCGGAAACGGCCCGGGCGGTGGGTAACCCGGCCCTGAGGGCGGCGGATAGCCCGGGCCCGAGGCTGGTGGGTAACCCGGCCCTGAGGGCGGCGGGTAACCCGGCCCCGGGACCGGCGGGTATCCCGGGTCTGAGGCGGGCGGGTAACCCGGGTCTGAGGCCGGCGGGTGACCCGGGCCGGAGACCGGCGGCGGCGCCCACATCGGTGCGGTTGGCGGCTCCGCGTCGGGTGGCGGCGGGCCCCACTGCTGCCTGGTCGGATCCTCGGCGGGCGGGCGATGGTGCGGGTCGTCCGGCTGCTCGGGGCCCGCTGGTCCGTAGGTCGTCATGTCATCCCTGGGGGTGGGTGGTCTCAGCGTTGCTTGAGACAGAGGACGAAGTCGAGAGTGTCCAGCTCGCTGTCGAAGAAGTACCAGTTGGTGTAACCCTGGACCTTGCCGCACTTGGTCTCGGCATCGCGCTCACCGCTTGTCGCACCGTCGATCCGACTCAACACCTCGTACGACTTCGCAACGCACTCGCTGATCAACAGTTTGGGCTTGGCGCCCGCGGCGGCGTCATTGCGGACGCACTGGCCAACCTTGGCGAACCGAGGATCGGCCGACGACTCCGGGGCCGCGGCGCTCGGTACGGGCTCGGTCGCGTCGGCGTCCGCGCTGGGTTCGGCGGTGGCGGGCGAGTCGGTTGGCGCGGCCACCGGAGCCGGGTCGTCCTGCCCGCGTCGGAGCCAGAACACACCGCCGACGGCTGCCACCAGCAGCACGACGGCCAGCAGCGCGATCAGCAGCCCCCGGCCGCGTCGGCGCGGTGCCGGTGTGGGGTCGCCGCCGTAGGGCGCGGATGGTCCCTGGGGTGCCTGCGGGTACGGCGGGGCCGCCGGTGAATAGGGCTGGTGCGCCGGCGGGTAGGACTGCTGCGCCGGCGGATACTGCTGCTGCGCCGGTGGATACGGCTGCGGTGCCGGCGGGTAGGACTGTTGCGGCGACGGGCCGGGCTGGTGCGTCGGCGGATACTGCTGCCGCGCCGGGGGGTGGGGCTGCGGTGCCGGTGGGTACGGCTGTTGCGCTGGCGGATAGGGCTGCTGTGCCGGCGGGTCGGGCGTCTCGTCCGGTCGCTGTCCCCGCCACGGTCCCGGGTAGCCGCCCCCGGGTGGTCCGTAGTTCGTCATGCCGCCCTCCTGCACGAGTGGTGGGAGTGCGATCACCGATACGCGACGCCGACTCCGACGCCACCGTAGCGTGGTCCACTGGTGAGCTCATCTCCACCGAGCGGGATCGGCGGGAACCCGCGATCGGGGACCGTGTGGACGGGCGACCGCCGGTAACGTCCGGTCCATGTCGGCCGCCACGCTGTTGGGGGTGGCGGTGCTCGGTGGGTTGGTCGGTGTCGTCGTACCCTGGCTGGCCCGGCGCTTCACCACCCTGCCGACCCGGCCGCGGCCTCGGCGTGGTCCGTGGGTCTGGCTCGGTCCGCCGCTGGCGGTGGTGGTGTTCGTGGGGCTTGCCGTCGCACAGCGTGGCGACCCGGCGCTGCCGGTCCTGCTCGCGGTGGCGGCGGTCGGGCTGGTGCTGGCCGCTGTCGACCTGGTCTGCCTGCGGCTGCCCGACCCGCTCGTCGGCGTCGCCGGCACGCTGGCCCTCGGTGGTCTGACCGCGGCGGCGCTGCTGGCCGGCACGCCCGGGCGGCTGGTCGGTGCGCTGGCCGGCGCGGCGGTCGCCGGCGCAGCACACGCGCTGCTGGCCCTGCTGCCGGGATCCCGGTTGGGCTTCGGAGACGTGAAACTCGCCGCCGTCCTCGGGCTGCCACTCGGCTGGCTGGGTCGGGACGCGCTGCTCGCCGGGCTGCTCCTGCCACACGTGCTGCACGGCGGGCTGGTCCTGGGCCTGCTCGTCGCAGGGCGGGTACGTCGGGACACCCTGCTGCCGCTCGGGCCGGCGCTGCTCGCCGGCGCGTGGCTCGGCATGCTCGTCGGCTGACCCTCGCCGGATGACGTGCGGTCGTTCGGCCCGGAGGGCCACGCCGTCGGCACACGGGCCGCGGGCCGCGGGCCGCTCAGATCAACCGGAGCTGGCGGTCCTTCGGACGGCGCGGCTCGGCCTCGCCGAACCGCTCGAACAGGCCCGGATCGATCACGCCCAGGAACGGTGACGGGGCACAGTCTCGTTCCGCGCCGTGCCGGGTGCGGCGGGCGGCGTGACTGACGTACAGCCGGTCCTGGGCGCGGGTCAACCCGACGAAGAAGAGTCGGCGCTCCTCGGCGACCGCGTCCTCGTCGGGCGTCGAGCCCGGCCACCGCAGCGGCAGCAACCCGTCCTCCACACCGACCAGGAAGACCACCGGAAACTCCAGGCCCTTCGCGGCGTGCAGGGTGAGCAGCGTGACCGCCTCCGCGCGCGGGTCGAGCGCGTCCACCTCCGCGCCGGTGGCCAGTTGCGACAGGAACGCCTCCAGGTCGTCCCCGCAGCGCCGGGCCAGCGGGGTCAGCAGGTCCACCGCCGAGCGGACGGCCTCGGGGCGTACCGTGCCGGTGCCGTCCAGGGTGGGCACCGCGAACCGCTCGGCGACCACCTGGCCGGCCAACCGGACCCGGGCCGCCAGCGAGCCGGCCAACCCGTCCGCGTGCCGCAACTCGCGGGCGATGGCCGCCACCCCGGGCCGGTCCCGCAGCCGGTCGTGGGACCGCTTCTGCACCGGGATGTTGGCACGGGCCAGCGCGTCGACGATGGGTGCGGCCTGCGCGTCGGTGCGGTACAGCACGGCGATGTCGGAGAACGACAGCGAGGTGGACCGGCCGTCGATCCGGCCCGAGTCCAGCGAACGGTGGGACAGCCCGCCGACCAGCTCGTCGACCGTGCGCACCACGAAGTCGGCCTCCTCCGCGACCGACGCCGCCGGGTAGTGCCCGACCAGCGGGGCCTCCGGATCGAGTCGGGCCGGATCCAGCCGCCGGCCACGGACCAGCGAGGACGGTGCGATGGCCTGCACGGCGGCGGCCAGGATCGGCGCCGACGAGCGGTAGTTGCGGTTGAGCCGGACCAACCGGGCGTCCGTGAAGTCCTCGGAGAAGCGCAGGAAGTAGCCGACGTCGGCACCCCGGAACGAGTAGATCGCCTGGTCCGGGTCGCCGATCGCGCAGAGGTTGCCGTCCGCCGGGCTGAGCAGCCGCAGCAGCTCGTACTGCACCTCGTCGACGTCCTGGTACTCGTCGACGAAGATCCAGCGCCAGCGGTCCCGGTAGCGCTCGACCAGCTTCCGGTCGGCCCGCAGCAGCTCCACCGGCAGGGTGACCAGCTCGTCCAGGTCGACCAGGTCCTGCTTGCGCAGCAGCGTCGTATAGCTGGCGACGTCGTCGCCGGCCTCGGACCGGGCCGCCGCCCGCTCGGCGTCGTCGGCGATGCGGAAGTCGGCGGGCAGGCCCGCCGTGTCGGCGTTCTCGCGCAGGATGGTCAGGCCCAGCGCGTGGAACGTGCCCACGGTGACGTCCTCGGCGACCGGGCCGAGCAGGCCGTCGAGGCGGTGTCGCAGCTCCTCGGCGGCCCGACGGGTGAACGTGATCGCGAGGCAGTGCTCGGGAAAGACGTTCAGCTCCGCGCAGAGGTACGCGATCCGGTGCGTGAGCGTCCTGGTCTTGCCGGTGCCCGGCCCGGCCACGATCAGCAGCGGCCCGCCGGGTGCGGAGGCGGCCACCCGCTGCATCGCGTCCAGCCGGTCCAGCAGGCCGGTGCCGACCTCCTCCATCCCGGAGAGCATCGGCTCGAACGGCTCGTGGGGGGACGGCGGCGACGCGATCGGCGGTGCGGGAGCCGGGGCCGGCTTACGCTTCGGCTCCGCCTTCGCCGCCGCCGGGCGCTTGGCCGTCGGGCGGGCCGCCGGCTCCGCCGGTCGACGCTGCGCCGGCACCGGTACGTCGAAAAGCGTCTCCTGTGCCGCGCCGGAGCTGGCGCCCACCTCCGCCGGGTCGAAGAGCGTGATCACCCCGTACTCGCCGTCGTAGCCCGGCACCCGACGCACCTCGCCTCGGCGCAGCCGACCGATGCCCTCCGCGAGCAGCTCACCGCCGGCCTGCGCGATGTCGGCCAGCGGCGTCGTGGTCAGGATTTCCAGCTCCGGGCCGAGCGCGGCGACCAGCTCGTTGAGTCGCCCCTCGACCTTCTTCGACCGGGCGCCCACCTTGTTGATCTCGCCGAGGATCTCGGCCAGCGGGACGAGGTGGGTGACGTCCCGAGCCTGTGCCGGCCGGTGCCCCGCCGGGCGGTCGGCCAGCTCCTCGATCCGGCTGAGGACGCCCACGGTGAGTGGCTTGCCGCACTCGGGGCAGCGCCCTCCGGCGGCCCGGGTCCGCTCCGGGGACCAGTTGACCCCGCAGAGCCGGTGCCCGTCCGCGTGGTACTTGCCCTCCTCCGGGAAGAACTCGATGGTGCCGGCCAGACCGTCACCGGTCCGCAGCGCCTCCCGGACGGCGAAGTAGTCCCGTTCGCTGGTCAGCACTGTCGCCTCCCGGCCCAGGGCCGGCGGCGAGTGCGCGTCCGAGTTGGAGACCAGTTGGTAGCCGTCCAGGCTGCCGACCCGCCAGTTCATCGCCGGGTCGGAGGAGAGGCCGGTCTCCACGGCGAAGATGTGGTCGGCAAGGTCGGCGTAGCAGTCCGCGATCGCGTCGAAGCCGGATTTCGAGCCCAGCGCGGAGAACCACGGCGTCCAGATGTGCGCCGGGACCAGGTAGCCGTCCGGGCTGGCCTCCAGGGTGATCTCCAGCAGGTCGCGGGAGTCCAGACCGAGGATCGGCCGGCCGTCCGAGCCGAGGTTGCCGATCCGGCCGAGGGCGGTGTTGAACCGGGCCACCGCGTCGAGATCCGGCAGGTAGACCAGGTGATGCACCTTGCGGGTCCGGTCGTCCCGCTTGTAGATCGTGGAGATCTCCACGCTCAGCATGAACCGGACCGGGTCCGCCTCCGCCGTCGAGGCGAGTCGCGGCGGCAGCCGGCGGGCGATGTCCCGTTCCGCCTCGGCGTCGAGCCGGTACAGCCCCGGTTCCGCCGGACGCAGGGTCTCCCGCAGGTGGTCGTACCAGGCGGGGTGGGTGAAGTCGCCGGTGCCGAGCAGACCGATGCCCTTGCGACGCGCCCACCACCCGAGGGTCGGCAGGGTGAGGTCACGGCTGCACGCGCGCGAGTATTTCGAGTGGATGTGCAGGTCCGCGACGAATGGCGAGAGGCCACCGGAGGGTACGGCACTGAACGGGGGCACGCCGCATCCTGTCACGCCCGCCGCGCCGGCCGCCTGCCGCCACGCGCGGACGTGACGTCCGCTATGCCGAGCGCAACTCCACAAGACTGATCTGCGGCTCCGCACCGACCCGGACCGGCGGCCCCCAGAAGCCGGCGCCGTTCGTCACGTAGACCTTGGTGCCGTCGACCTCGCCGAGGCCGCTGACCACCGGCTGCGCCAGCCGGACGACCAGGTTGAACGGCACTACCTGACCACCGTGGGTGTGCCCGGACAGTTGCAGGTCGACGCCGTAGTGGGCCGCCTCGACGGCCGCCAGCGGCTGATGGGCGAGCAGCACCACCGGACGGCTCGGGTCGCGGTCACCGAGGGCGGCGGCGAAGTCGGGCCCGGCGGCGAGGCCGGTGGTGCCCGTGGCGTCCAGGTCGTTCACGCCGGCCAGGTCGAGCACGCCGCCCCGGGCCCGGATCTCCTGCCGCTGGTTCTGCAGCACCCGCAGGCCGAGCCGGTCGACCTCCTGGACCCACTCCTCCACGCCGGAGTAGTACTCGTGGTTACCGGTGACGAAGAAGTTGCCGTAGCGGGAGCGCAGGTCGCGAAGGGGCGCGGCGGCCGAGCCGAGCTCGGCGACCGAGCCGTCGACCAGGTCTCCGACCACCGCGACCAGATCGGCGTCGAGCCGGTTGATCGCGGCGACGATCCGCTCGGTGTGCGCCCGGCCGCGCAACGGGCCGAGGTGGATGTCCGAGACGGTCGCGATGCGCAGGCCGTCCATGCTGCGGGGGAGCTTGGCGAGGGGGATCTGCACCCGGTCGAGTCGTGGTGGGCCGAGGGCGGTGCGAACGCCGTACCCGGTGATGCCGGTGGCGGTGAGACCGGCGAAGATGGCCGCCCCACGGGCCAGCAGCAGCCGGCGGCCCGGGTCGTGGTCCGCGGCCGTGACGGCACCGGCGGCCGGCGGCTCGGGCGGCCCGGCCGCGCCCACCAGCACCGGCTCGGGTGCGGCGGTGGTCGGCGCGGTGGTGGTCGGCTCGGCGCTGGGGACGAGCACCGGCTCGGGTGCGGCGGTGGTCGGCTCGGCGGCGGCGAGCCGGCGGCGCAGCACCAGCCGGGTGACGAGCATTGGCACTTCGAGCACGACAAGCACGACGAGCAGGTAGAACATCACGGCGAGCCACAGGTAGCCCGGCCAGGCGAGCCAGTAGAGCCCGGCCTGCGTCCCGATGAGGGTGGCCGGCACGAGCAGCGCCAGCACCAGTGCGGCGATCCCGCCGACCCGCCGCCAGCGGCCCGGACCTGTGGTGTCCCGAACGAGTCGCTTCCACAGGTAGAGGTGGATGAGACCGGTGGTCAGCGCCAGGACGGCCACGAACCCCAGAACCGCCAACATGTGCGCCTCCTCAGCCGCCCGCGAACGGGGGCAGAACGTCGATCGTGGCCCCGGCCGGCAGGGGCGCTTCACGATCATGACAGGTGACGCCATCCACCAGAAAACTCGCCACTCGCAGCACGGCGGCGAGTCGATCACCGTGTCGCCGCACCAGCTCGGCGGTGAGGTCGTCCAGCGACCGGCCGGCGGGCAGGACCTCCTCGGCGTGCCCGGCAGCGGCGCGGGCACCCGCGAAGTAGCGGACGGTCAATCGTGTCGGAGCCACGCCTCAACCCCCGATCGCGGACATCGGCCGGGTCGGCTGGAGGAAGGTCGGGTCGTCGATGCCGTGCCCGGCGCGCTTGCCCCACATCGCGGTGCGCCAGCGTCGGGCCAACTCGTCGTCGTCCGCGCCGGTGCGCAGCGCCGCGCGCAGGTCGGACTCCTCGGTGGCGAAGAGACAGGCACGGACCTGGCCGTCCGCCGTGAGCCGGGTGCGGTCGCAGTCACCGCAGAACGGTCGGGTGACGCTGGCGATCACGCCGACCCGGGCGGGACCTCCGTCGACCAGCCAGGTCTCCGCCGGTGCCGCGCCGCGCTCGGTGGGGTCGGGGCTCAACTCGAAGACGGTACGCAGGGAGGTCAGGATCTCCTCCGCGGTGACCATGGTGTCGCGGTCCCAGCCGTGTTGGGCGTCCAACGGCATCTGCTCGATGATCCGCAGTTGGTAGTCGTGCTCGACGGCGAAGCGGAGCAGGGCCGGCGCCTCGTCCTCGTTGACACCGCGCATCAGCACAGAATTGATTTTTACAGGGCTGAGCCCGGCGGCGGCCGCCCCGGCGAGCCCGGCCAGCACCGCGTCGAGGCGGGGGCGGCGGGTGAGCTGGGTGAACCGGCCCGGGTCCAGAGTGTCGAGTGAGACGTTCACCCGGTCCAGGCCGGCCGTACGCAACGCCGGAGCCAGTCGGTCCAGCCCGATGCCGTTGGTGGTCAGCGAGACCCGGGGGCGGGGCCGCAACGCGGCAACCGCGCTCACGATGCCGACCAGCCCGGGCCGGATCAGCGGCTCACCGCCGGTGAACCGCACCTCGGTCACACCGAGCCGCTCGACGGCCACCCGGACCAGCCGGACGATCTCCTCGTCGGTCAGTAGGTCGGGGCCGGCCAGCCAGGGCAACCCCTCCGCCGGCATGCAGTAGGTGCAGCGCAGGTTGCACTTGTCGGTGAGGGACACACGCAGGTCACGGGCGACGCGGCCGTACCGGTCGACGAGGACGCCATCGGCCCCCGGGGTGACGCTCACCTGTCGACCGTAGCGCGTTCGACCCGGGCCGGGACGGCGCGGGCGGCCTGAAGGACCGCGTCCCGGTAACCGCCACCGAAGAGCGCGGTGTGCACGAGCAGCAGATGCAGTTGATGCAGTGGCACCCGGTCGCGCCAGCCGTCCGGCAACGGCCAACTCTCCCGGTAGGCGGGCAGCACCCGACCCAGGTGGGGGATGCCGCCGAAGAGCGCGAGCTGGGCCAGATCCGTCTCCCGGTGCCCGCCGTGCGCGGCCGGGTCGATCAGCCAGGCCCGGTCGTCGGCGCCCCACAGCACGTTGCCCGGCCACAGGTCGCCGTGGATGCGAGCGGGCGGCTCGTCACCGCCGAACTCACCGAGCCGACCGATCACCTGCTCGACCAGCCGGGCGTCGGCGCTGGTCAGGGCGCCACCGTCGACCGAGCGCCGCAGGTAGGGGAGGAGGCGCCGCTCGGCGAACCACGTCGACCACGGCCCGTCGGTGGGGGTGTTGTCCTGGGGGAGCGACCCGATGAACCCCGGCCAGGTCGCCCCGAAGGTCGCTGAACCCGCCCGGTGCAGGTCGGCCAACTCCCGGCCGAAGCGTGCCGCGGCCTCCGGCGTCGGCTCGCCGGGCTCGACCCAGTCGAGCGCCAGCAGGTCAGGCAACGCCACGATCACCTCGGGTACGGCGACCGCCCCGGCCTCCCGCAGCCAGCGCAACCCGGCCGCCTCGGCGGCGAAGAAACCCGCCGGGGCCGGTTGGCCCGCCCCCTCGGGCCAGGACTTGGCGAAGACCGAGCGACCGTCCTCCAGGGTGAGCCGGGCGGCGGCGCAGATGTGCCCACCGGCGACCGGCGTCTCCCGGATCCGCTGATGGGTCCGGAAGGTCGGCAGGTGTGCCGGGTGCGCGCGCAGGTACGCCAGGTCCATCAGCGCACGGTAACCGCTTCCTGTGACACCACGGTGTCGCCCGAGGACATCGGGCCTCTTTCGGCACCCGTGAAACGCAGCGAGCAGCGGAAACACGTTCCGTAACTGTGGATAAACCGCGTGTCATCCACAGGGGCTGTTGAGCCGGGCAGGCCCGCCGCAGGCTTCCGACATGGCCTCGACCGACCGCCCCCAGCTCGCCGTCCGCTCGCCCGCCGACCTGATCGCCGCCGTACCGTACCTGCTCGGCTTCCACCCCGCCGACAGCGTGGTCGCGGTCGCGATGCTCGGCCGGCAGATCATCTTCGCCGCCCGCGCGGACCTGCCCGACCCGTCGACCGACCTGGTCGAGCGGGCCCGGCACCTGGCCGGAGTGATCCGCCGGCAGGGTGCGGAGGCCGCCACCGTGGTCGGCTACGGGCCACCCGATCGGGTGACACCGGCCGTGGACGCGGTGCGTGCCGCACTGAGCGCCGGCGGGACGGAGGTGCTCGACGCGCTGCGGGTGACCGGAGACCGGTGGTGGTCCTACCTCTGCACCGAGCCCGACTGCTGCCCACCCGAGGGCCGACACTACGACCCGGCCGCCAATCCGGTGACCGCCGCGGCGGTCTTCGCCGGCCAGGTCGCGCTCCCCGACCGGGCCGCCCTGGTGGCGCAGGTGGCACCTGTGGACGGGCCGGCCCGGGACGCCGCGCGTGCGGCCACCGCCCGCGCCCGCCTGCGCCTGACCGAGGTGCTCAAACAGGCGGCCGAGAGTGACCTGCTCGGCAGTCGGGCGGTGGGCACCGCCGGGCTCGAAGCGGTCCGCGAGGCCCAGCGTCGACAGCGTCGCGGTGAGCGGCTCGACGACGACGAGGTGGCCTGGCTGAGCCTGCTGATGACCCACCTGCCGGTCCGGGATCACGCCTGGGAACGCACCGACGGCCGAGACCGGGACATCGCCCTCTGGACCGACGTGCTGCGCCGAGCCGAGCCGGAGTTGGTCGCCGCCCCAGGTGCGTTGCTGGCGTTCGCGGCCTGGCGCGCAGGGCAGGGGGCGTTGGCGGCGGTGGCACTGGAGCGCACGCTGAGCCTGCACCCCCACTACTCGCTCGCCGTGCTGTTGGACGACATGCTCCGGCGCGGTGTGCCCCCATCCGAGCTGGACGGTTGGCCGTCGGAGGGCATGCCCGGCGTCATCCGCCCCCGCAAGAGAAGGCGACGTCGCCGCCGCTGACCAGCCGGTTCCCGGTCGCCGCCCGGCCCGGCACGGGAGCCGTCCGGCTCGGCGCGTCGGGGTCGTCCGGCCCGGCACCTCGGAAGTTGATCGACTCGGTTTCCTGAAAGTCGGGGCATCCCCGCCACCGGGACACCGCGGTATCAGCAAACCCGAGTCGATCACGGGTCAGGGAGCGACCGGGCTAGCCATCAGCGCAGCTACGCCGCCCCGGCGGCGTCCCACAGGGACTCGAAGTGCTCCACGTAACGATCGAACGGGCCGCCGGACTCCCTGCGTCGGAGATGCATCGTCACTGAGTCCTGCCCGAGCCCCGCGCCGATGTGTGTTGCCACGATCGCCTCGTCATCGAAGATCCAGACAGACATGGCAACGTGTCGTTCTGACAGCCGGACCGCAAGAGGTTCCGGAGACTTGGCGATCTCCGCTTGTGTCATCGCTATGCGGGTCGCGAGCGTGAGGGGAGTCGCCTCGATCCGCTCCCGCGCGGTGGTGACATCGCTTCGCGGGTCACCCAGGAGGAAGCGCACATCGGCTCCGCCCTGGGCCTTCGCGCCGAGGGCGGCGGCGGCGTTAGGTACCTCAAGCCACACGAAATAGCTCGTGTATCCGCCGAACCACAACCGCGTACTCGCTCTGTTGATCAACTCTCGGAACAGCGAACTTGGAAGGTCGGAGCGGCGTGCGTACACGCCGACCAGTTCACGGTCGGATCCAACTTTGATTGCGCGGCGAACGACCTCGGGCCATAGCACCTCTACATCCTGACCCAGCACCCCGGCGGCCCGCATCCGGGAGCGGGGGTGAGGGACTCGACCCCTGCTAATCCACCGCTCCACCGTCTTGGCGTCCACATCGCACTTCGCGGCGAGGTCAGCAACGGTCAGACCCGCCGATCTCAGGGCGTGTCCAAGGACGTCGTTTCGCGTCATCGCAAGGGGACCTTTCCTAGACGTCCCTCGATGGTCGCATACGGACGGTATAGGCGTCCTGCACCCGCTGAAACCGTGTCGGGTAAGCGGCACCGCTGGTGGAGGCGCAGCCCGGCGGCGGTGTCAGCCCGGGGCCGCCCCGTGGGCGAGCACTCAGGGGCGGCCCCTCCTAATCAATGGGAGGGGAAGGCATGCCCGAGGATCGACCCGCACCGAAACCCGTACCCGCACCCACACCCGTCCAGTGCCCGCCAACCCCATGGCCCCCGCCGCGCCCAGACTTACGCGCCAACCGTGTCCTTGACTGCCGTTCGGTGCCGCGATGACCGGGAAGATGCGGGCGGGTCAAATCATCGAGCTGACCACCGCCGCGAGCGTCCAATTCATGCGCCCGATTCGTGTGCGCATCATTCGCGAGTTGGATTGGATCACGTACGACGGGTGGGTCTGGGTCGACGGCTACGAGCTGAGTCCGACGGGCGACGCGCGGGCGAGACGCGAACTGTACGTCCGGCGCGAGGGCGTGCGCGTCGTGAGCGAGCCCTCGAACCCCGCGCCAACGAGGCCGATCGCCCGCCGGCCCGTCGTCCGCACCCCACTGCGCGTCGGATGATCCCGCGGCCGCACTACCCCGGTCACCCGCACTGGCGCTGTACGACATGCGGCGCCCCCTGGCCGTGCTCTCCCGCGCGGCTGGCGCTGCTGCGACGGTGGGAACGCGATTTTGACGGCCTCGCGCTGCTGCTGCACACGCTTGCCGTGGAGGCGCTGACGGATGCGTTCAAGCTGGGTCTAGATCCCAAGCCCGCGGTGTACGCCGAACGGTTCCTTGGATGGGTGCTCGACCGCGCCCGGAGAGACGCCGCGGGGCCGTCGAGATCGTCGCCGCACAGCCGGCGGTCTGTCGATTGATCAATGATCGACCCGGTTTCCTGAAAGTCGGGGTGTCCCCGCCACCAGGACACCGCGGTATCAGCAAACCCGAGTCGATCATGGGCGAGTGCGTGCCAGGGCGAGCCTGCGACAGCCCGCCGCGCCGCTCATCACTCGTCCCCCGAGGGCGATCGCCCCGTGCGCGTCCGTGCGCAGCCCTCCGTCGAAGGATGTACGCGTTTCTCCTGATCGCGGCCGACTCGGCGGGGCGCGAGCCGGCCGACAATGATCGGGTGACCCCCGAACTGCTGCTCTCGCTGGCCGGGCTGGCGTTGGTGGACAGCACCAGCATCGGCACCCTCTTCATCCCGGTCTGGCTGCTGCTCGCCCCCGGGCCGGTCAACGCCCGCCGGATCCTGGGCTACCTCGCCACCATCGCGGCGTTCTATCTCGCGGTAGGGCTGCTGCTGGTGTGGGGCGGCAGCAGGTTGGGCGATGCGCTGGGCGGTGCCCTGGACAACCGGGCTGTCCTCTGGTCGCAACTCGTGCTGGGCGTCGCGATGCTGGCGCTCAGCTTCCGCTACGACGGCAAGCGGCGCCCCCGTACCGGTGGAGTGCTGCGGTGGCGGGACCGGGCCACCGCCGGCGACTCCTCGGCCCGCTGGCTGGTCGGGCTGGCGCTACTCGCCGCGCTCGCCGAGGTGGCGACGATGCTCCCGTACCTCGGCGCGGTGGGTCTGTTGGCGACCTCGGGGGTGGGCGCGGTGGCCGTGGTGGCGCTGCTCGCCGGATATTGCCTGGTCATGGTGCTGCCAGCGGTGGTGTTGCTGGGTGCCAGGGTGGCCCGCCCGGCGCTTGTCGAGCCGGTGTTGGCCCGCCTCAACGCGTGGATCGTCTCGAAGGCGGGCGGTGCGTTGGGTTGGATCCTCGGCATCGCCGGCTTCCTGATCGCCCGCGACGCCGCCGCGCGGCTGGCCCTGTTCGACCTGATCGACCGGATCGGTAAGTGAGCTCACCGCCTGGAACGCCGATCTTGCAGTCTCGGTCGCCATTATGGGCGGACAGAATGTGCAAGATCGGCGCGGGCGGGGGCGTCAGGCCGGCTGCTCCAGCGTGATGCGGTGGGGGCCGGTGTAGACGTTCATGGTCCGGCCGCGCAGGAAACCGACGAGCGTCATCCCGGCCTCGTCGGCCAGTTCTGCGGCGAGTGTGCTCGGGGCGGACACCGCCGCCAGCAGCGGCAACCCGGCCATCCACGCCTTCTGGGTCAGCTCGAAGCTGGCCCGGCCGGAGACCAGCAGCAGGTGTCCAGCCAGTGGCAGTCGACGTTCCCGCACGGCCCAGCCGATCACCTTGTCCACCGCGTTGTGCCGGCCCACGTCCTCCCGCAGCACCACCAGCTCTCCGCCGGGGGTGAACAGGCCCGCCGCGTGCAGCCCGCCGGTCCGGTCGAAGCCACGCTGGGCGGCGCGAAGTCGGTCGGGCAGTTCGGCGAGGAGCGTGGCCGACACGCTGAGCGGATCGGCGGAGACCGGGAACTGTGACCGGGTGCGGATCGCGTCGATGCTGGCCTTGCCGCAGACTCCGCAGGAACTGGTCGTGTAGAAGTTCCGGGACGGGTCGGTGGTCGGTTCCGGCACGCCGGGGGCGAGCACCACGTCCACCACGTTGTACGTGTTCGGCGTCTCCGCGCCAGCGCAGAGCTGTGCGGTCAACACGTCGTCGGTCGACCGGATCAGCCCTTCGGTCAGGAGGAACCCGATGGCCAGGTCCAGGTCGTCGCCGGGGGTACGCATGGTCACGGCGAGGGGCTGTCGCCGGCCGGGGCCGGCGGCGCCGACCCGAATCTCCAGCGGCTCCTCCACCGCCAGCGTGTCCGGCCGACGGATGGACCCGCGACCGGCGGTCGCTGCGTCCAGGTCGATCCGAAGTACGCCGCGCCGATCAGTTGCCCGTCCCATCCCGCCATCCTCCACCCCACCCACCCCAACCCGGCGCGTTGATCATGGGGATGTCCGCGCGTGTCGTCGGCGTGTCGAGCGATAACTTCATGATCGCCGGGACGACGGGTCGGGTTGGCCCGTTCGCGCGTTGGCACGGCTACCGTGACCGGGTGGGGACGTACGCCGCAGTGGTGCTCGCGGGTGGGGCCGCCCGACGGATGGGTGGGGTGGACAAGCCTGCGCTTTGGGTCGGTGGCCGGTCGATGCGTGACCGGGTGCTGGCTGCCGTCACCGACGCGACGCCGCGCGTGCTGGTCGGTGCGGCCGACTCCGTGCCGGCGGGTGTGCGGGTCGTCCGGGAGGATCCGCCGGGCGGGGGCCCGGTCGCCGCCGCCGCTGCCGGGCTGGCATTGCTGGAGACCGACATCGTCCTGGTCGCGTTGCTCGCCGCCGACCTGCCGCTGCTCACCCGGGCCGCGATCGGCGACCTGCTGGCCCACCTCGCCGAGGAAAGCCCCCGCCATGCCGCCTCGGCGAGGCCCGACGCCGCTCCGGCGGTCGGCAGCGGCCTGGTCGAGAGTGGGCGTCGGCCGGACGGGGCGTGCTTCGTCGACGGGGACGGACGGCGGCAGTCGCTCTGCGGTGTCTGGCGGGTCGCGGCGCTGCGGGCCGCGCTGGACCGGTTGACTGTCGAGCGGGGCGGCAGCCTGTCCGGTGCCCCGGTCCGGGCGTTGCTGGCCGGCCTCGTCGTGCGGGAGGTGCCCTGGTCCGGCGAGGGCCCGCCGCCCTGGTTCGACTGCGACACTGACGAGGACGTACGCCGGGCGGAGGAGTGGGCGCGATGACGGTGATGGACGACTGGGTCACGGCGGCGTGCACCGAGCTGGAGCTGGACCCGACCGGGGTGCCGGTTCCGGCGGTGCTGGATCTGGCCCGCGACGTCGCCCACCAGGTGCTGCGGCCGGGTGCGCCGGTCACCGCGTACCTGCTGGGGTTGGCGGTTGGGCGGGGTGCCGACCCGGCGGACGCCGCGGCCCGACTCAGTGCCCTGGCCGGCGCCTGGCCCGTCGAGCTGGGCGCGGACCCCGCGGACCCGACGGCCCCCTGACCGCCGTTGTCCGATCCCGGTCCGGGCTGATTGAGCCGCCAGGCGGCGTGGGTAGGGTGATCGTGACGGACGGAGGCGATCATGACGGCTGACCACCCCTCGGCGCCGATCGGTGACCTGCCCGGCGCTACGGCCGAGCCGGCGGAATCGATCCTGCTCGACGAACCCAGCACGACCGACCTGCGGGCGAAGGTGACCGAGGCGTGGCAGGAGTTCGCCCGTGCGCTCGCCGTGCGGCTGCGGGAGCTGCCCGTCGGCGCGCACCTGGAGGTGACCCTGGACCCGACCGCCTCCGGCACCGGGGACGCCGTCTACTCGGTGAGCGTGGACGTGCACGACGGCGGCGCGTTGTCCGCGCGGGCGGTCGGCAACGCCACGCTGCCGGCGGGCTACCGGTTGGACCGCGGCGCGGTGGCGGACATGGTCGCGCTCGGCTGGTCGCCACCCGGGGTGGTCGCCGGATCCGGCGGTTTCTTCGGGCTGGACGGCACGACGGGCGAGTCCACCCGGATCGCCGCGCTGCTCTCCCGGACGCTGCGCGACGTCTACGGCGCCCCGCACCCGGCGTTCCTCGTCTACCTGGTGCAGGACGCCGAGAGCGAGCCGCTTGCCGTGGACCCGTTGGGCACGGCACGCAGCGAGTTCGGCCCGGACGCCGACGTCGAGGCCGACCTGGAGGAGGCGCTGGCCGAGGCGGCCTCCGCGCAGGTCGAGCGGGACGACGTGCTCGACCTGGCTGATCGGGTCCGGACCGTGGTCTCCACGATGCTCAAGTCGGACACCGACCGGTTGCAGGTCGACTCGGACGGCGACATCAACATCCGGGCGGGCTCGGCGATGGTCTTCGTGCGGGTGCGGGACAATCCGCCGCTGGTGGACGTGTTCTCCCCGGTGCTCACCGAGGTGGAGCCGACCGAGCGGCTCTACGTCAAGCTCTCCGAGTTGACCAACCGGATGCCGATCGGCCGCCTCTACTGCGCCGACGACACGGTCTGGGCGTCCATCCCGGTCTTCGGTCGCAACTTCCAGGCCACCCACCTGATGCTTGCGGTGCAGGTGATGACCGGGCTCGCCGATGAGCTGGACGACCGTCTGCACGGCGAGTTCGGCGGCAAGCGGTTCTTCGGCGAGGGCGACAAGCCGGTTCGGCGCGACGACTCGGAGCACCGCACCGGCATGTACCTGTAAGGCTTGTTTCATAAGACCTGGCCGGCCTGCGGCGGGCCCGGACGACGACCGGCGGCGTTGCGGTCTCGCCCGGATACAACACCGGTATCCGGACGAAACCGCGCCTTGCCGGATCGCCTCCCGGACTCCGCCTCGGCTCGACCGCCCTCATGAAACAGGCCTTAGACGTCCAGCAGGGTCTTGCCGACCGTCGCGCGCGCCTCGATGGCGGCGTGCGCGTCGGCGGCGCGTTCCAGCGGGAATCGCTGGCCGATGAGCGGGCGCAGGCGGCCGGCCGCACCGCCGGCCAGGGCCTGCCGGGTGTACGCCCGCAGTTGTGCGGGTGACGTGTCCGGCCGTACCAGGGTGACCTGCCGTGCCGTGGCGGCCTCCGCTGACACCGGGGACCACTCCCCGCTCGCCAGGCCGAAGCTGACCATGCGACCGCCCGGGTCCAGCAGGTCGAAGGCCGCTCGGGCCACCGCGCCGCCGACCCCGTCGAACACCACGTCGACGCCGCCCAGTGGGGCCCGGACGCGGTCGGCCCAGTCTGGCTGGAGGTAGTCGACGGCCAGGTCGGCGCCCAGGCCGGGTAGCAGGTCCACCTTGCGCGGCCCACCGGCGACGCCGATCACCCGGGCACCGGCCTGGGCCGCGAGCCGCACCAACAGGCTGCCCACGCCGCCCGCGGCTGCCTCCACCAGCACCCGGTCGCCGGGGCGGATGCCGACCGCCTCGACAAGCATGGTGGCGGTACGCCCGTCGGCCAGCAGTGCCACCGCCTCGTCCAGGGCCAGCTCGGCGGGCACCTCGATGGGCGCGGCGGCGTCGACCGCCGCGCGTTCGGCGTATCCGCCGGAGCCGCCGGTCGCGCTGACCACCCGCCGCCCGAGCAGTGCCGGGTCGACGTCCGGGCCGAGGGCGGCGATCACCCCGCCCACGCCGTTGCCGGGGATCAGGGGCGGGGTGACCTGGAACGGACCGGGGCCGCCGGCGCGCTGCTGCGTCTCGACGAAGGTGATGTTCGCGTGCGCGACGTCGATCAGCACCTGACCGGGGCCGGGTGTCGGGTCGGTCGCGGTGCCGGGCACCAGCACCTCGGGCCCGCCGAACTCACGTAACCAGACCGCACGCATCACGTCCCCCTTGGCTGCGGTGGGCGGCGTGCCCACGCTCCCGACCACTTCATCTCCTCAACCAGGGTTGAGGTCAAGCGGTGCGGGGCGACGGTCCGACGCCCGGGGACTCGGCCAGGCGGGACAGCACGATCGTGCTGCGGGTGGAGGTCACGAAGGACTCGGCGCGCAGCCGCTCCAGCGCCGCCTCCAGGTGGGCGATGTCGGCGGCGCGCAGGTGCACGAGCGCGTCCGCCTCCCCGGAGACGGTGTAGGCGCCGACCACCTCCGGGTGTCGCCGGGCGGCCACGCCGATCTGGGCGGGGGTGGTCCGGCCGGCGCAGAACAACTCGACGAACGCCTCGGTGGTCCAGCCGACGGCGGCCGGATCCACCACGGCCGTGAATCCCCGGATCACGCCGGTGGCGCGTAGCCGATCGACGCGACGCTTGACGGCCGGGGCGGAGAGTGACACCCGGGTGCCGATGTCGGCGTACGACGCACGGGCGTCGGCGACGAGTAACGCAATGATCCGCTGGTCTACCGCGTCTATCTGCAACGTTCCGCCTCTGAGAAGCAACGGTTGTGGCTGTTACCAAAGTTCTACGGTACCTACTCTTGGTGACCGTGAACCAGCAGCGAGTCCCGCGAAAGCGGACATATCTCATGTGCTCGCCCGAGCACTTCGCGGTCGAGTACGCGATCAACCCGTGGATGGACGTGACCACGCCCGTCGACCGGGACCTGGCCGTCAAACAGTGGGACCGGCTGCACGAGACGCTTGTCGGTCTCGGCCACGAGGTGCACCTGCTCACGCCCGAGCAGGGCCTGCCCGACATGGTCTACGCCGCCAACGGTGCCTTCGTGGTGGACGGCAGCGTGTACGGCGCTCGGTTCAAGCACGAGCAGCGGGCCGCCGAGGCAGCCGCCCACCACGCCTTCTACGAGTCGCAGGGCTGGCGGTTCGTCGCACCTGGCGAAACCAACGAGGGCGAGGGCGACTTCGCGTACGTGCCGGAGGCGCACGGCGGCCTCATCCTCGCCGGGCACGGCTTCCGCACCGAGCTTCCGGCGCACGGTGAGGCGCAGGAGGCGCTGGGTCGGCCGGTGGTGTCCCTGCGTCTGATCGACCCCCGCTTCTATCACCTGGACGTGGCACTCACGGTCATCGACGACTCGAACGTCGCCTACTTCCCGGGCGCGTTCTCCGCGGCCAGCCAGCGGGTGCTCACCCAACTCTTCCCGGACGCGGTGCTCGCCGACGACGAGGACGCTCTGGCCTTCGGGCTGAACCTGGTCAGTGACGGCGCGAACGTGGTGCTCAACAGCGAGGCGACCCGGTTCGCCGGCAAGCTGAAGGCGGCCGGCTACACCCCGGTCCCCGTCGAGTTGGCCGAGCTGAAGAAGGGCGGCGGCAGCGTGAAGTGCTGCATCGCCGAGCTGCGGCACTGACTCCCCGTACGACAGGGCCGGCCTCCCCAACGGGAGGCCGGCCCTGTCGTTGCTCCGGGGTCAGCCCAGCGTGGCCAGCTCGTTGATCAGCACGTTCGACATGACCTGGCCGTCGCGCTGCACCTCCCGCAGGTACCACTTCTGCTGGGGGGTACGCGGCTGGTTGAACTGCCAGATGCCGCGCGGGCTGTCGATCTGGCCGATCCTGCCGAGTGCCAGGTTGACCTGCTGCGGGTTGGGCGAGCCGCCGGTGAGCTGGATCGCCTGGTCGAGCACCTGCGCCGCGTCGTACGACGCCATCGCGTACGTGGTGGGGGTGACCTGGTATTTCTTGCGGTAGGCCGAGGCGAAGACCCGGTTGGACGTGTTGTTCAGGTCGGCCGAGTAGTTCAGCGCGGTCTGGATGCCCAGCGCATTTTCCTTCAGGCTTTCCAGCACGGTGCCCTCGGTGAGGAAGCCCGGTGCGTAGATCGGCCCGGCGAACTTCTCCCGCAACTGCTTGATGAACTCCACCGCGGCGGCTCCGGCGAAGAAGCAGAAGACCGCCGTGGGCTCCTTGGCCAGCGCGGTGCTGATGTCCGCCGAGAACGCGGTCTTGCCGGGGTTGGGGTTGGCGCTGGTGTAGGTGACCGGGTCGCTGATGCGCGGGTCGGTCGCGCCGAACTCCTGCCGGAAGCCGCGCACCACGTCGGGGCTGCCGACGTTCTCCGGCATGATGATCGCCACCCGGCCGTTGGCAGGCAGTTGGTCGCGCAGGTAGCGGCCCAGCGCCTTGCCGGCCTCGTCCAGCACGTACGACGTCCGCCAGATGTAGAACACGCTCTGCAGGCTGCTCGGTGAGGCGTTGGAGCCGATCAGCGGGACCTTGGCCTGCTCGACGGTGTCCCGGATGCCGACCATCACCGCCGAGTTGACCACCCCGGTGAGCGCCAGCACACCCTGCTTGAGCAGGCCGTCCACGGCGGCCTTGCCGGTCTTCGCGGTGTCGCCCTCGTCGGCGGTCAACAACTCCACCGGGTGGCCGCCCAGCCGCTTGTCGTGCAGGTCGAGGAAGAGCTGGAAGCCGTTGGTGATGTCATCGCCGATGCTCTTGAAACCGCCGGCCTGCGGCGTGATCAGCCCGATCTTGATCGGGCTGCGGTTGACCGTCGGTTCGGGGTCGGAGTCGGAGCCACATCCGGCGACGAACCCGGTGGTACCGAGCGCGGCCAACAGTTGGAGCGCCCGCCTGCGATTCATCTGCGACACCGAGTTCCTTCCAAGGAGCGTTGCAGGGCTGAACACCGCCCCTCCGGCGTTCTACCTGGTCCGCGACGCTGCGTCAATGGCTAGTGATCAACCTGCAGGGACCGCAACTCGGCGAGGACGCGGGGCCAGGCGGCGGACTCCGGATCGATCAGCCCGAAATGCTCGCATCCGGGCAGCTCAACAAGGGAGATATCGGATCCTGCGGCAGTGGCCTCCGCGACGAAGTCCCGGCTCATCTCCACCGGAACCTGTTGATCCTCCGAGCCGTGCAAAACTACCGTCCGTGTCCGCGTCGGCACCAGTAGCCGTGGATCCGTCGCCGCGTACCGGTCCGGGAACTCGGCCGGGCCGCCGCCGAGCAGCGCGGCCACCGCGCCCGAGTCCAGATCCCGCCGGTACGCCTCGCCCAGATCGGCCACCGGGGCCAGGGCGAGCACCCCGCCCACCGTGGCCGGCGCGGTGGCCGCCACGTACAGCCCCAGGTGGCCGCCGGCGGAGTGCCCGACCAGGATCGGCGCGGCCCGGGTCACCCGGCCGGGCAGCGCCTCGGCGGCCAGCCTGGGCAGCTCGGCCACCCCGGTCAGCACATCGGTCAACGTGCCCGGCCAGCCACCTCCCGGCTGCCCGGTCCGCCGGTACTCCAACTGCGCCACCGGGTAGCCGTCCGCGGCGAGTGCCGCAGCCAACGGGTCGGTGTGTCGTCGGTCGTACTCGACCCGCCAGAAACCGCCGTGCAGGACGACGACCAGCGGGCGCGCCGGACCCGCTCCCGCCGGGCACCGCAGGTCGGCCACCTGATCCGGGTGGTCGCCGTACGCCACGGTCCGGTCGGGCCCCGGTGCGGGCCGGGTCAACACGGCGCGCGGGTCGGCAGGCATGGCGCGACGGTAGCGCGCCCGCGCGGGTGGTTCGGTCCCGGTAGTCGGTCCCGGGCGCCAACGGTCCAGCCCGCTGGGTAAAGATGGACCCCATGACCGAAGCGCGCTCAGCTGGACAGGACGACGAGCCCGGCACCGACGACTCCGGCCACCCCGGCACTGTCGTGGTGGTCGGTCCGGACGGCCGGCCGATCGGGACGATGCAGACCGACGAGGGCCAGGGTGAGGACCCGACCCGCCTGGTCGAACAGCCGGCCAAGGTGATGCGGATCGGCAGCATGATCAAGCAGTTGCTGGAGGAGGTGAAAGCCGCACCTCTCGACGACGCGAGCCGCAACCGGATGCGCGAGATCCACGAGCGGTCGATCGTCGAGCTCAAGGAGGGCCTCGCCCCCGAGCTGCGCGACGAGCTGGAGCGCATCTCGCTGCCCTTCACCGAGGACAAGGCCCCCAGCGAGGGCGAGTTGCGGATCGCGCACGCCCAACTCGTCGGTTGGCTGGAGGGCCTGTTCCACGGCATCCAGGCGGCCCTGGTGGCCCAGCAGATGGCCGCCCGGGTGCAGTTGGAGCAGATGCGCGGTGGCCGCCAGGCGCTGCCCAGTGGCCCCGGCGGGATCGTCCCCGGGATGTCCGGCATCGGCCAGCCGGGCGGCGGCGAGGGCCACAACACCGGCCAGTACCTGTAACCCTCAGTCCACCCCGAAAACCTTCTCCAGGTACGCCGCCACGCCGTCCTCGGTGTTCGCCGTCGTCACGTCGTCGGCGACCGCCAGGACGGCGCGGTGCGCGTTGGCCACCGCCACGCCCCGGCCGGCCCAGCTCAACATCGGCACGTCGTTGGGCATGTCGCCGAAGGCCAGCACGTCCGCCGCGGCCACCCCGAGTTGGTCGCAGTACCAGGCCAGCCCGGCCGCCTTGGTCACCCCGGCCGCGGAGATCTCCACCAGGCCGGAGGACGACGAGTGCGTGGCCTCGGCGAGCCCCGCCACCGCCGCGGCGATCAGCTCGGCGAAGGCGTCCGGGTCCTGCTCGCCGGCCCGCGCGAGCAGCTTCACCGCCGGCACCGAGAGCAACTCCTCCGGCGTCTCGATCGGTCGGATGCCCTCCGGGTCGACGTCCCAGCGCAGCGGGTAGTGCGCCTCGTGCCGCATCTCCCGGCTGTCCAGGATCTCCACGGCGAAGCTGATCCCGGGCACCTCGGCCCGTAGCCGTCGGGCCACCTCGGCCAGGTGGTGCGGGGCGAGCGGGTCGGCCCGCACCACCTCGTCGGAGAACGGGTCGTAGACCACGGCGCCGTTGGCGCAGACCGCCGGCAGCGGCTGGGCCAGTTGGTCGTACACCATCTTGAGCCAGCGGACCGGACGGCCGGTGACCAGGACGACGGGCGTGCCTCGCGCGGAGATCCGCGCGAGCACGTCGGCGGTGCGGGGGCTGACGGTGTGGTCGTCGCGGATCAGCGTGCCGTCGATGTCGGTGGCGACCAGGCGGGGTGTCTCTTGCATCACCGGGACAGTAGCCGGTCCAGGTACACCGCCACACCGTCGTCGTCGTTGCGCAGGGTCACCTCGTCCGCGGCGGCGCGCAGGGCGGGGTGCGCGTTGGCCACCGCCACCCGGGACCAGCCGGCCCACTCGAACATCGGCAGGTCGTTGGGCATGTCACCGAAGACCAGGACGTCGGCCGGATCGACGCCGAGGCTCTGCGCCACCACCGTCAGCCCGGTGGCCTTGTCCACGCCGGGCGGGCAGATCTCGATGAAGCCGAGCCCCGCCTGGGTGAGCGTGGCGACCTGCGGCGCAACGATCCGGCGGGCCACCGCCAGCAGTTCGTCCACGTGGTGGTCGGCGGTCCGGGCGAACGCCTTGATCACGTCGCAGGAGAGGCACTCCGCGCGGCTGCGCGCCTCGAACCGGTCCTGGTAGGGCCAACTCTCGTGATAGTCGCCCCAGAGCGGAGCATCGTGCTCGTCGGACGCCTCGACCATCACGGTCAGCGGGCCGACCTCGGCCTCCAGGTCGGCCAGCAGCCGGGCCAGCACCTCGGCGGGCAGCCGCTCGTCGCGGAGCACCACGGGGCCGGCCGGATCGCTCTGGTCGACCACCCGGCCGCCGCCGGCCATCACCAGGAAGTCCGCGGCCCGGATGTCGTTGCGGGTCAACTCGGTCAACCGAGGGCCGCGTCCGGTCGCGCCGACCACCGGAATTCCGGCAGCCCGCACCCGGTCGAGCACCCCATGGGTGTACGCGGAGACGGTGTCATCGCTGCGCACCAGCGTGCCGTCGAGGTCGGTCGCGATCAGCTTGGGCAGGCCCGGGCGGGTCATCGTTCCTCCTTCGCCCGCCGCCGTCGCACCTGCTGTCCCCTTCTGTTGAGGAGACCCGGCGTCACGGCGGGCAGCAACCGTACCTCGCGCAAAGGGTCGCATCCACGGCTTCCAGACGAATCGGACGCGAACAACGCCCACCCCGCCCCGCCGCCTTCCCCCGCGATCTCGCCCTTCCTGTCCCTTATGTCGGGGCAGTAAGTGCGAGATCGCCGGGGCGTGGGGCGTGGGTGGGTTTAGGGCTGGGGGTCGGGGTGGGCGAAGGGGGCGGCGGGGGTGACTGTCAGGTCGGTTGGGGCGGGTGGGCCGTACTCGATGGGGTCGGGGTTGCGGCGGCGGCGCCAGGGTCGCGACGGCGGCGCGTCGGCGGGCCCGTCATCGTCTGGTGGCCCGGCGAACGTGCCGGTGGATGTGGCGGGCGTCAGCCGCAGGGCGACCGCGAACAGCACACAGGCGGCGAAAGCCATCACCAGCCCACGGCCGTATTCGGCCCGGAACCCGTCCGGCGGCGAGTAGAAGAAGTTGCGCTGGCTGGGGTCGTTGAGGGTGGCCGTGGCGGCGATCAGCACCGCCAACAGGGCACCGGCCAGGGTGAGACCGGCCAACCGGGCGTTCGGCCGCACGGCCGCCGTGCCCCGCAGGGCCAGCGCCACGGCGCAGACGAGACCGAGCAGCCCGACCAGGTAGCCAACGCCGAAACCGCCGACCTCGGACACCCCGGCCGGCACCTCGATCGTGCCCTCACCCTCGGGCCCGCCGCCGTTCGGCAGGCTCATCACCAGCCACTCCCCGACCAGCGAGGCGACCCCGGCGACCGCGCCCAGACCGGCGAGCAGCAGGGGCAGCCGAGGGTCCTGTGCGAAACCGGCCAGGGACCAGCCGAACCGGCGCCGCGGAGCAGGGTCGACAGCACCCCACTCGATCACGGCCGGTTCCTCGGACCGGTCGCCCTGCCGGGGGATCGGAAGCTCGTCGGACATCGGCAATCCTTCCGCCGGTCACGGACCTGGGTCGCATCATGGCACAGCCAGCCGATCGTGACAGGGATCGCAGGGCAGGCGTCCGTGCCGGTCGGTCGCTCGACGGTCACCTTTCCGCTAGCGTTCTCCTCATGCCTATCCGTACCGCTTCAGCACAATGGCAGGGCAATCTCACCGAGGGCTCCGGCACGGTCCGCACCGGTAAGGGCGGCCTGTCGGGCAACTACTCCTTCAAGTCGCGCTTCGAGGAGGGCGAGGGCACCAACCCCGAGGAGTTGATCGCCGCAGCACACGCCGGCTGCTTCTCGATGGCGTTCTCGAAGGCGCTCGCCGACGCCGGCTCGACGGCCACCTCGGTCGAGACCACCGCCAAGGTCCACCTGGACAAGACCGACGCCGGCATGACCGTGACCCGGATCGACCTGGAGACCGTCGGCCAGGTCCCGGGGATCGACGACGCGGAGTTCCAGAAGCTCGCCGAGGCCGCCAAGGCCAACTGCCCGATCTCCCGCCTGCTCTCACCGGGCGCCGAGATCACCCTCGACGCGCGCCTGGCCTCCTGAGCGGTCGACCACAACAGCCGGTCGACCCACAACCGCTCGTTCACGGACGAGAGTCTCCGCCCGCCCCTGGGCGGTCACTCTCTCCGTGAGCCTGCGGATCCGATCGGCGCCACGTCTCGACCGGCCCAACGGGTGCGGCGTCGGGCAGAATGGGTGCCGTGCCGGTAGACATGACCCGCGAGCGCTTCGAGGAGCTGGTTGCCGACGCCCTCGACGAGGTGCCCGAGGAGCTGCTCGGCCTGATGAACAACGTGGTGATCCTCGTCGAGGACGACCCGCCGCAGGGCGAGCCCGGCCTGCTCGGCCTCTACGAGGGCCACGCCCTGACCAGCCGCGGTTGGGACTACTCCGGTGTGTTGCCGGACCGGATCTTCATCTACCGACACCCGATCCTGCGAATCTGCGACAACGACGACGACGTCGTCGACGAGGTGGCGGTGACCGTCGTGCACGAGATCGCGCACCACTTCGGTATCGACGACGATCGGCTACACGCCCTGGGCTGGGGCTGAGCCCTCCGACAGTCGCGGTCACCGCTCGGCCGATGGCCCGTGGTTGCCCTGGTCGCCTACCTTCGGTGCAGCAATCGCAACCCTGTCAGGAGGCACCCTTTCATGCGCAGTGAGCTGTTCTCCGCGGAAAACCTGGAGAAGGAGTCCGCGCAGCCCGGCATGCGGCTGCAAAACTCCAAGATGTTGAAGATCGAACTCAACGGGGAGGCGATGGCCCGAGTCGGGTCGATGGTCGCCTACCAGGGGAATGTGCAGTTCCAGGCGCTCGGCTCGGGCGGGCTCGGCAAGTTTCTCAAGCAGAAGCTCACCGGCGAGGGCGTCCCCCTGATGAAGGTTTCCGGCCACGGTGACGTCTTCCTCGCCGAGCTGGCCAAGGACGTGCACATCATCGACCTGGAGCCGGGCGACGCCCTCTCCATCAACGGTTCCAGTGTGCTCGCCTTCGACTCGACCCTCCAGTACGACATCAGGATGGTCGGCGGCGCCGGGATGGCCTCCTCGTCCGGCCTGTTCAACTGTGTGTTCAGCGGCTACGGCCGGATCGCCATCACCACCAAGGGCACCCCGGTCGTGCTCAACGTGGACGCCCCCACGTACGTCGACCCGCAGGCCGCGGTGTGCTGGTCGGCGAACCTGCAGACCGGCTACCACCGGGCCGAGCAACTGGGCCTCGGCACGCTGCTGGGTCGGCGTACCGGTGAGTCGTTCACGATGAGCTTCGCCGGTCAGGGCTTCGTGGTGGTGCAGCCGTCCGAGGAGCCGCCGGTCCTGGGCAGCGGCCAGCAGCAGCAGGAGGGCGGTCTGCTCGGCGGCCTGCTGAGCTGATCACCTGCGGCGCGGGGCGCTCCCGATCGGTTGGGAGCGCCCGGTCAGGTCAACTCACCTGTGCGCAGTCGGGTCAGCCAGGCCGCCGCGTCGACGTAGTCGGCGTCGGAGAGGCCCGCCGGCGCGGGCACCGGCCGATCGCGCGCCGCGTCGACCCACCGGTGCCGGGGGTACGAGCCCAGGAAGCGGACCTCCGCGCAGACCCGGCGCAGCCCCTGCAACGCCTCACCCAGTCGTACGTCGGCGACGTGGCCGGTGCAGTCCAGGAAGAAGACGTACCGGCCCAGCGCCTCGCCGGTGGGACGGGACTCGATGCGCGTCAGGTTGACGCCACGGACGGCAAGCTCCATCAGCACCGACAGCAGCGCGCCGACCCGGTCGTGCGCGATGTAGACCGCCAGTGAGGTGAGGTCGTCGTCGGTCGGCGGCGGGGGAGGCCCGGGGCGGGCCACCAGCGCGAACCGCGTCACCGCGTCCGGATGATCGGCGATCTTGTCGGCGAGTGTCACGAGCCGGTGGCGGGCCGCCCCGATCGGTGCGCAGATCGCGGCGTCGTACGCGCCGGTGCCGGCACCGGCCGCCGCCGCGCCGTTGGAGAGCACGTCGACCACCACGGCGTCGGGCAGATGGTCGCGTAACCAGCCCCGGCACTGGGTGGACGCCTGCGGATGGGCCGCCACGGTGCCGATCGAAGTCAGCGGAGTGTCGGGTCGAGCGCCGAGCACGAACGCCACCGGCAGGATCACCTCTCGGGTGATCACCAACGGCTCGCCCTCGACCATCTCGTCGAGCGTGACGCCCACCGCGCCGCCGATCGAGTTTTCCAGCGGCACCAGCGCGGCGTCGGCGTCCCCGGTCCGGACGCTGTCCAGCGCCTCACCGACGCTGCGGGCGGGCGTACGGGTGCCGCGCTCGGCGGCGGGAAGTGTGCGCAGGGCCTGCTCGGCGAAGGTGCCCTCCGGCCCGAGGTAGACGAAGCGTGTCGGCGGTGTTCCCGGCATGCCGGTCAGCCTACGCACTCGGCCGGCTGGCCGGAGCGGCGTCGCAGGCGAGGGCGCGGATCCCGGCCGGGCTGGTGGCGCGTACCTCGATGGTGCAGACGTCGGTGCCGGCGGTGACCAGGGTCGGTGCGGTGGCCTGGCCCCGGGTGACCACCTGGAGCTCCTCGTGCCCGGTCACCTGCAGGACTGTGTACTGCCACTCGGCGGCGCAGAGCGGCCCGGTGCGGACCTGGACCCGAACGTTTGCCGGAAGCACCCCGGCCCGGCCGCGCAGCAGTTGCACCACCCGCTCGCCGGTCGGCCCGTTCCGGCAGGGTGTGGCGACCAGCCCGGCATCCGGGGTGGGCGTGACCGTGCCGAGTGGTGGTGCGGTGGCCGGCGGCGTGCTGGGTGCGGTGCTCGGCCCAGGTGTCGTCGGTGCCGCGGTGCGGGTTGGCGCGGCAGTCGGCTCCCGTAGCTCGGGTGGGGCGCCACAGCCGGCGAGCACCGCGACGGCGAGCACCGCGAGCGCGACCGGCCGGATCCGGGCGGTGGCCCGAGTGGGGGCGTGGTCGGATGCCCGGCTGGGTGTCGCCGGTGGGAGGTAGGCCGTCGCCCGTGGTGGGGGAGACGGGGGGTGGGGCGGGGTGAACGGCACGGGCCGATCCTCGGGACATCGGAGAATTCGTCGCGGCCGGGGTGGCCGAGCCCATCGTAGGGTCAGCGGCCGGTCGGGTGAAGGTCAGCCGGTGACGCGGTGCCCGGCGCGCTGTAGCGCGGCGGTGCCCTCGGTCAGCCGGACGGCCGGCACCAGCAGGTAGTCGGTGTCGAAGGTGGAGAACGTGACCACACTGACCCGTGCCTCGGCGAGCGGATCGACGAGCGTGGCCAGGCTGCCGGTGCTGGCCATGTCGGCGGGGGCGGTGACCCGTAGACAGCGCCAGGCGGTTTCCACCACGGCCTGCACCGGCACCCGATCCGCTGGGCAGATCACCGAGATGCCATCGGAGGTCCAGCTCACCGTCACCACGTCGGTGCCGCTCAGCCCGCTCGACAGCGCGTACGGCAGGGCGGTGCCGGCGGCCAACCGCCACACCGCGTACTCCCCGGGCAGCAGGGCGATATCGAGCATGGGGGCACCTTACGGCCTACTCGCGCAGGGCTGGGCCAGCAACGCCGTGTGCGGCTTGTCGCAGGTCAGACCTCGGAGAAGAAGGTGAGCGAACCGGCCACGGCACCGTCGGTGAGCACCGGGGTGGAGATCGCGTCGACTGTCGCGTCGGAGCTGTTCGCCGAGGCGGCCTGCACCCGGAGCAGCCCTCGGGCGAGTCGACCGGAGGTGAGCGCCAGCAGGGGCGGGATCTTGTCGATCTCGGCCTCGGTCAGCTCGCCCCGGTTTGCGGTGAAGTCGAGCAGGCGCAGCCCTCCGTCAAGCAGCGGTCGCCCGATCAGGACGTCCGGCTCGCCCAGACAGAGCAACTGGCAGCCGGCGGTCGAGATCGCCACCACCAGGGTGTCGGTGTCGATCAGCAAGCACGGCTCGTCGGCCCGGGAGACTGTCGAGGACCATTGGCCGACGTTGCCGGACTCCGGCTCTGTCGAGGCCCGCGCCGCCGGCACGAACGCTTCTGAGAGCGAAAGTTCGACGTGGGCCACCGCGCCTCCTATGTGCACCGATCGACTGTCCACGCTAGCGGGTCGCCGACGGAATCACCGAGCGCACCGGGTCACCGAGTCGCGCAGCGTGAACCGAGGCGACCGGTGACGGCGCGGAGACCGGTGGGTAGTCGGGGGGACCGGAGCCGCGTGGCGTCGACGGTGACGTTACCGGCGGTGGGCCGGCTTGTCAGCGGCCGTTCGGCCCTCCTCATACCACCGGTAGTCGGCAGTTGGACGGTACGTGCCGTTGAGCCAGGTGCTGGGATGCTGTGCGACCCGGGAGAGCTTCTCGGCCGTGGCGGGGCTGATCCGGCTGCCACCAGCCACGAGAAGCCGGTCCAGTTCTCGGTGGGTGGCCATCAGACAGTCCTTGGGGAGGCCGTAGACGCTGATCACACCGGAGCCGACGAAGGTCAGCACCGGCGTCACCGGGACGGGCAGCCCCACCGCGTCGGAGAGGGCCTTGCTGGCCCGCTTGGCGTCCCGGCGGGACTCGGCCACGTACGGTGGACGCTTGCCGTTGATCTGCACGACGTCACCGGCGACGAGGACCCTGGCCCGGCCGTGATCGGCGATGGTCACGGCGAAGAGACCGCTCGGCCCGATGGCGAGGAACCCGGCCCGGTCGTCCTGACCGCGATCGAGGACGTCGGTGACGTCGGTGCGCGGCCACTCGATGACGTGCCAGGCCGGCCCGAGGTGGTCGAGTTGGCCCAGTGCTCGCGCCCCGGCCGCCTCGAGGCGGCGCGCGCCCCGCTCGGCACGACGGCGGCGAGCCCATTCGAGCGGTGTCGGACGGACCGGTTCGAGAACCCCTGGCGACTCGACGCGGGGGTGTGGCACCGCGACGGGCGGCAGTGCCCGAGCGGACGGTACGGCTCGTCGTGCGGGAAAGACAGTCATCGCGACCTCCGGCAAAAGGTCCCTCGAAGTTATGTCCTCACTACCCTACGTTGCCACTACCGGTGTTCGGCAAGCCGGAGCGCCGGAGTGACTATGGATGAATGCCATATTCATCCACAGTTCTTTTCTCGGATGCCGCCAAACCCTGCCCTACGCTGCGGGAGTGACCCACTACGTCGACAGTGAAGTCGGCCGGCTCGGCACCGTACTGCTGCACCGGCCCGGCCCCGAACTGGCCCGGCTCACGCCCCGCAACAACGACTCACTCCTGTTCGACGCGATCCCCTGGGTCGGACGGGCCCAGGAGGAGCACGACGCGTTCGCCACCGCCCTGCGCGACCGTGGGGTCGAGGTGCTCTACCTGGCGACCCTGCTGGCGGAGACGCTTGCCGTCGCGGACGCCCGTGCCGAACTCACCGAGGAGGTGCTGCGCTCCCGGCGGCTCGGCGACACCCTGCGGGCCCGCGTCGCCGACCATCTCTCCTACCTCGACCCGGCCGCCCTGGCCGACGTGCTCACCGCCGGGCTGGCCCACGAGGAGCTGCGGATCTCCTCGGCGCGGCCGGGCGGGCTTGTCTACACGCTGATGGATCGACACGACTTCGTTATCGATCCGTTACCCAACCTGCTGTTCACCCGCGACTCATCGCTGTGGATCGGCGATCGGGTTGGTGTGACGAGCCTGGCCATGCCGGCCCGCCGACGCGAGACCACCCTGACCGACGCCATCTACCGCCACCATCCACGCTTCGCCGGCACCGACTTCGTCTACCGCCCGAGCCTGGAGCACCTGGAGGGCGGGGACGTACTGCTGCTCGCACCCGGGGTGCTGGCGGTCGGGGTGGGCGAACGGACCACACCGGCCGGCGCCGAACGCCTCGCCCGGCAGGTCTTCGCCGCCGGGCTCGCCCACACCATCCTGGTGGTGCCGATCGCCCAGAAACGCGCCACCATGCACCTCGACACGGTCTGCACGATGGTCGACGTGGACGCCGTGCTGATGTATCCCAACATCGCGAGCACGCTGTCCGCGTACACCGTGATTGCCGGCGCGGATGGTGCGGACCCGCGGGTGGACGGGCCCGCGCCGTTCCTGCGGGCCGCCGCCGACGCGATGGACCTGGACCTGCTGCGGGTCATCGACACCGGGTTGGACCCGGTGACCGCGGAACGCGAGCAGTGGGACGACGGCAACAACACCCTCGCGTTGGCGCCCCGGCTCTGCGTCGGCTACGAGCGCAACACCGAGACCAACGCCCAACTGGAGCGCGCCGGCATCGAGGTGATCCCGATCGCCGGCTCCGAGTTGGGCTCCGGCCGTGGCGGGCCGCGCTGCATGTCCTGCCCGATCACCCGCGACCCGCTGCCCGTCGCCGGCTGAAACGCACGGCGCCCGGCTGCGCGCGACGACCGTGCCCGATCCAGCCGGGCGACCGCACCCGGCCGGGCGGAAGACCGAGCCGGGCGACCGCGCTCAGCGCAGGGTGAGTTGGCGGCCGAGCAACCCCTGGCGGGCGCGTCGGCCGGCGGCGTCGAGCGGGTCGGTGGCGGTGAGTGCCTCGGCGTACCGCTTGGCGAACTGCGCCACCGGCTCCTCCCACTCGGTCGCCGGAGTCTGCTCCGGCAGGTCCCAGACCGGCACCAGCCGACCGTGCGCGCGGAACATGCCGGCGAACTTGGTCTGCTCGCCGAGCGTCAGCGTGCCGGCGGCACCGAGGCGGGCCAGCGCATCCAGGGCGGCGTCCTCGTCGTCCGGCAGCACCCAGCGCACGTGTGCCTTCTCCGGGACCTGGCACCAGTACGCGGCCTTCGCGGCGGTCAGCCGCACGGTCGGGTAGATGGCCGCGTTCGCCCGCTCCAGCGACGCCTGGACGGTCGGATCGTCGGCAGCCCCGGGGTCGAGCCAGAACTCGAAGCCCTCGTGCAGGGCGACCTCAAGCGGGCCGTCCACGAGGATGTCCTGTAGGCGGGGGCCGGGGCCGGGCAGCGGCGGCACGGTCACCTGGCCTCCCGGCTCGGTGCGCAGTGCGCTGAGCAGCGCCTCGGCCAGATCCCGGGAGACGTCACCGGACTGCTGGTGGCGCTGGAGGCCGATGAGCACCCGGCCGTCCGGCTTGGTGATCGCGGGGGCGGCCATCGGCAGCACCGTGGCGAGCGTCGCCGGCCGGTCACCGAACTCCTCGACCAGGGCGGGTGCCAGCCGCAGCGGCGCGGAGGCGGCGGGCACCAACTCACGCAGCGCGATCCACTCGACCTCGTCGACCAGCCCGTCGAACGGACGCGGCACGAAGACGTCGCGCACCTTCTCGCGGCGGGGGGCGGTGTCGGCGGTGGTGCGTTGGCTCTTTCGACGCTTGCTCACGGCGTCACAGCCTAGAGCCCGAACTGCCGGCGCGTGGGCCGGACCCACCCACCCCATCGCTTGTCGATCATGAGGTTGTTGTCACCGCATCCGGCGTGTCGTGGCAATAACTCCATGATCAACGATGTCAGGCGGTGGGCACCAGGGTGGGGTTGGGGGTTGGGGTTGGGGTGAACTCCGCCCAGACCCGCTGGCCCATCCCGTCCCGTTCGACGCCCCAGCGGGTGGCCAGCCCGGCCACGATGTGCAGCCCTCGCCCGTCCGCCGCGTCGGCGCTGGCCGTCCGGAGCCGTGGCGCGGTGCTCGCGCCGCCGCCGTCGGTGACGCCGAGCTGGATCAGGGTGCCCTCGGCCGAGGGCCGCAACCGCCAGGCCACCCGGACCACTCCACCGGGCAGCGGCCGGGCGTGCCGCACCGCGTTGCCCACCAGCTCCGCGAGCACCGCGATCAGATCCGCGAGGAGCGTCGGGGCGACGACGTCCGCCAGTTCACCGGCGAGCCGGTGCCGGGCCAGCCGTGCCCCGGCCGGGTGGTGGGGAACCACCACGCACCACGCCCGATCCCTCGCTGCCGCTGCCACCGTTGCCTCCACGTCGCGCCACCCTCGGTCAACCGCGCGGTAGCCGCACCTCTGCGACCGTACCGCCGCCGGTCCTTGGACGTAGGGATACCCATCCATTCTGTTGTTCAACGATTCGGCGAACGAGATAGAGGCCGAGCCCTGCCCCCGGGTAGCCGCGCCGGTCGCCGGACTCGCCCTGCCAGAACCTGTCGAACGCCCGCTCCACGTGCTCCGGTCGGATGCCGATGCCCCGGTCGCTGACCCGGAACGCCACCAGTTGACCGTCCGGTGAGGCGGCGATCTCGATCGGAGAGTCGGGCGCCGAGTATTTGCCGGCGTTGGTTGTCAGCTCGGTCAGCACGGTGGCCAGGCTGGGTCGGTGGCCGAGCGCCTTGGGCAGGTCGGCCGGGAGGCGGAGCACCAGCCGGCGGCGCAACTCCGTCGGCAGGTCCAGAACTGCCGAGCGCAGCGCCTCACCGAGGTCGAACGGGGTGGGCGGATCGTCGCCCGGCCCGGCCTCGGCCGCCGAGCTGAGGAGACGGTCGACCAGCCGGGCCAGCTCGTTCGCGCGTTGCCCGATCACCCGGGCGGCCTGCCGCCGGTCGATGTCGGTCAGCGACTCCCAGTGGTCGGTGAGGGTGTCCGCGTACCCCTTGATCACGGTGACGGGGGTGCGCAGCTCATGGCTGGTCACCGCGACGAACAGCTCCCGGTCGTGGTCGCGGCGCTGCTGGTCGGTGATGTCGCGGAAGGTGACCACCCGCAACGAGCCCGGGCCGGGCAGCTCGCCGGAGGTGATCCGCAGCCAACGGCCGTCCGGCATCCGGTGGTCGCGGACCTGACCGGAGGGCGGCAACGGAAACGGCAGTGGACGGCTCAGTGCCTGCTCGACCGACCGGCCGGTGACCTGGGCGGCGGCCGGGTTCCAGAGGCGGACGTACCCGTCCCGGTCGACGACGGCCAGCCCGTCGGCGAGTGCCGCCACCACCGGGCCGTCACCGTGCACCGGCAGGCCGCTCTGGTCGCCGTACATGTGCGCGACACAGGACGCGAGGTAGGCGACGACCCCCTGCCGCTCGGCGTCCGGCTTGTCGTCGCCGGGATAGAGCGCGTGCAGACTGCCGACGGTGTGGCCGCCGATCTCGGCCCGCGAGACCACCATCCAGCGCAGGTCACTGCCGGTCAGCTCGCCGGCCAACTTGCCGTTGAGGCGGCCCACCCGCACGTTGCGCACCCGTGGCCCGTTGAGCAGGCAGACAGTGTCCGGGTCGTCGGCCGCCAGCGGACGGCCGAGGGCCGATCCCGCCGTGCCGGTGGCGGCGATCACGCGACCGCCTGTCGGACCGAACTCGACGAACGCCATACCGGTCGCGCCGAGGGCCGGCTGGGCCACCCGCAGCAGTTGGGTGAGGACCGGCAGGCCCGCCTCCCCAGAGTTGATCATCTCGATCACGACTGTGTGACCGGTGAGGAGAGCGGGGAAATCGATACGCTCCGGCATGTGCCGAGTCTGCCTCGCCGGCCTGGATTTGGCATCCCTGCCGGGTCAGCGGTCCAGTCGGGCGAGGGCGTAGCCCGGCCGGTCGGTGATGATCCCGTCCGCCCCGGCGGCCAGCACCAGATCGAGGTCGGTCGGCTCGTTGACCGTCCAGACGTACACCTGGTTGCCGGCCGTGCGAAGTGCGGGCAGCAGGTGCGGGCGGGCCCGGACCAGGCCGATGCCCGGCCCCGCGATACGGGTGCCGAACGGCAGCCGCCCCAGCCGCGGCCAACGCGGCAACACCTCCAGCAACAGCACCGTGGGCAGCTTCGGCGCGAGCTCGTGCACCCGACGGACCGCCAGCGGGGAGAACGACATGACGGTGACCTGCACCGGGTCGTCCGGCGCCGGGTCGGCAAGCCCGTACTGGCGCAGCAGGCTGACCAGTCGCCGTTCCACGTTCGAGCCGTAGCGGGACGGATGCTTCGTCTCCACCAGCAGCCGGACCGGCCGGCCGGCGGCGAGTACCGCGTCCAGCAGTCGGGTCAGGGTCAGCAGCCGGGTGTGCGAGTCGTCCGGGGGTACGTCCCCGGCCGGCGCGCTGCCCGGGTGCCAGGAGCCGAAGTCCAGTGCCTCCAGCTCGGCGAGCGTCCGCGCGCTGACCAGACCGCGACCGTTGCTGGTGCGGTCCAGTCGCCGGTCGTGCACGCAGACCAGGTGCCCGTCCCGGGTCAGCCGGACGTCACACTCCAGGCCGTCGGCACCCTCGTCGAGAGCGCGCAGGTACGCGGCGAGGGTGTGCTCGGGAAGGTCGTACGAGGCGCCGCGGTGCGCGAAGACCAGTGGCCCACCCATCCCGGCCGCCTCAGATGACCTGGCCGGGCTGCCCGTTCGCGTCGACCACCGGACGGCCGACGGCGGCCCACTGGCGCATCCCGCCGTCGGCGTTGCGCACCTGCTCCCAGCCGTTGTTGACCAGGTAGGCGACGACCTGGGCGGAACGCCCGCCGGAGCGGCAGATGACCGCCACGTCCCGGTCGGTGGGCACCTCCGCGAGCCGGGCCGGCAGCTCCATCATCGGCAGGTGGTGGGCGGTGGGCGCATGGCCGGCCGACCATTCGTCGGCCTCCCGCACATCCAGCAGGTAGGTCTCGTCGGCGATCTCGGTCACGGGCACGGTGGGAACCTGGGGTCCGAACACAGGAAGCAACACTAGATCCTCGTCGACCGGTTCGGCACCGACCTGGCCGTCGGCACCATCACAACCGGGTCACCCAGCGCGGGTTGGCCTGCGCCCACGACGGCATCTGCCGGCCGCGTACCGCCTCGAACAGCCCGTTGCCTCCGTTGTCCAGCACCACGTACGAGACCTCGTCGATGGTCTGTGGGGACGACGGCACCTGGACGCCGCGCATCCCGTCGGGCGGCAGCGCGCGCAGCGCGAGGAGCAGGTCCTCCAGGGGTACGCCGTTGGTGTCCACCGTCAACGAGCCGCCCACCGCCCGGAGCACCTGGTCCAACTTGACTGGGTTGCTCCGCAGATCCGCCCTGCCGGCGCTGTCCAGCATCGCCCGGAGCAACTGCTGCTGGTGGTGCTGCCGGTCGTAGTCGCCCCCGGGCAGGTCGTAGCGCTGCCGGACGTAGTCCAGGGCCTGCGCCCCGTCCAGCTGTTGGCAGCCGACCGGGAAGACCCGGTTGGTGTGGATGGAGCGGACCTCGGTGTCCACGCACATCCGCACCCCGCCGAGGAGGTCGATGACCTTCCGGAAGCCGGAGAAGTCGATCAACGCGGCACCGTCGAACCGGATTCCGGTGAGCCGGTTGAGGGTGGCGGAGAGTAGTTGGGCGCCGGCCGGTCCGCCGCCGCCGTGCTCGTACGCCGCATTGATCTTGTCTTGACCGCCCCCGAAGCCGCTCGTGGGCGGGATGGCGACAAGCAGGTCACGCGGCACGGAGACCAGGTACGCCTCCCGCTGGCCGGCCGGCACGTGCACGATGAGGATGGTGTCGGAGCGTTGGTCCGGTCCGCTGCCGCCGGGGCGACGGTCGGAGCCGACCAGGAGATAGTTGAGGGGCCCGTCCAGGTCGGTGCGCTCGGTGCGGGCGTCCGCGTCGAGCAACTGCTCCTTGGTGACCGTGCGGTCGTACCTGTTGCTCAGCGTCTTGAGGCCGACCACGGCGAGCCCGGCCAGCACGACGAGGGCCAGGCCGATACCGAGCATGATCCGTGGCCCTCGGGCGCGACGTGCTCGGCTGGGCGGAGCCGCTCCGGCTCGGCCCGCCACGTTCCGTCCCCACCTGGACGTGACCGCCTCCCCGCGACCGATACGTGAAACCCGCTCACGTCAGGTTACGGGCGGTGACGGGCTGGTCGCCGGCTTTCCGGGACTTCCGACCGGCACCGCTCACTTGCGGCTGGAGATCACCTCGGGGTGGGTGAAGACGAACTCGGCGAGCTTGTCCTGCTTGACCGCGCGGAACATCTCCTTCGTCTCGTCGTTCAACGCCTCGGTGCCGTTGTCGGTGCCGTTGAAGGTGCCGTTGTTGGTCTTGAGCATGGTCAGCTCGTTCGCGGTCACCCCGCGCATGGTGAAGATGAAGTTCTCGATCGACGCCCCGCCGGTGTCCAGCACGAACGCCTTGCCGGCCGCCTTGATCAGCTGCTGGAGCTTGGTCGGGTTGGTCAGCATCCCGCCGTCGGTGGCCTTCTTGGCCATCGCCTTGATCAGCTGCTGCTGGTTCTGCTGCCGGTCGTAGTCGCCACCGGGCAGCCCGTAGCGCTGCCGGGAGTAGTCGAGCGCCGCCCAGCCCTCCATCTGCTGGCAGCCCTTCTTGTGCACCACCGGGGTCATCTTCTTGCCGGTCTTCTTGGCGTCGGCGTTCCACATCGGCTTGCCGTCGACGAACGACATGTGCTTGGACCTGACCTCGTGGCTCACGCAGATCCGCACGGTGCCGAGGGTGTCGATGACGTTCTTGAAGCCGCCGAAGTTGATGATCGCCGCGCCGTCGAAGCTGACGCCGGTGAGTCCCTTGATCGTCTCGGCCATCAACTGGGCGCCGCCCTCCCAGCCGCCGCCGTTGCGGGCGCCCACCTCGAAGGCCGCATTGATCTTCGCGCTGCCGCCGGACCAGCCGTTCTTCGGGCGGGCCGGGATCTGCACCTCGGTGTCCCGGGGGATGGAGATCAGGTACGCCTGGTCGTGCGTGGCCGGGATGTGCAGGATGATGATGCTGTCCGAGCGGACGTCGTCGGCGGCCCAGCGCTCCCGCGCGTCCACGCCGAGCAGCAGCATGTCGATCGGGCCGTCCAGACTGGCCCCGCCCTCGGCGTCGGACTTGCTGGCGTCACCGAGCAGGTTGCGTTGCGCGATGTCCCCGGTCGCCTGACCGATCAGCACCTTGCCGCCGACGATGCCCACGCCGCTGCTGAGCATCAGCACCGCCCCGAACACCACGGTCAGCCGGGCCCACAGCGGGTCCTTGCGCTTGGTCCGCTTCTTCGCCGACCCCCCGCCGACGACCCGACCACCGTTCCCGCCGCCGGGCGGGCGACCGCCCGGCCCGCCACGCGAGGGGCGCGCCTGGGCCGGTATGGACGCGGCGGCACGGCCGCTGGGCGCGGCAGACCCGGGGGACGAAGGGCGACGACTGGCCTGAACCGGCATGCGTGCTCCAGCTCGTGATCAGGAGGGGGCGGCACCACTCTACGTACATCAAATCGACTTGGCGAGTTCATCACGGGTCAATCGGGTCGTCGATTTCCCACGGAGCGGATCGATCGTCGTGTCTCGATGAGCCGAGCGGCGGGGCGACCGTCGGCCCGGCGGCCGACCGGCACGGTCAGCCGCCGTCCTTGCCCTTCGGCGGGTTGGCCTTGACCCAGTCCGCCATGGTGTCCGCCGTCATGGCCTGGTACATGGCGAGTGCCTTCTCCCGGTCGGAGACCACCACCGACTCGCCGTTGATCGTGTCGCTGCCCGAGTTCGGGCTTGTCACGAAGGTGAGGTTCTGGCCGCGCAGGTTGCGGAACTGCAGCGCCATGTCGGTAACCGAGAAATCCTGGTCGACGGTTACGGCCGCGGTCACCGATTTGAGGAAGTTGTTGAGCTTCGCCGGGTTCGCCAGCGTGCCGCTGCTCGCCGCCTTGTCCATCAGGGCCCGGAGAAACTCCTGCTGGTGCCGCATCCGGGCGAAGTCCCCGTCCGGGAACTGCTTGCGCTGACGGATCCAGTCCAGCGCCTCCGCGCCGTCCATGTGGTTGGTGCCCTTGGTGAACGTCCGGTACGGCTTGTGGATCGAGGTGATGGTCCGCTCCACCTTCAGGTCCACCCCGCCGAGAGCGTCGGTGACCTCCTTGAAGCCGCCGAAGTCGATCGCCATCACGTGGTCGATCCGGACGTCGGTGAAGCACTCCACGGTGCGAACCGCCAGCGGCAGCCCGCCGAACGCGAACGCCGCGTTGATCTTCGCGCGCTGGCCCGAGGCGCAGTCCGCGCCGGCGCTCTCCGGAATCGGCACGTAGAGGTCCCGCGGGATGGAGACCAGGTACGCCTGCTGGTGGTCGGCCGGAATGTGCATCACGATGACCGTGTCGGCGCGCCACTGACTCTTGGCGTCGACCGGCGCGTCCGGGTCCCGTGAGTCGCTGCCGACCAGCAGGATGTTCAGCGCGCCGTCGACGGTCTTGGCCGGCCGGCCACCGGTGATCTCCGCGAACGGGTCGGTGCGGGCCAGGTCACCGTTGAGGTTGCGGGCGTACAACCAGGCGCCCACGCTGCCGAGCAGCGCCAGCACCAGCACCGCGATCCCCGCCACGAGGGCGATCCGGCCCCAGCGGGGTCGCGGCCCACGTCGCCCCGACCCGCCCAGGCCACCCGGCCCGCCGGGCCCCCGTGGCCCCACCGGGCCGTCGGGCCTGGGCTGCTCCTCGTCGTACGGCGGGTAGAAGCGTGCCTCGGTCGGACGGGCACGCCCGGAGGCGGCCCGATCGGGGCCGGGCACCGACGCGCGTCCGGAGCTGCGGTGCAGGTGCGGATGCGGGACGCCGGCAGACGAGGTCGCAGACATGTCACTCAGGGTACGTAGCGCGAGCCACTGCCGCCTTCAGCCGACACTCAGCGATCGCCGTCGCGTTACCCGAGGTGAGCCCGGAAGTGCGCGATCGTGCGTCGCAGGCCGTCTTCGGGCGCCACCGTCGACTCGTAGCCGAGCAGTTCGCGGGCCAGGGTGAGATCGGGGCGTCGCATCTCCGGGTCATCCGAGCTGCGAGTGACGTAGGTCACCGTCGAACTGCTGCCGGAGAGTGACACGATCAACTCGGCGAGTTGCCGCATGGACAGCTCGTGCTCGGTGCCGCAGTTGATCGGGCCCGTCTCGGTCGAGTCGAGCAGCAGCAGGATGCCCCGCACCAGATCCTCGACGAAGCAGATCGACCGGGTCTGGTTGCCGCTGCCGTGCACGGTGATCGGCTCGCCGCGCAGCGCCTGCGAGATGAAGGTGGGGATGGCCCGACCGTCGTCCGGGCGCATCCGCGGGCCGTACGTGTTGAAGATCCGGACGATCGCCGCGTCGAGCCCTCGGTACCGGTGGTACGCCATGGTGGCCGCCTCGGAGAAGCGCTTCGCCTCGTCGTAAACGCTGCGCACCCCGATCGGGTTGACGTTGCCCCAGTAGGTCTCGCGCTGCGGGTGCTCCTTCGGGTCCCCGTACGCCTCGGAGGTGGAGGCCATCAGGAACCGGGCGCCGTCGGCGACCGCGCGCTCCAACAGGTGCAGGGTGCCCACCGAGCCGACCCGGAGGATCTCCACCGGCAGTTGGGCGAAGTCGGTGGGGCTGGCCGGTGAGGCCATGTGCAGGATCGCGTCGAACCGCTCGGCCAGTGCCGGGTGGTTGGTCGGCAGGCCGTCGGAGATGTCCGCATCGACGAGCGTGAAGGTTGGCCGATCCAGCAGGTGGGCGATGTTTTCCTTGGAGCCGGTCACGAAGTTGTCCAGCGCCACCACCTCGCAACCGCGGGCGATCAGCACATCCACCAGGTGCGACGGGACGAAACCAGCTCCGCCGGTGACGAGAACGCGGTGACCGGAACCGAAGCGCTCAACAACCTTCATGCTGGTCAGCCTACCGATCCCCGATAACGGCGAGAGGCCCCCCGCGGACGCGTGGCGTCAGCAGGGGGCCCGGTGCCTGAATCAGTGGGCGCCAGCGCCGGTGAGGGCGCGCACCTCCAGCTCCGCGTACTTCGCCTCGTCGTGCTCCTTCGAGATGATCGTGCCGATCCACCCGCACAGGAAACCGAACGGGATGGAGAGGATGCCCGGGTTGGACAGCGGGAACCACTGCCAGTCGTGATCCGGGAACATCGAGGTCGCCGCGCCGGAGACCACCGGCGAGAAGAACACCAGCAGCACGGCCGAGAGCAGACCGCCGTAGATCGCCCACACCGCGCCGGAGGTGTTGAACCGCCGCCAGAACAGGCTGTAGAGGATCGCCGGCAGGTTGCCCGAGGCGGCGACCGCGAAGGCCAGCGCCACCAGGAACGCCACGTTGAGGTTCTGCGCGAAGATCGACAGCAGGATGGAGATCGCGCCGATCACCAGGGCGGAGATCCGGGCGACCCGCACCTCCTGGCGCTCCGACGCCTCCCCCTTCTTCATCACGTTCGCGTAGAAGTCGTGCGCGAGGCTGGACGAGGAGGCCAGGGTCAACCCAGCCACCACCGCCAGGATGGTGGCGAAGGCGACCGCCGCGATGATCGCCAACATGGCGGCACCACCCAGGTCACCGCCGAAGAAGTCCAAACCCAACGCCTCGGCCAACTGCGGTGCCGCGGTGTTGCCGGCCTTGTCCTGATCGGTGATCGCCTTGCTGCCGACCAGCGCCGCCGCACCGAAGCCGAGGGCCAGGGTGAGCAGGTAGAAGGTGCCGATGATGCCGATCGCCCAGAGCACGCTCTTGCGGGCCGCCTTGGCGGTCGGCACCGTGTAGAAGCGGATCAGGATGTGCGGCAGACCGGCGGTGCCGAGCACCAGGGCGATGCCGAGCGAGAGCAGGTCCATCTTGTTGTAGAACGTCTGCGTGGCGTTTCCGGCGACCTCCACGCCGTACCGCAGGCCCGGTTGCAGGAGGGCCTCGCCCTTTCCGGATTTGGCGGCGGCGGCGCCGAGCAGCTCCGACAGGTTGAAGTGGAACTTCGCCAGCACCAGCACGGTCATCAGCAGCGCGCCGGTCATCAGCAGGAACGCCTTGACGATCTGCACGTACGTGGTGCCCTTCATGCCACCCACGGTCACGTAAACGATCATCAGGGCGCCGACCATGATGATGGTCGCCACCTTGGCGGTCGCCGCGTCCATGCCGAGGAAGGTCGTGCCCGGCCTGATGCCGAGCAGCAGCGCGACGAGCGCACCGGCACCCACCATCTGCGCCAACAGGTAGAAGATCGACACCGTGATGGTGGAGACCGCCGCCGCCGTACGCACCGGACGCTGCCGCATCCGGAAGGCCAGCACGTCGGCCATCGTGTACCGGCCCGAGTTACGCAGCAGCTCCGCGACCAGCAGCAGGGCCACCAGCCAGGCGACCAGGAAGCCGATCGAGTAGAGGAAGCCGTCGTAGCCGTACAGCGCGATGATGCCGGCGATGCCGAGGAACGACGCGGCCGACATGTAGTCGCCGCCGATCGCCATGCCGTTCTGGAAGCCGGAGAAGGACCGGCCGCCGGCGTAGAAGTCGGTAGCCGTCTTGGTCTGCCGGCTGGCCCAGATGGTGATGGCCAGGGTCACCGCCACGAAGATCAGGAAGAGCGTGATGGTCAGGTTGCGGGCGGTGTGGTTGCCCGCCTCGGCCGCGAGGACCGTCTCAGCCGCGAGGACCGTGCTCATGGGTCACCTCCCCGATCTCTTCGCGGATCCGGTCGGCGATGGGGTCGATCTTCCGGTCGGCGTATCGGGCGTAGAGCCAGGCGATCAGGAACGTCGAGACGAACTGGAGCAGGCCGAAGACCAGTGCGACGTTGATGTTGCTGCCGAACAGCTTCGTGCCCATGAAGTCCCGGGCGTACGCGGAGAGAATGACGTAGAGCGCATACCACAGGAAGAACGCGACGGTCATCGGGAAGACGAAGCCGCGCAGCGCACGCCGCAGCCCGGCGAATTCGTCCGACCGTTGTACGGCCAGGTACTTGTCCGACTGGGAAGCGGCCGGAGCGGGTGTGTCCGTGGACATCTGTGGATCACCACCTTCACAGGCGTCAGAGGAGTTTCGCGCACGGTAGAGAGCGCACTCCCCGACAGGGAAGGCTGAGATCGACGGCGGTAGACGAGTGCGCCGAGCGGTTGGTTGCCTGCGCCAAGTGACTCAGGTCACCCCGGTGACCGGTCGGTCCGGTCGAGCCGCCCGTTCAGGCCGGCAACTCGTGGTACCGACCGCGAAAGTGCAGCAGGGGAGACGCCTCCTCGGTCAGCTCGACCGTCTCGATGATGGCCTCCACCAGCAGGCCCCAGCCGCACTCGCGGGCGCTGTCCAGTCGGCATCCAACCCAGCCGCCGGCATCCCCCGGCACCGGCCCGTGCGGCGTGTCGACCCACTCGCCGGTGGCGAAGAGCCCGCCCGGGGCGGGAAAGAGGCCGGCGAACCGGTCCGCGAGTTGCCGGTGCGGCGGGCCGAGCAGCGTGACCGCGAACCGGCCCGCCTCCTCCACTGCCGCCCAGAGGTCGGACTCCGGATCGATCAGCCCGAGCATCCGGTCCGGCTCCCCCTCGGCGACAAGCGTGGACGACACCGTCAACCCGGCGGGGCCCGGCGCCGTCCAGAGTGTTACCGGCGTGGCGAGTCGACCGCGCAGCCGGCGTGCCGGCGACCGCTGCCCCCTCGGCACCGCGAACGGGTCGGTGTGATGGATCTCGGCACCCGGCTCATGATTCACGTGAAACATTGTGCCGCCCCGACCTCGCCAGAGCGGGCGCATCGGCAGGTGCCGCCGGCTCACCTCGGCGCTCCGCCCCGGCGCGGCGGTGCGGCCCGCCGGGTGCGGTGCGGTTCGCTGGCCGGGGGCCGATGCACGAACAACCGTGATGACTCAGAGGCATATTTATGACCCGGAGGCATATCGCTCGTGGCGATGCGACAGTCCCGGGCGGCACCCATCACCGGTGGTCGCCGTTCGCCCGGCGCGGCTTCGTCGCCGACACCGCCCAGGCCCTCGGCCGGCGCGTCGGCTAACGGCGTGGTGTGACCGTGGCCAGCAGCTCCGGCTGACGCCGGTCCAGCACGTCGCCGGCCAGGTACGCGCCCAGCAGCGCCGCGCCCACCCCGTACGCCGCGCCCACCGGCAGGGCCAGCCAGAGCCAGGCGTCGCCGAGCAGTGCCGCCGCCACCGCCATCGGCACCGCCGTGACCACCGAGGCGAGCATGGCCACCAGGGTGAGTAGCCCCTTCGCCACGCCGGCACCGCTGTTCATCGCGAACGGGTTGCTCGTCTCCGGCAGCGAGTACGCCCCGAGCACCGAGATCAGGCTGTTCACCGCCAGCCCGGCACCGTAGGAGGCGACCAGGCCGCCGATGGTGAGCGCGATCCACTCTGGTCGACCGAGCACTATCGACAGCACCACCGCGACGAACCCCAGCAGCGGCAGCACGTACAGCGAGAAGGCCACCATGCGGGCGCGCAGCTCCACCCGGCCGGGCACGCCCGCCACCACGTTCGCCGCGTACGCGCTGCCGTCGAAGCCGAACTGATTGGCCAGGGTGACCGCGGCGAGCACGCCCACGAGGAGCATGGAGATGGTGACCACGACCGGCGAGCTGTCGGCGACACCCGCGGTCAACCCCGCCTCGCCCTCGAACGCGAAGTCCCCGCCCGTCACGTTGATGAACACGGGTACGAAGATGCCGACCACCGCGATCGTGATCAGGTTGGCCCGGCGGCGGGCGTCCCGCCACCAGTAGCGGGCCTCCCTGGCGACCAGCGCGCCGAACCGGTCCCGCCGCGCCCAGCCGGCGAACCTGGGGAACAGTTGCTCGACCGCACCGCCGGTGGTGGCGCGTCGGGCCGGTGCCTTGCCGGCGCTCGCCGCACCCACCATCGCCGACTCCAGCGACCGGGACCACCAGAGCAGCAGGGCACCGATCGCCACCACCGTGATCAGCAACTTGACCGGTGCGGCCCAGACCCGGCCCTGGGCCACGTCGATGCCCATCGTCCACGGTGCGCCCAACGGCGTCCAGCCGATCACGGTCGCCACGCCGGCCAGTCGGCCCCAGTCCGCCTCCCGTAGGGCGGCGAGGCCGACGACCTGCAACGGGCCGAGCATGGCGGCGGTCACCGCCAGCAGCACGGCCGCCAGGTCGCGGACCCGACGCGACCGCAACATGGTGGCGAACGCGCTGGTCACCGCTCGGCTGGCGGCCACGCAGAGCAGCAGCCCGGCGAGCACGCCGACGAGGGCGACCAACCCCGCCGACCAGCCGCCCAGGGACAGCGCGGTGAGCACCAGCCCGAACGACGCGATGAGCACCGCCAGCACCGGCACGCTGATCAGGGCCGCGACGAACAGGCCGGTCACCAACGTCCGGCGGGGCAGTGGCAGCAGCGCGAACCGGGCTGGATCCAGGGTTTCGTCCACCCCGAAGAAGACAAGCGGTAGGAGAAGCCAACCGAGCACCAGCAGCCCGCCGCCCGCCGCCGCGACGAGCACCGCGTACGTGCCGTCGTCGGCCAGGCCGGGCGCGGCGAAGAGGAAGAAGCCGCTGACGGCGAACCAGAGCCCGACCACCGCACCACCGATGAACAGGGCGATCCGCCAACCCTGGCCCCGGAAGCTGTTGCCCATCACCCGCAGCTTGAGCCGCGCGAAGTGTCGAGCGGAGACCGCACGCACCGGCACGGCGGGTGCGGTGTCCGCGATCACCGGGAGAGCCACGACAGCTCCTCGCCGGTCGCGGTGCGCCCGCCCACCACCTCGACGAAGACGTCCTCCAACGAGCGGCCGCCGCGCACGTCGCTGATCGTGCCGACCCGCTTGATGGTGCCGCCGGCCAGGATGGCCACGTGCGAGCAGAGCCGCTCGACGACCTCCATCACGTGACTGGAGAAGATCACCGTGCCGCCACCTGCCGCGTAACGGGTGAGGATGTCCCGGATCAGCGCGGCGGAGACCGGGTCGACCGCCTCGAACGGCTCGTCCAGCACCAACACCCGAGGGCCGTGCAGCAGCGCGCAGGCGAGGCCGATCTTCTTCTTCATGCCCGCCGAGTAGTCCACCACAAGCGTCCGGCCGGCATCGCCGAGCGCCAACACGTCAAGCAACTCCGCGGCCCGCTGGTCGACCACCGCCGGGTCCATTCCCCGCAACAACCCGTTGTACGCCAGCAGCTCGGCCCCGGTCAGCCGGTCGAACAGGCGGACACCGTCGGGCATCACGCCGAGCAGCCGCTTGGCGGTCACCGGATCCTGCCAGACGTCGTGCCCGAGCACCCACGCCGAGCCGGCGTCCGGCCGCAACAGCCCGACCGCCATCGACAGGGTGGTGGTCTTGCCGGCGCCGTTCGGGCCGAGCAGGCCGTAGAACGAGCCGGCGGGGACGTCCAGGTCGACGCCGGCCACCGCGATCGTGCCGTCGAAGCGTTTGGCCAGGCCACGTAGTGCGAGCGCGGGGTGCTCAACAGTCATGTGCCGACGTTATCCGTCGATCGCCACTTCCGCCCTCCGGCGCCAGACGGACGCGCGATCATCCGGTAGTCGCATCCGCCGTCGCGACGAGCTACAGGCGGACGGTCTCGGGGGTGTGCAGGCGCAGCATCGTGGCCGCGACGTCGGCCGGGGCCCGACGTCGGGTCGCCATCGACACCACGACCATCACGGTGAACGCCAGCGGCACCGTCCAGGCGGCCGGCTGGGTGGTGAGCGTGGCCGGCCAGCCGGACAACGGCGGCCCGAGCACGGTGACCAGCACCGCCCCGATCGCCGCGCCACCGCCGACCACCACACCGGCGGCGGCGCCCACGTCGGTCAACCCACGCCACCAGATGCCGAGCACCAGCAGCGGGCAGAAACTCGACGCCGCGACCGCGAAGGCCAGCCCGACCACCTGCGACACGTCAAGTCCGGAGACGTGCAGCGCCAGCAGCGTCGGCACCGCTCCGGCGAGCACCGTGGCCAGTCGGAAGCCGCGTACCGAGCCCTGGCCGAGCACATCCGTCGAGATCACGCCGGCGACGCTTGTCAGCAGCCCGGACGAGGTGGAAAGGAACGCCGCGAACGCGCCCGCCGAGACCAGCGCGGCGAGCAGCCGCCCCACTGCCCCGTCGCCGAGTGCCGCACCGGGCAGCAACACCACCACCGCGTCGGTCTGCCCGCTGACCAGCAGTTGCGGCGTGTAGATCCGGCCGAGCACCCCGTAGAGGGTGGGTAGCAGATAGAAGACGCCGACGAGGGCCAGCACGACCAGGGTGGTCCGGCGTGCCGCCGCGCCGTCGGGGTTGGTGTAGAAGCGGACCAGCACGTGCGGCAGCCCCATGGTGCCGAGGAACGTGGCCAGGATCAGCGAGTACGTGGCGAACAGCCCCCGGTCGTCGTTGCCCGCGGCGCTGGGCAGCAGCCAGTCGCTGGCGCCGGTGGCCACCCCGGACACGTCCGGCACCGGGTCACCGGCGGCGAAGGTCAGCTCGTCGCCGGGGCGTACCTCCCGAATGTCACCATCGGGCAGGGTGAGGGTCGCGCGGTGCTCGACCACGACGGTGGTCGCGGTCCGGAACGTCGGCCCGTCGGGCGGCGTCACCGCCGGGCGGCCGTCGGCCTGCCACTGCAACGCCAGGAAGATCACCGGTACGGCGAGCGCGGTCAGCTTGAGCCAGTACTGGAACGCCTGCACGAAGGTGATGGCCCGCATCCCGCCCAGCGCCACGTTGGCGGTGACCACGGCGGCCACCAGCAGGGCACCGACCGGGTACGGGGCGCCGGCGACCGTGGCCAGGGTGAGCCCGGCACCCTGGAGTTGTGGCACCAGGTACAGCCAACCGATGAAGATCACGAACGCGGTGGCCAGGATGCGCAGCCGACGGGACCCCAGCCGCAGCTCGCAGAAGTCGGGCAGGGTGAACGCACCCGAGCGGCGCAGCGGCGCGGCCACGAACAGCAGCAGTGCCAGGTAGCCGGCGGCGAAACCGACCGGATACCAGAGCACGTCCACGCCGTACTTGAGGACCAGACCGGCGATGCCGAGGAAGCTCGCCGCCGACAGGTACTCCCCGCCGATGGCTGCGGCGTTCCAGGTTGGGCTGATCGCCCGGGACGCCACCAGGAAGTCGGACGTGGTCCGCGCCAACCGCAGCCCGTAGAAGCCGATCCCGACGGTGACCAGGGTGACCGCGACGATGGCCGGGACCACGAAGTCGTTGCCCACCTCAGTGCTCCGGCCGCTGCACCAGATCGGTGAAGTCCTGCTCGTTGCGCTCGGCCAACCGCACGTACGCCCAGCCCACCCCGATCAGGAACGGGAACGAGGCCACCCCCAGCAGCAACCACGGCAGGTTGACGCCGACGACTGTGGTCCGGCCGAGCGAGGGTGCGATGGCGAACAGCCACGGCAGCCCACCCAACCCGATGACCACCACCAGGGAGAGCCGCAGCGCCAGCGCGAGCTGGGCCCGGACCAGGCCGCGGACCAGCGCCTCGCCGACCTGGGTCTGCTGGGCCAGCTCGGCGCGGGTCCGCTCGGCGCGGGTGTCCTGCCGGCTGATCTCGGCCAGCACGATCCGGGCCCGCCGGGGCGGCGGTACCGCACCGCCCGACCCCACGTCAGGGAGTTGCTTGGCCACCCCGGCAGTCTTGCCCGCCGCGCGCGATTGTCAAGCGGTGGCCCTCACCAGCGTCGCGTACCGGGGCAGTCGGTCACATCGGTGACTGTCGGGATCGTGGCGAGGTCCCGTCGTGCCCTCGCCCGGCCGAGGTTCGCCCCCCACAGGCCATCGCGGGGCAGCTCGGCGGCGATCTCCCCCAGTGCGCAGACGCGCATCGGCTCGGGCAGCCGAGCCAGGGCCGGTACGGCGTCCGCCGACAACCCGGACAGGTAGCTGACGTCCAACCGGCCGGTCTCCAGGTACCTGTCGACGTTGCGGTCGGCGATCAGCCGGTCTGGGTTGACCAGCGCCAACCCGAGCAGCGCCAGCACCGCCGTGCCGACCACCAGCCGGGGCAGCCAGGCGGCCCGCAGCCGCACCACCGCCACCCCGACCAGGACGAAGAGCAGCCCGAGCCAGAGTTCGACTGTCGTCACGAAGAGCCGGAGCCGGGTCGCGCCGTACGCGTCGGCGTAGACCTGCATCCGGTAGAGCGCGGAGGCGACGACCACCAGGCTCAGCGCGGCGAGCGTGCCGAGCAGTACGCGAACCAGCAGCCGGTCCGCTCGGGTGGCCGTCGGTGCCCGGCGGGCGGCGATCGCGATCACCAGCAGGGTGAGCGCGGTGACGGCGAGCAACTGCCAGAAGCCGCCCCGGGCGTACTGGGCGTAGGTGAGCCCGGCCGTCCGCAGCACGTGCCCCGCGCCGCCGAAGAACACCGTGAGCTGGACCAGCACGAACGCGGCGAACAGGGTGTCGAGCAACACCAGCGGCAGGGTCCACTCCAACCGGTGGGCCGGTCGGGACGGCCCCGGCCGCAGGCCCTCCAGGTCGGGCGGACGACTGACCAGGTACGCGGCACCGAGCAGACCACCACCGATCAGCCCCAGACGCACCAGCCAGCCAACGACACTGGCCGCCGAGATGTCCGGCAGGAGACCGGTGACCAGATCGGCGAAGACCGCGTCGGCGGAGGAGAAGAGCAGACCGAACAGCAGCAACAGACCGGCGGAGATCGCCAAGCTGGTCAGGATGCGGCCGAACCCGATCCCCGCTCCGGCCGGGCGGGTGTCGCGCAGTCCGCGTACCGCCCAGGGGAGCGCCCGTACCGTCGCGGCCGGCGGCAGCGTCGCGGCGACCAGCATCCCGAGCGGGCTTCGCCCGCCGGTCACCGCGAGTGTCCCGGTCACCGCCGCCGCGACCAGGCAGAGCGCGAAGAGCCAACCGGCCGCGCGGACCGTGCCGACGGCGACCAACGCGATCGTCGCGGCGGCCCAGACGACCTGTGCCGCCCGCCCCGGTGCCCCCGTGGCACCGGGACGGTCAGCCGCCCCTGCGGTTGGCGGTGCGGTCGCGGTCACGGCCGACGTGCTGCTCGCTGGCGCTGCTGGCGCGGTCGGCGCACCCGGCGCGGTCGGCGCTGTTGGCGAACCTGGCGCGGTGACGCCCGCTGGCGGGGACGGCGTCCGGGAACGGGCGACGCTGGCGCTGACCAGGGCGGCGGTGCCGGCCAGTGTGGCCACCAGCCAGCCCAGGCCGGGACGAACCATCGTGAGCGTGGCGGCACCGACGACCGCCGCCATCGCCACCGCCGCCAGGACCAGCGGACGGGCGGCGCCGGACGGCCCCGGCCAGCGACGCTCGAACAGTGACGGTGGCCTGGGCTGGGCCGGCGCGATCGGCCACGGTTGGGGCTGACCGACGGCCGGGCCCGGTCTGACCGGCGGATTGACCTGCGGTGCGGTCGGTCCGCTGGCCGGAAGCGGGGTGGAGCCAGGGCTGGTCATGCGACCTCTTTCCGGTGTGACCCGTCGCTGGGGATGGTGACCTGGATGCGGCAGCCGGGCCGATCGACCCGGTGCGGTGGTGTGACGGGGTCGAGGACGGCGATCCGACCGCCGTGCAACTCGACGACCCAGCGGGCGATGGCCAGGCCGAGCCCGGTCCCGCCGCCGGCGGATCGATCGCCTCGGGTGAACCGTTCGAAGACCCGGGACCGCTCGCTCGGCGAAATGCCCTGGCCCTCGTCGCTGACCTCGAAGCGGAGCTGGTCGGCGTGTTCCTCGGCGCTCAGTCGCACCGTGCCGCCGGGTGGGCTGTGCCGTGCCGCGTTGTCGAGCAGGTTCGCGAAGACCTGGTGCAGCCGCCAGGGGTCGGCGTAGACGGTCAGCGGAGCCGGCAGTTCACGGAGCTGGAAACGCACATCCAGTGCGGCGCCGACCGCGCTGGCGGTGGCATGCTCCACGGCCTCGTCGAGGAAGTCGTTCACGTCGATCTGTACCCGGCGCAGTGGCACCACCCCGGCATCGAGGCGGGACAGGTCGAGCAGGTCGGCGACGAGGTGCCCGAGCCGTTCGGTCTGGGACAGCGCCGAGCGCAGCGCGGCCGGTTCGGGATCGGCCACCCCGTCCACCATGTTCTCCAGCACGCCCTGCAGTGCGGTGATCGGCGTACGCAATTCGTGTGAGACGTTGGCGATCAGTTCACGTCGACGCTGGTCGGCGGCGTGCAGATCCTCGGCCATCTTGTTGAACGCCTGAGCCAGCTCGCCGACCTCGTCGCGGGACGTGGCGCGTACCCGTCGGGTGTAGTCGCCCCGGGCCATCGCGCCGGCGGCCGCCGTCATCTCACGCAGCGGCGAGGTCATCCCGTGGGCGAGCACCTGCGAGGTGACAAGCGCGATGCCGATGCTGGTGATCGCCGTGCCGGGCGGGAGCCAACCGACGCCGTACCAGAAGTAGCCGATGGCCACGGCCCAGGAGGCGACAAGCAGGACGCCGAGCTTCATCTTGATCGAGCGGACCGGGTCCAGTGGACGGGGTAACACCCGGTCCAGCCAGCCCAGCAGCCGACCGGTCACGCGGGCACCTCCAGGGCGTACCCGACGCCGTGGACGGTCCGGATCAGGTCGGCGCCGAGCTTGCGCCGCAACGCCTTGATGTGGCTGTCCACCGTGCGGGTGCCACTCCCGTCGACCCATCCCCACACGTCGGCGAGCAGCCGTTCCCGGGGAAGCACCGTGCGGGGTCGACCGGCGAGGTGGACCAGCAGGTCGAACTCCGTCGGCGTGAGGTGCACGTCCGCGCCGGCCCGGCGAACCCGCCGCTCGGCCTCGTTGATCTCGATGTCGCCGAGGTGGATCGCGGGCGGTGCCGGGGTGGCGGCCCGCTCCACCCGCCGCAGCAGGACGTGCACCCGGGCGGCCAGCTCCCGCATCGAGAAGGGCTTGGTGAGGTAGTCGTCCGCGCCGACCGCGAGCCCCACCAGCAGGTCGGTCTCGTCGTCGCGGGCGGTGAGCATCAGCACCGGCACCGGCCGGTCGGCCTGGATCCGGCGGCACACCTCCAGGCCGTCGAAGCCGGGCAACATCACGTCGAGTACGACGAGATCCGGCTGGCCGGTGCGGAACTGCGCGACGGCGCTGGGCCCGTCCGCCGCGACCTGCACCGTGAAGCCCTCGGCGCGCAGTCGGGCGGCGATGGACTCGGCGATGGTCCGTTCGTCCTCGACGACCAGTATCCGGCGTTCCTTCATGGGTCCCGACTGTAGGGAGCCGCCGTGGAGATCAGTGGGTCACGTTGTGAATAACCTGTGGAGAACCGTTCACGCCTGTGGATAACTCCGCCACCGTGCCGGCTGGCGTGGGTGAACTCCCGAGGCTCGTTGTGGACGACCGGGTGAGCTGTCAGGGTGGTCCGGTAGAGAGGAGGTGTGACGGTGACGAACCCTGCCCGGCCCGGCTGGGGCGACGCCTGGACGGTGGACGACCTCCAGAGCCTCCCCTCGGACGACCAGGTCTACGAGATCTTCGACGGGAGTCTGCTCGTGTCCCCCCATGCGGACGTCTTCCACGGCGCGGTCGCCAACCGCCTTCGCCGGCTCCTCGACCGGCAGGCCCCTGCCGGTGTGCTCGTCGGTCAGGACATCGGCGTCAGTGCCAAGCGCTCGTCGTACTTCGTGCCGGATCTCTTCGTCGCCGGTGAGAGCGCACTGGACAGCGGCGGTGCCGCGCTCGACCCGGCCGACGTGCTCCTCGTCGTCGAGGTGATCTCACCGAGCAATGCTGGTCGAGACCTGGTGCTCAAACGTCACGAGTACGCGGCCGTCGGCATTCCCCTCTACTGGCTGGTCGAGCCCCGGAAGCAGACTCTGACCGTGCTGCAGAACGGCACGGGCGGTTACCGCGAACAGGCCGTTGTCCCGGTCGGCGAGGTCTACCGCACCGCGCAGCCGTTCCCTCTCGCCCTGCCGCTGGCCGACATCTTCTGACCGGACGTGAAGCGGGGCCGGTGGCAGCGCCACCGGCCCCGCTGCTTGAACCCGTCAGCTGGTTGGCACGACCAGGTCCACGGTCACGCTGCCGCTGGCCGGAATGGTGAACCGGGCCAGCTTGCGGGTGCCGTCCGGTTGGGTCACCAGGTAGCGGCCGTCGAACTGCTTGTCACCGAGGGTGACGTTGTAGGTGAAGAAGATCCGCTGCGGCCCCTTGACGCGGATGCTGTACCGCCCGTCGGTCAGCCAGGTGCTGCCCGCGATGTCACCGGTGTCGACGTTGCGAGCGATGACGAACCCACTGGTGAACGGGGTGCCGTCGGGCGTGCGGAAGGTGCCGGTCAGCTCGGCGCCCTGGTCGAGCTGGACGTTGTGCGTGGCGGCCGCACCGGCGGTCACCGGCACCGGGGTGGCGGTGAACCGGCTGGGCTTGTCGCCGGACCACTCGCTCGCGTACGGGTTGGCGCCGACCACCACCGGCCAGGCGTACGGGCCGAGCCGTTCGAGGGTGTAGACGCCGTGCTCGTCGGTGGTGGCGTCCTGCGCGCCGACCCCGGGGTGGGCGGTCAGCACCGACACGTTGGCGTTCGGCACCGGCTTGCCGGCCGGGTCGGTGACCGTGCCGGTGACAGTGCCGGCCCGGTCCAAACTGATCTGCGGGCCGGTGGCGACCTGGCCGACGGTCGCGGTGACGACGGCTGCCTCCCGCTCGTCGCCGGTGCCGCCGTTGACGCCCACCCACTGGCGGCCGTAGTTGCTGTCCCGCGGCACCGCGAAGAGCTTGTAGTTGCCGGCGTCGAACGGCCCCACCGTGATCTTGCCGGTCTGGTCGCTGCAGTAGCCGTAGCCGTCCGAGAGCTTCGCCTGCTTCGGTAGGAACGTGTCCAGGCAGATGTCCGGCACGGGCCGGCCGCTCTGCCGATCGAGGACCGTGGTGCTGATGAGCGCGCCGGGACGCATCTTCACGGTCAGCTTGGTGTCGCCGTCCGCCTTCACCCTTACCCCGGTCACCTCGCGGTTGAAGTGCAGCCGGTCCGGCACGTCCAGGTAGATGGTGTGGCTGCCCTGCGGCAGGCCGGTGACGGTCACCGTGCCGGTGCCGTTGCTGCAGACCGACTGGGCGCAGAAGTTGGCGATGGGCGCTCCGCTGACCGAGTCGACCGCTCGCACGGTGACCGAACCGGTGCCGAGCAGGCTGTCCGTGATCCTCGTCTGCTGCCCGCCGCGTACCTCGACGGGGTCGGCTTCCTCGGAGATCAACTTGCCGCGGTAGTACTGATGGCGATCACCGGCGTACAGGCCGACGAGGTACGAGGTCGGCAGTAGTTGCACGGTGAACTCACCGTTCGCGTCGGTCTCCGTGTACGCCCCGACGCCGCCGCCGCGGGTGTTGATGCTCACCTGGGCATCGGCGAGCGGGGCACCGGCGGCGGTGGTGAACCGGCCGCTGAGGGTGCCCGCCTGCAGCGCTGTCTCGTTGACCACCGTCGCCTCGTCCGCCTTCACCTGGAAGACCGTGGCGCTCTCCTGATCGAGCTTCCCGGGCACGTACTGCACCTGGTCGATGCCCTCGATCGGCTGGAGGCTCAGCACGTAGCGGCCCGGCCGGGTGGCGAAGGTGTACCGACCCTGCTCGTCGGTCAGGCCCCCGGTCACGGCGCCCGTGTCGACCTCGCGGGCGTTGACGGGCAGGTTCGGCATCGGGTCGCCCGCGGTGTTGACGATCCGACCGGTGAAGGTGCCGACGGCGAAGAGCTGGTCGTCGGCCCGGGCGGTGCCACCGGCGGTGACGGTCACCGGGTCGGCGGTCCAGATCGTCGCCTGCTGGCGGTAATACTGCCCCGGCTGTTCGAGCGGGAAGTAGCCCACCAGGTACGGGCCGGCGGGCAGCCCGGCGACTGTGAAGTTGCCGTCGGCGTCGGTGTTGGTGTCGTCGACGTAGTTGTAACTCTCCGGGTCGTAGACGAGCACCTGGACCTCGGCGGCGGCGGCCCCGGTGCTGGTGGTCAGTCGTCCGCTGACCGCACCGGTGGCCGCGGCCTGGGCCGGGGTGGCGCCGGACAGCACGAGTGCCGCCACGAGGGCACCGGCCAGCAGGGCGCGGCGAGCTGTGGTTAGCTGCATCGATGTCCCAATGTGAGGGTGGTGGGGCGACCTGAGCAGGCTTCGCCCACACCGACCCTGCGCCCCGTACGGAATCGGCAACCGGAGGATAGGCGATCGGCGATATCTGTCGGCAGGGCCGGTCGGGCGGATCCGCCCGACCGGTCATCCCTCCTCAGGGGACTGTCACTCCAGGCCGACGCGCTCCGGCCGGGCCGAGGCGGAGCCGAGCCAGGTGTGCGGGTTGCCGTACCAGCACCAGCCCAGCTTCGGTGCGCCCTGGCTGATCCAGAGCGCCGGCACCCGCTTGTCGCCGCAGCGGGAGCCGACGAGCGAGAAGCACCTGTTGCTCGCCAGCGCCGCCGGGTGCAGGGTGATGAACGCGAGCCCCTCGTCGATGCTGAGTGGCAGCCGACCCTGGGCGGTGATCCCCTCCATCGCGGTGACCGGGGGCAGGTTGCGGAACTCCTCGCCCCGATCGACGTCGAAGAGCAGGTACGCCGGCCCCGCCGGCACCTCCAACTCCTTGATCGGGTCGAAGCGGGGCAGGTCGTCCTCGGCGTAGTTGCGGTCAACGACGCCGGGCTTGCGCTTGCCGGCCAGGGTGGTGCGGCCCACTCGTTCCGGCACCCCGACCAGGTCCCTGGTGATCACCAGCAGGAACGGCACCCGGGCGTCGGTGGGGTCGGGCAGGCCGACGGTGCCCTCGACCGCCCTGGCCCGCAGCGGCGCGACCAGGTCCCGGAAGGCGCTCTCGGACAGCCCGGCCAGCTCCGGGTAACCGAGTTGCACCAGGTGGTCGAGTTGACTGTCGAACTCGGTGGCGGCGTCGAACACGGCGGCTCCATTCGTCGTCCAGCAAACGTACCGTACGACGTACGGGGAGTCGGGGTTATTCCCGCCGCGGCAATCCGGCTCAGCGGCCCCAGTCCTGCTTCGCGGCCCGGACCAGCTTGTCCTTCAGCTCCCGGGTGTGCCGCCGACTCACCGGCAGCTCGGCGGCGTCGATCACCACCACATAGCCGGAATTGACCAACCGCAGCTCCGCGATCAACTTCAACTGCACGAGGTACGACCGGTGCACCCGGACGAAACCGGCATCGGCCCACCGTTCCGCGAGCGTGGCCAGCGAGACCCGTACCAGGTGCGACCCCTCCGCGGTGTGCAGCCGGGCGTAGTCCCCCTGCGCCTCCACCCACCGCACCGCCGACCGGGGCAGCATCCGGGTAGTGCCGGCCAACTCGATGGGGATGGTCGGGTCCTCCTCGGCGCGGGCCAGCGCCGCCGGGTGCGACGGCACCACCCGCGAGCCGATCACCCGGCGCAGCGACTCGGCCAGCCGATCGGCGCGCACCGGTTTCCGCACGTAGTCGGTGGCACCCAGGTCGAAGGCGTCCACCGCGCCGTCGTCGTACGCGGTGACGAACACGATCGCCGGTGGCCGGGCGAAGCGGCGCAGCACCCGCGCCAACTCCATGCCGTCCAGGCCGGGCATCCGGATGTCCAGGAAGACCACGTCCACGTCACCGTCGCGCAGCAGCCGCAGCGCCTCGGTCGCGTCCCCGGCGGTGTGCAGCCGGGCCACCCGAGGGTCGGCCCGCAGGTGGTACGCCAGCTCGTCGAGCGCGGGCGGTTCGTCGTCCACCGCGAGCACCCGGAGAAAGGCAGCAGTCACGAGCCTGCCCGTACCCCGGGATGGAACTTCGGCACCCGCATGCTCACCTTCGTACCCGAACCCAGCCCGGTCTCCACGACCAGGCCGAACCGGTCCCCGAAGACCGACCGCAGCCGCTCGTCGACGTTGGAGAGGCCGACGTGCTGGCCCGTGTCGTCGCCCGGATCGGCGGAGCCGCGGGCCAGCTCGGCGATGCCGGCGGTCAGCGTGGCCGGGTCCATTCCCACTCCGTCGTCCTCCACCGTGATGTGACACTCGGCACCCGCGTCCCGGGCCTCGATGCTCACCATGCCCGTGCCCGGCTTGCGGGACAACCCGTGGCGGACGGCGTTCTCCACAAGTGGCTGGAGGCAGAGGAACGGCAGCGTCACCGGCAGCACCTCCGGGGCGATCTGCAAGCGCACCTGCAACCGGTCGCCGAACCGGGCCCGCTCGATGGTCAGGTAGCGGTCGATCGAGCGCAGCTCCTCGGCGAGGGTCGTGAACTCCCCGTGCGCCCGGAACGAGTACCTGGTGAACTCCGCGAACTCCAGGATCAACTCCCGGGCCCGCTCGGGATCGGTGCGGACGAACGAGCCGATCGCGGTCAGCGCGTTGTAGATGAAGTGCGGACTGATCTGCGCCCGCAACGCGCGGATCTCGGCCCGGGCCAGCCGCTCCCGGGACGAGTCCAACTCCGCCAGGGCGAGCTGGTTGCCGGCCCAGTGCGCGGTCTCCAGGGTGGCCTGCACCAACCCCGGGGCCGGCGGACTGTCGGCGACGGCCACCAGCGCGCCGACCACCCGGCCGTCCGCCCCCTGCAGCGGGGCGACCACCGCCCCCCGGATCGGGCAGTCGACCCGGTCGCAGTGCAGATCCTGCTCACCCAGCACCGCCGAGCGGCCGCTGTGCACCGTCCGCTGGGCCGCCGCGAGCAGTTGCCCGCCGTGGTGCGTGCCGCGCCCGTCGAGGGCCAACAGCCGCTCGGCGTCGGTGAGCGCCAGCCCGACCGCGCCCACCAGGGCCCGCAGATGACGTACGGCCTTCGCCGCGCCCGCCTCGCTCAGCCCGGCCCGCAGCGGCTCGGCCGCCAGGCCGGCGGTGTGCAGCACCTCGTAGGTGGCCCGCTGGGTGGCGGTGGCGATGCCCCGGCGAGCCCGCAGCCGCAGCACCGCCAGCAGCGCCGCCGTCAGCGCGGTGACGAGTGAGACGACGCCGACCACGGCGGAGAGGTTGGCAGCCACGCAGCGATTAGTACGCGCCCTTGCGGGCGAGCACCACCCCGACGGTGCGCCACAGGATGCTCAGGTCGTACGCGAGCGACCAGTTGTCGACGTAGTAGAGGTCCAGTCGGACCGACTCGTCCCACGACAGGTCGGAGCGGCCGGAGACCTGCCACAGGCCGGTCATGCCGGGGCGGACCAGCAGCCGCCTGCGGACGTCGCCCAGGAAGTCGCCGTCGTCGGCCGGCAGCGGGCGCGGCCCGACCAGCGACATCTCACCCCAGAGCACGTTGATCAACTGCGGTAACTCGTCCAGCGAGGTGGCCCGGAGGAAACGTCCCACCGGGAAGACCCGGGGATCCTGCTTCATCTTGAACAGCATGCCGTCGGTCTCGTTCCGGTCGACCAGGCTGGCCAGCCGGTCCTCGGCGTCGACGTACATGGTCCGGAACTTCCACACCCGGAACGTACGCCCCTCGTGCCCCACCCGCGGCTGACGGAAGAAGACCGGCCCACGGTCGGAGATCCGGATCGCCACGGCGATGGCCAGGAAGAGCGGGACCAGCAGCAGCAGGCCGAGGCCGGCGGCGACCCGGTCCATCAGGTTCTTGGCCAGCAGCGCCGGCCCGGAGAGGGTCGGCTCCTCGACGTGCAGCAGCGGCAGACCCTCGATCGGCCGGATGTGCACCCGGGGCCCGGCGATGTCGGTCAACTGCGGGGCGACCACCAGGTCGACACCGGAGCCCTCCAACTGCCAGGCCAACCGGCGCAGCTCGCCCGGCTCGGCGCTGGCCGAGCCGCAGACGGCGATGGTGTCGCCACCGACCTCACGGACCAGGGCCAGGACGTCGCGTCCGGCGTACACGGGGACGGGGGTCGGCATGCCGCGGGCCGCCGCGTACCCGTCGGTGATGTGGATGGCGACGGGCATCAGCCCGGCGGCCGGGCTGCGGGTGACCGCCGCGTAGACCTCCAGGCACTCCGGCAGGGTGCCGACCAGCACCATCCGGTGCGCGGCCTGGCCGGCCCGCCGCCGGATGTAGTGCAGCGCCCAGCGGGCCACGAACCGGCCCCAGAGGATCAGCAGCAGCGCCCCGAGCAGGGCCGTGCCGACCGTCCAGCGGGACAGTTCGGTCTTGGTGGCGAAGGCGAGGAACGAGACACTCGCGGCGACCGTCACCCCGGCCCGGATCACCCGTTTGAACTCGTCCGGACCCAGCCCCAGGTAGCGCCGGTCGTACCCCCGGTTGCTCCAGAGGATGACCACCCAGCCGAGCGGCAGCAGCAGGTAGGAGACGGTGTGGAACCAGGTCGGGTCCTGCTGGGTGCCGGAGAACCCGGAGGCGGCCTGATCGAACAGTTGGATCGCGATCCAACTGGCGAACGCCGCCGCGCCGAAGTCGAGCAACAGCAGGGTGGCGATGTACGGGCGGTGCCAGCGGGAGACCCGGCGGCGCGACCTCGTCCACGCCGACCGAGGAACGCCGTTGTGAGACGGCGGCGTCGGCGGCTGGATCTCGAAGCTGTCGACGTGCCGCACGAGTCTGCTCCGGCCTTCGTTGGATACCGGGCGCTGGAGGCTTGCCGTCACCTCACCCATGTCCTCCCGCATGACACGGGCCGCTCACTCGGCGTGAGGGCCCGGGTCGCCCACCGTCCCAGTCTCCCACGCGGGCTCCGACCGGTCGCCGCCCCGAACGAGATTGGCGACCGATGGTGCCGGTGCGATCTGGCCGGCTCCGCACCATTTCAGAAGCCGGGGACCGGGCCACTATACCGATGGATGCGCGCATGGCCAGAACGGCGGACCGGAGGTTCCGCTCACTGTGGGCGATTCCGCTGCGTAGTCGTGAAGTGGAATTACTCACCGTACGAGTCGGGACAACCGACGGTCAGCGAGGGGCTTTCCACCGGTCTGGCATGTTGCGCAGTACTGGAGGCTGGAATCGGCGAACGAGACCTCCCGCACGGTGTCCCCGCAGACGGGGCAGGGCAGCCCGGTGCGGGCGTGCACCTTCAACCCGGAGCGCTTCTCGCCCTTCAACTCCGCGGCCCGCTGACCGAGGGACCGCTCCACCGCGTCGCCGAGCACCTGCCGGGTGGCCGCGTGCAGGCCGGCGAGTTGGTCGTCGGTGAGCCGGTCGGTGATCGCGAACGGGGACAGCTTCGCGGCGTGCAGGATCTCGTCGGAGTACGCGTTACCCACCCCGGACAGCACCGACTGGTCGGTCAGCACCCCCTTGACCTGCCCCCGTCGACTGCGCAGCCGCTCCGCGAAGGTGGCCAGATCGGCAGCGAGCGCGTCCGGGCCCAGCTTGACCACCCCGGGCACCGCCGCCAGGTCGGTCACCAGGTACGCGGCGAGCTTCTTCTGGGTGCCGGCCTCGGTGAGGTCGAACCCGGAGCCGTCGTCCAGGCGTACGCGCAGCGCGATCGGACCCTTGCCGGGGCGCAGCGGGGCGGTGGCCGGGAACGCCTCCCGGTAGTGCAGCCAGCCCGCCCGGGCCAGGTGCACCACCAGGTGCAGGTCGCCCTCGAAGAGCACGTCGAGGAACTTGCCGTGCCGGCTGGCGTCGACCACCGCCCGGCCGGCCACCGCGGTCGGTGCCGGTTCGTACGTCTTCAGGGCGCTGATCGCGGCGATCTCCAGTCGATCGACGCGCCGGCCCACCGCGCGCTGTCGCAGGTAACCCGCGAGCGCCTCAACCTCCGGTAGTTCGGGCACGACCCAACGGTAGCCTTTCTTCCCGTGAGAATCGTGGTGGCGCACAACCGGTACCGGGAGGCCCAACCCTCCGGTGAGAACACCATCGTCGACTCGGAGATCGCCCAGCTCACCGCCGCTGGCGTCGAGGTGCTGCCCTTCCTCCGCAGCTCGGACGAGATCCCGTCGATGTCGAAGGTGGCGAAGGCGCTGCTGCCGATCTCGCCGATCTGGGCTCCGCGCGCCCAGCACGACCTGAGCCGGCTGCTCACCGAGCACCGGCCGGACGTTCTGCACCTGCACAACCCGTACCCCCTGCTGTCGCCCTGGGTGGTGCGGACCGCGCACCGCCACGGCGTGCCAGTCGTGCAGACGGTGCACAACTACCGGCAGGTCTGCTCGTCCGGGATCTACTTTCGCGACGGCGTGATCTGTCAGGACTGCAAGGGTCGGGCGCTGGGAGTGCCGGCGATCAAGCACCGCTGCTACCGCGACTCGGCGGCGCAGAGCGCGCTGATGGCGACCACCCTGGCCGTGCACCGGGGCACCTGGCGCTCGGTCGATCGGTACGTCGCGCTCACCTCGGCGATCGCCGACCACCTCCGCGACTACGGCATTCCGGACGAACGCATCGTCGTGAAGCCGAACTCCGTCCCCGACCCGGGTCGGCCGGCGCCGCTCGGTGACGGGTTCCTCTACCTGGCCCGGCTCTCGCCGGAGAAGGGCGTCGACCTGCTGCTGGACGCCTGGCGGCGGCACCCGGTGGGTGCCCTGGGCACGCTCCGCGTGGCGGGCGACGGGGAGCTGCGCCCGCTGGTGGAGGCCGCCGCCGCCGAGCGACCCGACGTGGTCTACCTCGGCCAGCTCGACCGGGCCGGGGTGCGCGCGGCGGTCGAGGCGAGCGCCGTGGTGATCGCCGCCTCCATGTGGCACGACGTACTGCCCACCGTGATCATCGAGGCGATGGCGAGTGGCCGGCCGGTGCTCGGCACGGCGTTGGGCGGCATTCCGTACCTGGTCGGGGCCGACGCCCCGCACGAACCCGCCGGCACCGGCCCTGCCGAGGTCGCCTCCGCTGTCGTCGGCGGCGGGTCGCCCATGCCTTCCGGCATCGAGGTGGGCGAGGCCGGCTGGGTCGTCGCACCGGAGGCGGCCGCGCTGGCCGCCGCCCTACCGGTCGCCCGGGCGGGTGCGGCCGGGCTGGCCCTGGCCGCCCGCGCCCGCTACGAGCGCACCTTCCACCCTGACGTGGTCACCAAACAGCTCATCGACATCTACGCAGGCGTAGCCCGAACCCCCAACCGAGTCTGACCCCGTGCCGGGCGGCCCTGCGCTGCCCCACGGCATGACAGAACGCCCGCCACCGCCCCGTCGCCCGCCACTGCCCCGGCGCCCGCCACTGCCCCGGTCGCCCGCCACTGCCCGGTCGATCATGGAGTTGTGGTGGGCGACAAAGCGCTCGTATAGCGTCAAATCAGGCACCACTACTCCATGATCGACGAGCCCGAGGTTCGCGCGGGGGCGGGGGCGGGGTTAGCGGGGGGAGGCGCGGGCGGAGAGGGCGATGCTGGCCAGCAGGAAGCCGCCGTTGACGATGCGGACGGACGTGACCTTCCCCGGGCCGCTGGACCGGGCCGGGGTGCGCGCCGCCCTGAACGGAGCCGGGGCTGCTGCGTCTAGGGTTCGCAGAGCGTTCGTTTCGGGAGTGCATCACCTGGGCGGCGGTGACGCCGGGCGGACACGACCCCGTCCAGCTCGTGATGATCGCGTCTCGGACCGGGCCTGGTTCCGTTGCGGCGGCCTGGAACAGCGCACCTGTTGACCGGAGGTGGGCGGCCAGCTCCGCCGGGCCGTTGGCTTGAATGGCAGCCCGATCGACGCGAGCCGGAGCGTATGCCATTCAGCGGTGTCCGGCGGCGCGAGCCACCGGCAGGTCCCGTCCGGCTGGTCGGTCCGGATGCCGGGCGGCGGCCCGCCTGTGCCGAAAGCATTGACAGGAGGTTTTCCCTTACCGGCCCTCCGCCCGTTGTTGGCGGAGTTGTTCGAGGATGGCGCTGTCGGCTTCGAGGTCCGGGTGGTCGACCTGCCGGTCGAGGTCAACGACGTGTTCGAGTTCCTGGATCGCCTGGTCGAGGTCACCGCCTGCCCGGTGGGCCATCGCGATGTTGTACCGGGTGACGGCTTCGCCGGCCCGGTTGCCGACCTCCCGCAGGATGGGGAGGGCTTGGTGGTAGTGGTCGAGGGCCTGCTGCCGGTCCTCTAAACCGTCGTACACGTGGCCGATGTTGTTGAGGGTGGTGGCTTCGCCGGCCCGGTCGCCGACCTCCCGCAGGATGGGGAGGGCTTGGTGGTAGAGGTCGAGGGCCCGCTGCCGATCCCCCAACCCGGCGAACACGTGGCCGATGTTGTTGAGGGTGGTGGCTTCGCCGGCCCGGTCGCCGACCTCCCGCCGGATGGGGAGGGCTTGGTGGTAGTGGTCGAGGGCCTGCTGCCGGTCCCCTAAACCGTCGTACACGTGGCCGATGTTGTTGAGGGTGGCGGCTTCGCCGGCCCGGTTGCCGACCTCCCTCAGGATGGGGAGGGCTTGGTGGTAGTGGTCGAGGGCCTGCTGCCGGTCCCCTAAACCGTCGTACACGTGGCCGATGTTGTTGAGGGTGGTGGCTTCGCCGGCCCGGTCGCCGACCTCCCTCAGGATGGGGAGGGCCTGGTGGTAGTGGTCGAGGGCCTGCTGCCGATCCCCCAACCGGTTGTACGCGCTGCCGATGTTGTTGAGGGTGGCGGCTTCATTGGCCCGGTCGCCGGCCTGCTGGTACATGGTCAGGGCCTGCTGGTAGTCCTCCAGTGCCGGCCAGGGCCGACCGGTCGACGCCCGCGCCCAGCCACGCTGATAGAGGGCACCGGCGTCCGGGCCGAGGGTCAGGGTCGCGGTGGCCATGGCCTCGACCGCGACGAACCGCGAGGTACGCAGCCACACCCGACACACCCGGTCACCGAGGTCCCGGGCGATCGCCGGCTGCTGACCGGCGACAGCAAGCCGATGCACCTCGACCCATCGGGCGAGCTCCCTTGGGTCAGTGGCCATCGGCGGCGGCGGGGTCGAGGACCCAGAGTTGATAGAGGGACTGGGCGGCGGCGGCGCAGGCGTCGGTGTGTTCGTCGTCGGTGAGCAGGGGGCGGACGAGGGGGTGCAGGATGTTGGAGACGTAGTAACGGGGCTGGCGGCTCTCGGGGTCGATGCCCTCTTCGAGCAGGCCGAGTTGGACGGCCCGCTGGATGTGCCGGGTGGCGTCGGGGTGTTGGTGCAGGGCGTGGACGGTGGCGGCGGGTACGGGTAGCTCGACGACGTTGATCCTGGCGAGCATCCGGCGGAGTTCGAGGGGCTGGGAGTCGAGCAGGTTGTCGGCCAGGACTGTCTCGCGGCGGAACCGGTTGGCTTCGTTTTCGATGGCGGTGAGCAGGCCGTCGATGTCGAGGGTGGCATCGTTGACGATTCGGTTGAGCCAGTCGAGCAGCCGGGGGTTGCCAGCCGCGGCCTTGATCGCCCGGTCGCGGATGGCAGTGTCGATCGTGGATTCGGGGCGCAGGTTGGTCAGGTTGGCGATCTTCTTGGTCTGCTCGACGAGGGTGAGGGTCTCCAGGGCCTCGACGGCGATGGTGGTGCCGGCCGGGGCGGGGAAGCGGTAGCGGCTGGTGATGATGACGCGGCTCGGGCTGCCGGTGTCGCGGATCGCGGTGAGCAGGGCGGGCAGGATCTTGGCCATCGCCGGGGCGAGCACGCGGCTGCCGTCGTCGCGGGTGTCGAGGTTGCCGGTTTCGAAGTCGTCGAACACGAACAGGCAGGGTGTCCCACCAAGTAGCCCGTCGGCGTCGAGCAGGTACCGCAGCCGGGTCAGGAGCGGAACCTGCTCGTTGTCGAGAATTTTGCCGGCCTCTTCGGACTGCTCGACGCTGTCGAAGCGGATCTTGCTGGTCAGCTCACGGAACTTGATGGCGTCGACCCGGCCGTACCAGACGGCGTGCTGGTGGATGGGCATGCGTTCCAGGAGCCGGGAGGCGAGGCTGCTCTTGCCGAGCCCACCCATGCCGGCCAACAGCAGGCCCTGCGCCGCGCCGGGGGTGTCGGCGGGTTGCCGGAGGGCGCGCAGGCACCGTTGGATGAGTCGACGCCGGCCGACGAACTCGGCGCGGGAGGCGACCCGGGACAGTTGGGTCTGCGGGTCCAGGAACTGCTGGTCGACGGCGCGTACCTGCGACCGTCTGCGGCCCCGGGTGTGCAGCGGGGTGACCATGGGCGTCAGCGGGGACCGGTCGGCGTAGACCCGGAGCAGATGCCAGTAGCTGCTCTTCCTGTCGTGGAACAGGTGACGGCGGGCCTCGACGACGGCCCGGTCCAACGATTGGCCGTCGGCCAGGGCCTGGTAGAGCGCGGCGGCGAAATCGGTGGCGGAGGCGTCCCCGACCGGCAGCGCCCAGCCGAGCACCGCAGGAGCACCAGCCTGCACCAGGCTTTCGCTCATCGACGGGAAAACCCCACCGTCGGGGGCGTCAGCGGTCAGGCAGCCGGAAACGAACACCAGCCGCGGCCAGTGCCCCTGCATCGCCTCGGCGATCTGGTCAGCCGTCGCACTCGAGGGCGCGCCGAACTCGTCCTCCACCACGAAGACCGGCTCCCCGCCGTCGGTGGTGGCGTGCCCGCTCAGGTGCAGCACGTCGAAGTGACCGGGCCCGTAGTCGCGGCTGAGGAACCGGAGCCCCTCCAGGGTGCCGCTCTCCTCGACCACCAGATCGGTGCCGGTCCGTCGCGTCGCGGCCAGGATCGCGGCCTCCTCGGCCTCGAACTTGAGCACCGGCTCGACGCCTTCGGGCGAAGCCGCCATGAACAGCACCCGCAACGGCCGGTTGCCCGGCGTGACCGGGCCGGTCAGCGCCGCGTGGGTGCCGACCGCACGGACCGGCAGCAGCGGCGCCCGCCCGGCCACGGTCAGGAACGCGCCGTCCCGCGCGAGCAGTTCCCAGGGCAGGTGCCGCAGCCGCTGCTCGGCGGTGATCCGCAGCACCGCCCCGGCCGGATGGGCCAGCATCGAGGTCAGCCACCGCTGGTCACCGTCGAGGAACTCCGCCAGCCGCGCCCCCAGCTCAGCCAGCCGGACCGCGCCGTACACCTTCTGCGCGGCGGCGTCGGTGCTGTAGTCACGCCGTACCAGCGTGATCAGCTCATCGACCGCGGCCCGGTCCAGACCGCGGGTCCGGGGCGGCTCGCCGTCGGCGGACAGCCGCAGCTCGTAGTAGTTCGAGGTCTGCGCGAAGACCTCCAGTTCGAAGGTGCCCATCTGCCCATCCCGTCGTGGCGGTCAGTTCAGTGCGGCCCGGTGCCGTCCGGCCGCATGGCGATCTCCAGCCGCGCCTGGCTGCCTTCGGCCAGCTCGATCCGGGTGCCGTCCGGCAGCAGCACGGTGACCCCGGCGCCGTCCCGGCGGCGGGCACTCCACCACTCGGTGATCGTCTTGGCCACCTCGACCCCGGAGAACACCAGCCCGATCACCGCGATCACCATCTCGGCCGACCGCTGCACCTGAACCGGCGACACGCTGTCGTCCGGCCCCACGGCCCCGACCAGCGCCGCCCGCAGCTCCGCCGCCCAGCTCGCGGCCTGCGCCCCGGACACCTCCACCGTGGCGTTTCGCATCGCCCGCACCCTCCCCCGACACGCCCGGTCAAGCCGGCCCAGGACCGCCCATCTCTGGCCCAGGCCACGCGATCAACGGGTGGACCTTGGCGGCCACTGTACGTTTCATTCGCGTCCCGGGACCGCTCGGTGAGCCCGGCTCAGGTGACGGGTTCCCGACTCGCTGACCGCATCCCGGCCATCGTGGGAAGAACAATGACGGCCGATGCCACCGCCGTACGCCGGTGGTGCCACGGTCCGACCCTCGGCAACCGCCGCGTCGGCACCGGGAGTAGCAGGAAGAACGAGGTGGATCGGGCATGGAGGATCGGGAACCGCCGGGACCGCGCGCCGTCGCCCCCGCTGCGGCGACCACCATTGCCCGACACGTGGAGGTGCATCGGCTTGCTGTCGCCGGTCAGCAGCCGGCGATCGCCCGGGGCGTCGGTGACCGGGTGGGTCGGGTGTGGCTGCGTACCTCGCGGTTCGCCGCGGTCGAGGCCATGGCCACCGCGACCCTGACCCTGGGCCCGGATGCCGGCGCCTTCTATCAGCGTGGCTGGGCGCGGTTGTCGACCGGTCGGCCCTGGCCGGCGCTGGAGGACTATCAGCAGGCCCTGACCTTGTACCAGCAGGCCGGCGACCGGGGCAATGAAGCCGCCACCCTCAGCAACATCGGCGGCGTGTACCACGGTTTGGGGGACCGGCAGCGGGCCCTCGACCACTACCACCAGGCCCTCCCCATCCTGAGGGAGGTCGGCAACCGGGCCGGCGAAGCCACCACCCTCAACAACATCGGCAGCGCGTACAACCGGTTGGGGGATCGGCAGCAGGCCCTCGACCACTACCACCAAACCCTCCCCATCCAGCGGGACGTCGGCGACCGGGCCGGCGAAGCCGCCACCCTCAACAACATCGGCCACGTGTACGCCGGTTTAGGGGACCCGCAGCGGGCCCTCGACTACTACCACCAGGCCCTCCCCATTACGCGGGACGTCGGCAACCGGGCCGGCGAAGCCGCCACCCTCAACAACATCGGCAGCGCGTACGCCGGGTTGGGGGATGGGCAGCGGGCCCTCGATCACTACCATCAGGCCCTGCCCATCCATCGGGAGGTCGGTGACCGGGCCGGCGAAGCCGCCACCCTCAACAACATCGGCCACGTGTACGACGGTTTAGGGGGCCGGCAGCGGGCCCTCGACCACTACCACCAGGCCCTGCCCATCCATCGGGAGGTCGGTGACCGGGCCGGCGAAGCCACCACCCTCAACAACATCGGCCACGTGTACGACGGTTTAGAGGACCGACAGCGGGCCCTCGACCACTACCACCAAGCCCTGCCCATCCGGCGGGAGGTCGGCGACCGGGCCGGCGAAGCCGTCACCCGGTACAACATCGCGATGATTCACCGGGCGGGCGGTGACCTCGACCAGGCGATCCAGGAACTCGAACACGTCGTCGATCTCGACCGGCAGGTCGACCACCCCGACCTCGAAGCCGACAGCGCCATCCTCGAACAACTCCGCCAACAACGCGCGGAAGACAGCGGTTCTGAACCGCCTGCGGGACCGTGAGGGCAGCGCTGCCGACGACGAAGGCGAGATGCCCTGATGCCAACGGGTGGCGTTCCGTCGACGCAGGGCCCTTACAGGGAGGCGCGGGCGGAGAAGGCGATGCTGGCCAGCAGGAAGCCGCCGTTGACGATCGTGAAGGCGACGAGCACCCAGAGGACCAGCGCGGGGGCCACGGCGAGCACCAGGGCGGCCACGAAGATCACCGCGCCGTAGTCGCGGACCAGCTTCACCAGGCGTACCGGCAGTGAGGTCGAGGTGACCATGCTGGCGGCGTTGGGGCCGGCCTGCATCACCGAGGTGACCAGGTTGACCATCCAGGTGCCGGCGAAGGTCGCCACCAGCCAGGTCGGGGTCGACGGCTCCTGCGCCACGGCGGTGGCGGCGAGCGCGGCGACCAGGGCGATCTGCGCGGCCACGTCGCAGAGCACGTCGACCCGGGCCCCGGCCGCACTGCCCTGGCCGGTCACCCGGGCGAGCTGCCCGTCGGCGCAGTCCAGGGAGTACGCCACCTGCCAGCCGACCAGGGCGAGCAGGCCGACCACCCAGGCTGGTACGTCCCCGTCGGCGACCGGACCGGCGAGTGCCACCACGGTGACCGAGGTGGCCAGCCCGAGCACCAGGTTGGTGATGGTCAGCGCCGTCGGTCGCAGGCCGAGGCGCTGGGCGACGAGCGCGAAGACGGCGCCCAGCCACTGGCTGATCGACTCGCTGAACAGGCCGCCGCCCCGGTTCACCCGGTGGAAGTCGGCGATGGTGGGACGGGGGTCAGCCAAGCTGGTCGCGGATTGCACCGGCGTAGTCTGCCAGCCGGTCCCGGGTCTCGGTAGGCGACAGCGCCAGGTGTTCGAGGATGGTGTACCGGTCCGGTCGGGTACGCGGCGCGAACTGCACCGCCTCCACGAACTGGTCGTCGCTGAGCGCCACCTCGGCGGGGAGCCGGGGCAGACCGTGCCGGGCCAGGCAGGCCGACATCTCTCCGAAGCGGCGCAGGTCCCCGCGCAGCCAGGTGCAGAACAGCGCGCCCAGCCCGGCCAACTCGCCGTGTGAGGCGGTGCCGGGGAAGAGCGCGTCGACGGCGTGCATGATCTCGTGGCAGCCGCCACTGCACGGGCGGCTGGTGCCCTCGATGGCCATGGCCAGGCCGCTGGAGATCAACGCGTCGGCCAGCACGGTGACGAAGGCGTCGTCGGCCATGTCGCCCGGGTGGTTGAGCACCGCTTCGGCACCCGCCCGGGACAGCGAGGCGGCGAGCCCGTCGAACGGTTCGACGCGTACCCGGCGGGCCAGCTCCCAGTCGGCGAGCGCGCTGATGTTGCTGATCACGTCGCCGATGCCGGCCCGGTTGTGCCGGTCCGGGCCGCTCTCCACGAAGTCCAGGTCGACGATCACCGCGATCGGGATGTGCACGCCGTAGGAGCCCTTGAGCCCGTCGGTGATGAGGCTGGCCACCGGGGAGGCGATCCCGTCGTTGGCGAGGCTCGTCGCCACCGACACCATCGGCAGCCCTCGGCGGGTCGCCGCGTACTTGGCCACGTCGATGGTCTTGCCGCCGCCGATCCCGACGACCGCGTCGTACGAGCGGGCACGGAGTTTGCCGCCGAGGTCGTCGGCGGCGTCCAGGGTCCCCCCGGAGACGGTGAACACGTCGGCCGTTCGCAGGGACGGTCGGATCAGCTCCGCGATCTGGGTGCCCTGGCCCGGGCCGACCACCACCGCGACGTCACCGCCGGCGGAGATCCGCCCGTCGGAAAGGATCGCCGCCAGGTCGGCCACCGCCCCCCGTCGCACGTCGATGTGCAGCGGGGTGAGGACGCTCCGAGCTAGTAGCGGCACGCGATCTCCCGCGCGCGGGCCAGGTCGGCGTGGTTGTCGACCTCGACCCACGGGACGTCACCGATCGGCGCCGCCCGCACCTCCCCGCCCCGGTCGGCGAACTCCTGGTAGCCGTCCTCGTAGTAGAGGTTCGGGTCCCGTCGCCAGGTCGCCTCCAACGCGTCGGCGAGGGCGTCGGCGACCTGCGGTTCGATGAGCGTCGCGCCGATGTACTCTCCGTACGCCTCGCCCGGGTCCATGATCTTGGTGATCCGGGTGAGCTGGCCGGCCGCGTCGAAGGTGGTCTTCATCTCCTCCTCGGCCAACGCCTTCAGCGTGTCCACCGCGAGCAGGATGCCCGGCCCGCGCTCGGCGAGCAGGGTCTTCTCCACGCTCACCGGGTGCACGGTGTCGCCGTTGACGAGCAGCACCCCACGGGCGAAGTACTCCCGGGCCAGCCAGAGCGAGTAGGCGTTGTTCCACTCCTCGGCCTTGTCGTTGTGCACCAGGGTCAGCGTGACCCCGTACTTCTTCTCCAGGTCGGCCTGCCGCTCGCGGACCGCGTCCGCCGCGTAGCCGACCACGATCACGATGTCGGTGAGCCCGACCTCGGCGAGGTTGCCCAACGCGATGTCCAGGATCGTGGTCTCGCCGTCCACCGGCACCAAAGCCTTGGGCAGGGTGTCGGTGTACGGGCGCAGCCGTCGTCCCGCCCCGGCCGCGAGCACCATTCCGATCATCGCGACATCCTCCCTAGTCCTGCTCCCCGTCACCGCTGGAGGATAGCGCCGGCTGACCTCGCCGCTGGGGCCAACCGGGTCAGCCGGGCAGTGCGGCCAGGTCGGCGAGCATGGTCAGCCGCTCGTCCGCGCTGAGCACGGAGTACGGGCCGGCGGCCCGGCGGTCGGTCTCCAGCTCGATGGCGAGCCGTTCGGGGCCGGCCGGCAGGGCGGCGACGCTCGACGCGGTGTGCCCGGCGGCGGCCCAGGCGGCGGCGTGCGCGTCGGCCCGGTGGTAGCGCAGCGTGCCGAGCCGGTTGAGCAGCAGCACGCCCGATCCGGTGCCGTCCGGCTCGTGCGGAGGCGCCAACGCGGCGAAGGCCGAACCACCCCGGTCGCCCTCCTCGTCGGCCAGCACCAGCGCGTACGACAGCAGTCGACCGAGCACCGCGACCAGCCGGGACACCCGCTCGTCGTGCCCGGCCCACAGCTCCTCGGTGACCTCGGCGTGCACCTGGTACAGCTCGGCGAGGAAGGCCGCGCCCCGCTCGGTGGCGGACAGTGCGCCGTCCGGGCCGCGGTGCAACATCCCGTGCGCCACCTGCTTGTCCACCGTCCGGCGGACGACGACCGGATCTCCGTACCGGGTGATCGCCGCGAAGCCCGGGGCGTCGACAGTGCCACCCGGCGCCGCCAGCCGGGTGCGCAGGTCCACCAGGAAGCCGCTCGCGGTCGGCCCGCCGTACCGCTGGCTCAACTCGGCGCCTCCGCCGTCGCGGCCGGCCAGCATGCCGGCGCGGAAGACCCGGTCCACGGCCGGGGCGAGCAGCCCGGCGACGCGGTGCGGCGCCAGCTCGACGGTGTTCACAGACCGATCGACCGCAGGACGGCGAAGCCCTCCTCCGCGATCCGCCGGATCAGCCCGTCGTTGACGTCGCGGTGCTCGTCCAGCGCTGTCACCTCGTGCTCGGCCAGCCAGCGGTACTCGGTGTGCTTGCCGACCTCCAACGTCGGGCGGTCGAGGTCACCGTCGACACGGACCAGAAAGTCGTACTCGATCCGGGCCAGGCCGTCGTCGCCCACGTAGGCGTATTCGCCCACCTGGCCCAGGACGTGGGAGAGGACCCAGCCGGTCTCCTCGGTGATCTCCCGACGGAGTGCCTCGTCGATATCCTCGCCCGGCTCCAGGTGGCCGCCCACGATGTCCCAGCAGTTGGGGAAGAGGCGTCGGTGCGGTGAGCGGCGCTGGAAGAAGATGCGGCCGTCGTGGTCGACGATCAGCGCGCCGGCGCAGCGCAGGGGCTCGGTGGACACGATCCGACAGTAGCGAGCGGCCGGCGGTACGGCGACGTTCGGTCTTGTCCCGGAAACATCCACGGACGACCATGTCCGTACCGGGGGCCACCGTCCCAAAGGAGTGATCTGTGATGCAGGTACGGGATGCCATGTCCAGCCAGGTCCTCGTCGTCGGTCCGGAGCACACGCTGCGCCAGGCGGCCCGGATGATGTCGGCCCGCGGTGTCGGGTCGGCGGTCGTGATCGACCCGGATTCCGAGGGCGTCGGGATCATGACCGAACGCGACGTGTTGAAGGCCATCGGCGCCGGCCTGGACTGCGACGTGGAACGCACCAGCGCTCACCTGACCTGGGACGTGGTCTACGCGGGCCCGGAATGGACGGTGGCCGAGGCCGCCGCCGCGATGGCCCGGGGCGGGTTCCGGCACCTGGTGGTGCTGGACGGCCGCGAGGTGGCCGGGGTGATCTCGGTGCGGGACATCATGCGGGTCTGGGCGGACAGCCAGGTGGCCGCCAGGACCTGAGCCGCGCAGGTGTGGCCGGCCGGATCGACGGGTAAGGATCCCCTGCGGGCACGGAGATGCCGTGGTCCGCGGGGGAGGTCTCCGATGCGTGACGCGGAGCAGCTGGTCGAGCAGCAGTACGCCATGCTCCTGCGTCGGGACGTGGCCCGTCTACCGGATCTCTACGCCCCGGAGGCGTTCTACGCCATGCCGGGCGTGACGGTCCGCCCGATCGAGCTGCCCGCGCTCCTGCGCACCTGGACTGGCGCCTTCGGGGACCTGCGGGTCGACCCGCTGGGCGCGGTCCGCACCGGCGGTGGCGCCGCCGTGGAGCTGCGTCTGACCGGCACCCACACCGGCACGCTGCATTCGCCGTACGGCACCGTCGCGCCCACCGGGCGGCTGGTGAGCTGGGAGGTGGCCGACGTGGTCCGGGCTCGGCACGGCCGGATCACCGCCTGGCGCTCCTACTTCGACTGGAGTCAGCTTCTCGACGCGATCGGCGTGCAGTTTGAGGGACTGTCCCGGGTGGCGCACCACGACGCGCTCGCCCTTCCGGTCTGATCTGCCGCCGACCGGTGGAGTCGGGTCACCCGTCCGGTGGCTCAGGATGCGGACATCGCCGTGCCGTCCGCGCGTCCCCCGCCGCCGCCCGTACGCTCAACATCCATGACCGCCGAGCAGTTGATCTCCTTTGCCCGTGGGGCTCCCTCGCTGGACATCGTCGATGTCGAGGGGCTCAAGGCCGCAGCCGTCCGCGCCTTCGACGCCGACCCCGCGGGGGTCACGGCGTACGGCACCTCCGTCGGTTACCTTCCGCTGCGGAAGTGGATCGCCGACAAGCACGGCGTCCAGGCCGACCAGGTGCTGGTCACCAACGGGTCGCTTCAGGCCGACGCGTTCCTCTTCGACCACCTGGTCCGCCCCGGCGACGCGGTGGTGGTGGAACGCCCGACGTACGACCGGACGCTGCTCAATCTCCAGCGGATGGGCAGTGAGCTGCACTCCATCGCGGTCCAGCCGGATGGCCTCGACACCGCCGAGCTGCGCAAGCTGCTGGAGTCCGGGGTCCGGCCCCGGCTCGCGCACGTCATCCCGAACTACCAGAACCCCGCCGGCATGACGCTGTCGCTGGAGAAGCGTCGGGAGTTGCTCGACCTCGCCGCCGAGTACGAGTTCACGATCTTCGAGGACGACCCGTACGCGGACGTCCGGTTCCGGGGCGAGGCACTGCCGTCGATGCTCTCGCTGGACACCCGCAACGTGGTGGTGCACGCGTCGAGCTTCACCAAGACCGTCTGCCCCGGCGTCCGGGTCGGTTACCTGGTCGGCCCATCGGATCTGATCGCCGACATCGCCAAGAACGCGACGAGCCTCTACATTTCGCCGGGCATGGTGTCCCAGGCGATCGTGCACGAGTTCTGCGTCTCCGGTGACATCGACCGCTCGATCGAGACGGTACGAGCGGCGCTGGGTGAGCGGTCCCGGGTGCTCGCCGAGTCGTTGCGCCGGCACCTGCCGCAGGCGCGGTTCGTGGAACCCGACGGCGGCTACTTCCTCTGGGTCGAGTTCCCGGAGGACGTGCTTGTCGACCGGCTCGCCCCGGCGGCCGCCGAGCGTGGGGTCGCGGTGGTCAAGGGCAGCGACTTCGTGCTGGACGGTGGGCGGCACGCGCTCCGGTTGGCCTTCTCGGCGGTGACCGCGGACAAGATCGACGAGGGTGTCCGTCGGCTCGCCGAGGCCGTGGAGGCGGTCCGCAGCTGAGTTGACTGTCGGGTTCCCGACAGAAAGGCGACGTCGGCCGCCTCGGGACTCCCGCCCGGGCGGTCGGCGGCCCACAATGCTGCGAGCGTCACCCTTCAGCTGTTGCGGACGTCACCGCCCGGTCTCCGGGCTGGCCGCGAGTGGGGTGACGCGGCAGCACAACCTCCCGCCCCCACAGGTGCCGGGTGGGCCGTGTCGTCCCCGCACACCCCCCGATGCGGCCCGGCCCGCCCGGCGCCGCCCCACGCGACCGCCGTCACAGGCGTCCCGGAGCCCGGTCGGCGTAGCCTGCAAGCCGCAGCCGAGCGTGGGAGGTGACGCGATGACGGATCGGACAGAGCGGGACCGGACGGCACCGTCGTCCACCGGCCGGGTGTTGCGACCTCGGGCGTGGCCCTCCCCGGTCCGGGCGATGACCCGGATCCTCAACGCCGACGGTTCGCCGCCTGCGCCGACCCCCAGCGGCACCGGCCGCAGCGCGGTGGTCGACTGCGCGCTCTACGTCGACGGCAAGCGGCAACCCGGCGACTGGACGTACGCCGAGGCGCTGACCGCGGCCCGCCGGGAGGAGCACGGCTTCGTCTGGATCGGTCTGCACCAGCCCGAGTTGGCCGAGATGACCGCCATCGCGGAGACCTACGGGCTGCACGAGCTCGCCGTCGAGGACGCGGTGAAGGCCGAGCAGCGCCCCAAGCTGGAGCGGTTCGGCGACGTCGTCTTCCTGGTGCTGCGGACCGCGCGGTACTGCGAGCACGCCGAACTGACCGAGAACTCCGAGGTCGTGGAGACCGGGCAGGTGATGCTCTTCATCGGCCCGAACTTCGTGATCAGCGTCCGGCACGGGGACGCCTGCCGGCTCGCCCCGATCCGCGCCGACCTGGAGACCAAGCAGGAGTTGCTGCTGCACGGCCCGTGGGCGGTGGCGTACGGGGTGACCGACCGGGTGGTCGACCTCTACCTGGAGGTCGCCGACCAGATCGAGGACGACCTGGACATGCTGGAGGCCGAGGTCTTCGATCGGCAGGGCCACGGGCGGATCCAGCGGATCTACCAGATGAAGCGGGAGTTGGTGGAGTTCAAGCGGGCGGTGGTGCCGCTGCAACGGCCGCTGATGACGCTGACCTCGCAGGTCAACCGGGACGTGCCCAAGGAGATCCGCAAGTACTTCCGGGACGTGCAGGACCACCTGAGCCGCACCGTGGAGCAGGTGAACTCCTACGACGACCTGCTGAACTCGATCCTCCAGGCGCGGCTGGCCCAGGTCACCGTCGACCAGAACAACGACATGCGCAAGATCGCTGCCTGGGCCGGTATCGCCGCGGTGTGGACCGCCATCGCCGGCATCTATGGGATGAACTTCGACAACATGCCCGAGCTGAAGATGACGTACGGCTATCCGGTGGTGCTGGCCCTCATGCTCGGCGTCTCACTGGCGCTCTACCGGTGGTTCCGCCGCAACGGGTGGCTCTGACCGCGCGGCGACAGCACCCGGACCACTCCGCCGCCCGACCAGCGCGCGGTGATCCACTCGCCTTTCAGGAAGTCGCGGCATCCCGCGCACCTGGACACCCCGACTTCCTGAAAGCCGAGTCGATCATGCAAGGGCCCCCGCGGAAGCGCCGCGCCCGCGGAAGCGCCGACGAGCGGGGGCAGCCCGCTCGTCGGCGCTCGATGCGCTGTCGCTGTGGTCAGCGGCGGCCGTTGGTGCGGGCGGTGTCCTTGTCCTTGCCCAGCGCCTTGGTGAGGTCGTCGGTCGGCCGACCGGAGACGTCAGTGGCACCCTCGGCGACCGACGGGACCTTGTCCGTCGGGCGGATGCCGGTCTGCTTGGCCGGGCCGGTGGTGCTCGCGCTGGTGCCGCCGGCCACCGCCGAACTGCCGGCGCCGGTCATCCCCGCGGCGCCGGTCATGGCCGCCCCGTCGCTGCCCTTGGTGGCGGACGGCGTGCGCACCTCGATCGAGTCGACCTCGTCACGCATCGGTTCGAGGCTGCCGCGGGTCGGGTCGTACTCGGCCCACTCCTGCTGCTCCCGGCGGCGACGCAGGGCCACCGCGCCGGCCAGGCCGGCGACGACACCTGCTGCCAGCAGGCCGGTCATCATCGAGCCGCGACGGCGCGGCTGCTTCTTCTTACCGGTGATCCGCATGGTCTTCGACTTGGCCTTCCTGGTCAGCGGCCCTGCCTGCGCGGCGCCGTCACGGGCCGCCACGGCCAGCGGTGCCAGCGTGGTGAGTGTCGTCCCCCAGCCGGTCGACGCCTGGTCGCGAACCCTCGCCGCGGCCGGCCCCACGTAGCCCCGGGCCACCTGGACCCGCGGGCCGACGGTCGCTCCGGCACCCTTCGCGGCGTGGTTGGCTGCTTGCATCAGGTGGCTGATGCTCTGGTTCAGCTCGGCCTTTGCCAACTGCCCCTGGGACTTACGCCGCCCGAATCCAAACACGGTCCTACCTCCTGGGAGTTGTTCCTTCGTCATCCTCCACCAACGGATGCCTCCGCGATGCCAGATCGGGCACATGGGAGGATCCGCATGGAACTGACCAACGAGTGAGGAGTACCCGTGGCCGAGGCTGTCTACGCCACCCTGCACACCAACGCTGGCTCGATCCGGCTGGAGCTCTTCCCGAACCACGCGCCGAAGACCGTCCGCAACTTCGTCGACCTGGCCGAGGGCAACCGTGAGTACACCGACCCGCGCACCGGTCAGCCGGGCAGTGGGCCGTACTACGACGGCACCATCTCGCACCGGGTGATCAGCGGTTTCATGGTCCAGATGGGCGACCCGACCGGCACCGGTCGGGGCGGGCCGGGCTACAAGTTCGCTGACGAGTTCCACCCGGAGCTGCGCTTCGACCGGCCCTACCTGCTGGCGATGGCGAACGCCGGACCGGGCACCAACGGTTCGCAGTTCTTCATCACCGTGTCCCCGACGCCGCACCTCAACAACCGGCACACCATCTTCGGCCAGGTTGCCGACGAGCAGTCGGTGAAGGTCGTCGACTCGATCGCGAGCACCCCGACCGGCCCGAGCGACCGTCCGCTGCAGGACGTCGTCATCGAGCGGGTCGAGATCGAGCGGTCTGCTTCCTGACCGACCGGCGAGGTACCTTTGCTCGCATGATTGAGCGCTCCGGAGCACCGCACCGGCCGGCGTCGGTGGATCGCGCGTCGGTAAATGGCGCGTCGGTGGACGGAGGGTCGGCCCGGTGAGTGAGTCTCCGCCGACCGCCCCGGTCTGCTACCGGCACCCGGGTCGGGAGACCTACGTGCGGTGCACCCGCTGCGACCGGCCGATCTGCCCGGACTGCATGCGGGAGGCGTCCGTCGGGCACCAGTGCCCGGAGTGCGTCGACGAGGGACGTCGCAGTGTCCGGCCGGCGCGTACCGCCTTCGGTGGCGGTATCGCCGGCCGGCACGGCTACGTCACCAAGGCGCTCATCGCGCTGAACGTGCTGTTCATGGTGCTGTCCATCGCCTCGGACCGGGGCGGGGACGCGGCGGCGGGCGGTTCCGGCTTCGGCGGTCTGCTGGGCGGTGACACGCCGCTGACGCTGTGGGGCGGTGTGCTCGGCTACGCCTCGTACGTCCCCCTCGGGCCGGTGCACGGGGTCGCGGCCGGCGAGTGGTATCGGCTGATCAGTGCGATGTTCCTGCACTACGGCCTGCTGCACCTGCTGCTCAACTCCTGGGCGCTGTGGGTGATCGGCCGGGAGTTGGAGGCGGCGCTCGGTCGGTGGCGATTCCTCGCTCTCTACCTGATCGCGGGCTTCGGCGGCAACGTCGCGGTCTATTTGTTCAGTGCGCCCAACCAGCCGCCGACAGTCGGCGCGTCGACTGCCATCTTCGGCCTCTTCGCCGCGATGTTCGTGATCATGCGACGCCTCGGTCTCGACACCTCGTCGATCGTGCCGGTCCTCGTCGTCAACCTGGTCTTCACGTTCGCCGTGCCGAGGATCTCCATCGCCGGGCACCTCGGTGGGCTGGTGATCGGGGCGCTGACGGCGGTGGTGCTCGCGTACGCGCCGCGTGGTCGACGCACGTTGGTGCAGGTCGTCGGCTGTGCGGTGATCGTGCTGCTCCTGCTCGGTGTGGCCGTCTTCCGCACCGTCTACCTGCTCGGCTGACTCAGCCGGGCGAGGTCGGCCGGGCGGCCCGCAGCGCGGCGGCCACCTCCTCCGGGGTCGCGCCGAGGTCGTACCGACCGAACAGGTGCAGCGAGTCGCCCGCGTCGATCTCCAGGGTTTCGCTTGTCAGACCCAGCCGTGGCCGCCGGTCCACGGCGATCTCCTCGACCGCCGACCAGGGCAGCAGCCGTCGGCCCGCGAATCCGTGGATGACGGTGAGCCCCGCCGGGTCCACCGCCAACCGGACCGGCGCGACCAGGTCGCGTACCGCCCAGCCGGCCAGCGTGGCGGCGGCCAGGACGGCCACCACCAGGCGGACCGGGTCGCCGTCGGCGAAGAGCAGGCCGAGCGCGACAAGCAGAACCGCGCCGGCCAGCTTTGCCGCCGGCAGGGTCGCCGGCACCCGCCACTGCCGCACCGGGGGGATCTCATCCACCCGCCCAGCATGCCAGCGGCGGCCGGGTGTCGGGGGTACGGGCATCTCGACGCCTGCCCGGATGAGCGAGCCGTGGACGACGTAGGATCGGGACAGCCCACGTTACCGGGGAGTAAACATGAGTGACGCGGTCATCGTCGGCGCGGTGCGCACCCCGGTCGGACGGCGCAGGGGCAGCCTCGCCGAGGTCCACCCGGTCGACCTCTCGGCGCACGTGCTGCGCGCCCTCGCCGAGCGCACCGGGATCGACCCGGCCCAGGTCGACGACGTCTACTGGGGCTGCGTGTCCCAGGTCGGCGAGCAGTCGTGGAACGTCGCCCGCAACGCCGTGCTCGCCGCCGGCTGGCCCGAGACGGTGCCCGGCACGAGCCTGGACCGGCAGTGCGGCTCCAGCCAGCAGGCCCTGCACTTCGCCGCCGCGACTGTGCTCTCCGGCCAGGCCGACCTGGTGGTCGCCGGCGGGGTCGAGTCGATGACCCGGGTGCCGATGGGCTCCAGTGTGGCCGGCGGCATGCCGTTCAGTGACCAGCTGCGCGCCCGCTACCGGGGCGTCGAGGGCTTCGCCGACGATGCGCCGCTGCCGTTCAACCAGGGGGTCGGGGCCGAGTTGATCGCCCAGCGGTGGCGGCTCTCCCGTACCCAGCTGGACGAGTTCGCGCTGGCCAGCCACGAGAAGGCGGCCGCCGCGCAGGACGCCGGCGCGTTCGACCCGGAGCTGACCCCGGTGCCGCTCGCGGACGGGGGCAAGTTCGCCGCCGACGAGGGCATCCGCCGGGAGACCTCCCTGGAGAAGCTGGGCGAGTTGGCCACCCCGTTCCGTGCCGAGGGCGTGGTGACGGCCGGGTCCGCGTCCCAGATCTCCGACGGCGCCGCCGCCCTCGCGGTGACCACCTCCGACTGGGCCAGCCGGCACGGCCTGCGCCCGCTGGCCCGGATCCACACCGCCGTGGTCGCCGCCGACGACCCGGTCACCATGCTCACCGCGCCCATCCCGGCCACCGCGAAGGCGCTGCGCCGCGCGGGGCTGGGCATCGAGGAGATCGGGGTGTACGAGGTGAACGAGGCGTTCGCCCCGGTGCCGCTGGCCTGGCTGGCGGAGACCGAGGCGGACCCGGAGCGGCTCAACCCGCGTGGCGGGGCGATCGCCCTTGGTCATCCGCTCGGCGGTTCCGGTGCCCGGATCATGACCACCATGCTCCAGCACATGCGGGACAACGGGATCCGCTACGGCCTGCAGACCATGTGCGAGGGCGGCGGCATGGCCAACGCGACGATCGTCGAGCTGGTCTGACTCCCCCGACGCCGTAAACGCGCTCGCGTCGGCGCGGGCGGGCCGCCTAGGGTGCCTTGCGTGACGACGAACGCTGATCCGCACGCCGCGCCCTGGTCCACGGAGCAGTGGCAGGCGAGGGCCCGGTCCTGGGTCGACGCGCGGCTGAGCGAGTCCGGCCGGCGGGTGACCGGGCCGGTGGAGCCTCGGGTGCGCCCGTGGTCGCTGGTCTGGCGGGTGCCCACCGACGACGGCCCGGTCTGGTTCAAGGCCAACAATCCGGGCACCGTGCATGAGGCGGTGCTGATCGCGACGCTCGCCCGGTGGACGCCGGCACGGGTGCTGACGCCGATCGCGGTGGACCCGGCGCAGGGCTGGTCGCTGCTGCCCGACGGTGGCGAGTCGTTGCGGGACGTGCTGGCGCGCGAGCCCGATCTGGCGCACTGGGAGCGGGCGCTGCCCGGGTACGCGGCGCTCCAACTGGCCACCGTGCCGCATGCCGACGAGTTGGTCGCCCAGGGCGTGCCGGACCACCGCCCCGAGGTGCTGGCCGGGCTGTTCGCCGAGCTGCTCGATGATCGCGAGTCGCTGCTTGTCGGTGCCGAGGGTGGGCTCAGCCCGGATCTGCACGAGCGGCTGCGGGCGGAGCTGCCGTCGTACGCCGAGCGGTGTCGACGGCTCGCCGACATCGGCATTCCGGCCACCGTGCAACACGACGACCTGCACGACGGCAACGTCTTCGCGGCCTCGGACGGCTACCGCTACTTCGACTGGGGCGACGCCTCGGTGGCGCACCCGTTCGGCACGTTGCTGGTGACCCTGCGGTCCATCCGGTACGCCGAGTCGTTGGCGGCCGACGACGCCCGGTTGGCTCGGTTGCGGGACGCCTACCTGGAGGCGTGGACCGACAGGTACGACCGCCGGACTCTCGTCGAGGCCGTCGACCTCGCGATCAACCTGGGGGCGGTGAGCCGGTCGCTGTCCTGGCGTCGCGCCCTGGACACCGTCGACAGCTCCCGCGCCGAGTACGCCGATGCGGTCCCCGGTTGGTTGGCGGAGCTGTTCGCCGCCAGCCCTCTTCAGCCTGATTCCTGACCATGATCCGTCGACGTCGGAAATCGGACAGCCAGTGCGACCCCCGGCGTGGAACTTCCAAAATTGCATCGTGACCCACGTCACCCCGCCGGGGAGGTCGTTGGGCAGGTCATGGACGTCTTCTCCCGAACGTTCCTTCCGGCCGCCACCGAGGCTGGCCTGGCCGTGCAGACCGTGAGCCGGCACATGCCGGTCTTCCGGCGCTGCGTCGGCTCCGGTGACGCCACCATCCTGGTCACCCGTTGCAGCCGCCCCGACCGTCCGGTCACCGGCGACTACCTGTTGCTGCTCACCCACCGTCGACTGGTGGTGACCCAGCAGACCCGACTACTGCACCGTCTGCGCCTGCATCTCAACACCGAGTTGCGCGAGCTGAGCAACGTCACCTGGAGCCCGGACCCGCGACTCCAGTCGGTCGAGATGGCGGCCACCGCGATCGACGGGATCCGTGAGCGGTTCCTGATCCGCACCAGCCACCCGAAGCAGGTCTGGCAGCTCGACGCGCTGCTCAACCAGGCGTTCCGGAGCCGCCTGCGGCCGCCCGGCGCGCGGGTCGTCGCCAGCATCGGCGACGCACCGGCCGGCGCGCGGCCCGGGATGTTCGCTCCGTCCTGGTGACCTGACACCCGGCCACGCCTTGCCGCACCTTTACCGAACTCGTACACACACCGATCGCGTCGAGCGTTCGCCGTCGGCAATCATGGGCCGGTGACCGTCGAACCGCCGCACCGCGGGCTCGTCCTCGTGGTCGAGGACGAACCGGCCATCGCCGACCTGGTCCGGCTGTACCTAGCCCGGGACGGATTCGGCGTCCACCTGGAACGGGACGGTGCCGCTGGCCTGAGTGCCGCCCGCCGGTTGCGTCCGGTGGCCTGCGTCCTGGACATCGCGTTGCCGGGCCTGCCCGGCACCGAGATCTGCCGTCGGCTGCGCGAGGTCGGCGACTGGACCCCGGTCATCTTCCTCACCGCCCGGGACGACGAGGTGGATCGGATTGTCGGCCTGGAGTTGGGCGCCGACGACTACGTCACCAAGCCGTTCAGCCCTCGCGAGTTGGTCGCCCGGGTGCGCGCGGTGCTGCGCCGGGCCGCCGGTGGCCCGGAGGGCGCGGACCGGCCGCGTGTCGTCGGCCCGGTGACGCTCGACCCGGGCCGCCGCACGGTCACCGTCGCGGGCGCGCCGGTGCAGCTCACCTCCACCGAGTTCGACCTGCTGGCCCACCTGATGGCCCGGCCCGGTCGGGTCTTCACCCGGGAGGAGCTGCTGGCCGGGGTCTGGGGTTACGCGGCACACGCCGGCACCCGCACCGTCGACGTGCATGTCGCCCAGGTGCGGGCGAAGCTCGGCCCGACCAGCGTGATCCGCACCCACCGCGGCGTGGGGTACGCGGTCGATGCCTGATCATCCCGCGCGCGTCGAGTCACCGACCATGTTCCTGCCGGTGGTCGGTGCCGGCCCGTCGGCGGCCCCTCGTCGGGGCCGGTTCGGCCGCACCCTGACCGCCCGGGCGGTGCTGGTGACCTGTGCGGTGGCGTTGGTGTCGGTGCTGGTCACCGCGATCGTCGCCGTGCCGTTGGCGATCCGCGGTGCGGAGCGGAGCGAGCAGGAGGCGCTCGCCGCGCAGGCCCGGCTCGCCGCCGAGGTGCTGCGGACCCGCCTCGACCGGGGCCGCACCGCGGACGAGGAACGCCTCGTCCAGCAACTGCGTGACCAGGGCATCAACGCGTACCTGATCCGGCGTGGTGCGGCCGACCGGCCGGGTCTGCCGGCCCGGGTGGTGCAGCGCATCGGGCAGGGGCGCAACGTGTCGGCCCGGCGCGCCGTCAACGGCGAGCGCGCCCTGGTCGAGGGCCGGGCGTTGGCCGGCGGCAACGGGGTGGTGCTCTCCCGTCCCCTGGCGAACGGGCTGTGGGCCCAGGTGCTGCGCAGCCTGTGGCTGCCGCTGCTGGCCGGGTTGGCCGCCGGTGTGGTGGCCGGGCTGCTGCTGGCCCGCCGGCTGGCCCGGCCGATCCGCGTCGCGGCCACCGCCGCCGCCCGGCTACGCGCCGGCGATCGCGCCGTCCGGGTGCCGGTCGAGCCGCCGGACGAGGTCGCCGACCTGGCCGAGGCGTTGAACGGACTGGCCGGCGCACTGGCCACCAGTGAGGGGCGGCAACGGGAGTTCCTGCTGTCCGTCTCGCACGAACTGCGCACCCCGTTGACCGCGATCCGGGGGTATGCCGAGGCGCTCGCCGACGGGGTGCTCGGCGCGGACGACACCGTCGACACCGGCCGGACGATGCTGGCCGAGGCCCAACACCTGGACCGGCTGATCGGTGATCTGCTGGCGCTGGCCCGGCTGGAGGCCGCCGACTTCCCTCTCGAACCGGTGTCGGTGGACCTGACCCGGCTGGCCCTGGACGCCGAGCCGACCTGGGCCGGTCGGTGTGCGGCGGTGGGCGTGCCGTTCCGGGTGGAGACGCCCGGTCAGCCGGTGCCCGCGTACACCGATCCGGGGCGCATCCGGCAGGTGCTGGACGGGCTGCTGGAGAACGCGCTGCGGGTCGTACCCCCGGGGTCGCCGGTGGTGCTCGCGGTCCGGCCGGCCGGTGCGGACCCAGCCGCCGGCGGCGTGTTGGAGGTCCGCGACGGCGGGCCGGGCTTCACCGACGACGACCTGGCGGTGGCGTTCGAGCGCGGCGCGCTGCACCAGCGTTACCGGGGGGTGCGCAAGGTCGGCAGCGGGTTGGGGTTGGCGCTGGCGGCCGGGCTGGTCCGGCGGCTGGGCGGGGAGATCGCCGCCGGGCACGCGCCGGAGGGCGGGGCCGCCTTCACGGTCCGGCTGCCCGGCGATCCTTACCTGGCTCGAACATCGGCCTGACGCTCCGCTCGTCGTCGCGGGAGAGGCTGGGACCTCCACGGACGAGAGGAAAAGCCATGCCACGTTGGGGATTCGCCACCGGCACCACGGCGCTGCTCGCGGCGGTCGCGCTCGGTGTCAGCGGCTGCGGTGCGGCCGAGGTGGCCAGCCAACCCGCGCGGGAGGCCGCCGTCGAGGTCGCCGCCGCGATGGGCGTCGAGGGCCAGGCGCTCACCGCCATGGGCTTCGACGCGGACGACCTGGACGTGCGGACCATCGCCGCGCCGGCCACCCCGACGCCCGGCGCCTCGCCCACCGCAAAGGACAAGGCCCGGGAGAAGCGGGGCGAGGAGCTGCGCAGGCGCCACCAGGCCCGCGTGCAGTTGCGCAAGAACACCCTGCACGGCGAGGCCGTGGTGAAGAACAAGGACGGCGGTACGCAGACCGTCGCCGTGCAGCGCGGCGAGGTGACCGCTATCGACGGTGACTCGATGACCGTCAAGTCCACCGACGGCTTCACCATGACCTGGACCTTCGGCGACGACCTGCGAGTCGTCGAGCGGCGCGCCACGGTGCAGCCGAGCGAGGTCAAGGTCGGCGCGACGCTCGGCGTCGCCGGCGCGAAGGACGGCGACAAGGGCGTGGCCCGGCTGATCCTCATCCCCCGCGCCAAGTGAACGAGGGGTCCCCGGTCGACTCGGGGACCCCTCCATCCGTCAGTAGACGCGGGAGCCGATGAAGTCGTCGTGCCCGTAGCCGACCGGGTTGGCGGCGGTACGGGCCTCGTACGACCACTGCTGTCGGGTACTGCTTCCGCAGGTGGCCAACCGCAGGCGGGAGCTGCCCAGCAACGGGTTGTCGAACGCCACGCAGAGGTTGCTCGCCGCCGCCGGCCGGAGCTGGTTGCCGACGAACACGAACTGCTGGGCGCCGGTGCCGTTGCAGTCGTAGATGTTGATCGCGGTGCCGGCGGTCATCGAGCTGTTCGACACGTCCAGGCAGCGGTCGTGGGACAGCTCCGAGTGCAGCGACCGCCGGGTCGAGTCGTACCAGAAGCCCTGGTTACGCCCACCGTGGCAGGCGTGCGGCTGCTGGACTGTGCCGTTGCGGGAGTCGTAGCCCCGGCCGTCGACGCAGGTGCCGGTGGCCAGGTTGCGCAGTTGCCTGAACTCCAGCAGGCCCGGGTAGAGCACGCCGCCGCCGGTGCTGGCCGGGTCGACGCAACTGGCCCGCTCCTGGCCGGAGTTCCAGAACTGGGTGATGCACTGGGCGAACATGCCGTGCCCCCGGGCGTTCGGGTGGAACGACTGGCGGGCGGCGTTCTCGTTCCAGATCCCCACCTCGATGAACAGGCCGCGGACCGAGGTGTTGTCGGTGCACACCTCGTGCCCGTGGAAGAGCCGGCTGGCGTCCAGGTAGCGGGTGCCGGTCGCGGTGGCGGCCGCGCGCAGCGCCGACTCGAACAGCGGCACCGCCTTGTTGCGGGCGAACGCCGCGTCGGCCAGGTAGAGCAGACAACCACCGGAGTACCAGCCGGGGAAGTTCGGGTTGTCCTCCACGTCCGGGCTACCCGGGCTCGGGTACGACATGAGCACCAGTTCGTAGTCCGAGCGTAGGTAGCCGGCGTTGGTCATGGTCTGCCGGATGTCGGTGAGCGCGTCGGTCACGGCCTGCCGACTGCCGTCGGTGCGGATCGTCCACTGGTCGGTGTAGGTGGGATAGCAGGCTCCCTGGAAGAACACCCGACGGATGGCGCAGTCGGTGGCGACCGGGCCGAACTGGATGGTGCCGTCACCGTTCGCGCCGACCACCACCCAGATCAGCTTCACGTGCGTGTTGCGCGCCTTGATGCCCAGGTAGTCGCCCTGGTTCAGCTCGTTGTGCTGGGTCGGGCCGCCGGCGATGAGGTTCCACGGGGTGGCACCGGAACAGGCGATGTTGTACTGCGTGTCCGACGGGATGCCGGTGCGGAAGACCGCCTGGTCGTACGAGCGGTCACACCAGTTGCCGTCCTGGTGGGTGCCGGGGACGTAGTTGCCGACACCTTCGCCGGAGATCTCGCTGTCGCCCATGGTGACCAACGCGGTGCGGCGTTGCTCGATCGGGCGGATCGCCGGGCTGCCGTAGAGGGCGGTGGCCTCGGCAGCGCGGACGGCCTCGAGGTTGGCGGGGAGTGGTTGGACGGCCGGTCGGTCGGCGGCGGGGGCGGCCGGTCGGTCGGCGGCGGCGGGGGCGGCAGGTCCGGCGAGCATCGGTAGCACGAGAGCGGCGACGGCGACGACCACGGTGCTGGCCCGTCGTCGGGTCGCGCGTTCGGGCCTGGCGGGGATTGCAGGCATCGACGCACTCCTTTCGGCTCAGTCGCGGGACGTCGACTGAGTTACCAGACGGTAACGTGCGGATCAACCGATGTGAATGCGTCTCGGATCCTTGCGCGCGGGCTGCCGAACCGCCCGGATCGGACGATCCGGGCGCCGGCCGCCTGGCGGTGCGGGTCCGGTCCGAGTGTCCGGCCGGATCAGCGGCCGGGTGGCAACGCGTAGCCCACGTAGTCGCGGAACTCCAACCGCCAGCCGGCCGGAACGAGCTTCGCGCAGGCCGCCTTGGCGCCGGTGCAGACGATCGCGTCCACCGAGGTGGGGTCGGCCGGCGGCCGTTCCGGCAGCACCGACTGCAACGACACCAGCTCCGGCGAACGGCCGTCCGGCTGGCGCAGCAGCAGCCACCACGGGTACTCCCAGTTGTCGTTCTGCTCCACCAGCCCGATCCGCCGCGCGCCGCTGTCGCGGACCGCCCCGGCAGCCCAGCGGAACTCGTCGGCCCACTGCGGGCGGCGCAGGAACCGGGTGTCCCAGTCCGAGGTGGTGAAGACCGAGCCGGAGCCGACGAGTCGGCGCGGGAAGCCGTACGACAGTGCGAGCATCCCGGCCAGCGCCGAGGTGACCAACACGACGACCACCGTCAGGGTGGCCAGCGACCGTCGCCGCCCACCCGGGCCGGCCGTGTTCGTCACGTTCCGGGCGGCGCTGGCGCGGCGCCGCAGGAGCGCGTCCAGCCACAGCCCGGCGAGCGGCACGGCCAGCACCAGGGCGTAGAGCAGTAGCCGGTTGCCCCACGGCTGCCATTTGATCATCGCGGTGTGCAGCAGGACTGTCGCGAGCACCACCACCGCGTACGCGCGCAGCGGTCCGACCTGCCCGCTGTCGATCCGGCGCGGTCGGGCCAGCGCGACCACCGCGCCGATCAACGCCAGCGCCCCGGCGATCGGGAACGCCACCCGGTCCTCGTCCGGGTACCAGGCGGGTTCCGGGAAGATCTCCCGGCCGAACGTGATCGCCCGGTCCTGGGGGTCGACCCCGATCGCGTCCGCGCCGCCGATGATCGCCTTCCCGCCGACATCACGCAGCGGCGCCAGCGGCGTGTCGAACGCGGTGTGCCCGATCCGCAGCGCGTTGACCAGGATCGACGGCGGGTCGTGCCGTTCCATCGGGATCGACTCCCGCAGCCGGGGCGGGCCCAGCGGATGCCCGAACTCGGCAGTGACCCGGGCCAGGAACGGGCCGACCACCACGGCCGCGACCAGCAGGATCAGCACGGAACCACCGATGACGCGCGCCGCGCCGGCGACCGGGCGGGCAGTCGACCCCTCGGCAGCCGGTGCCCGGCTGGCCAGGGCCAGTCGGAGCTGCGCCAACCCCCAGAGCACGAGCAGTGGACCCACCGCGATCAGGCCACTGGTCTTCGTCACCGCGGTCAGCCCGGTGGCCGCCCCCAGCCCGAGCAGGGTGCCCCAGCCGGTCCGCCGACGCAGCCCGTCCAGCACCAGCGTCGCCGCGCAGGCCACCCAGGCCGCGCAGACCAGGTCGGTCTGCGTGCTTGTCGCCTGGAGCACCACCATCGGCGTGGTGGCCAGCACGAACGCGGTCAACAACTGAGCCCGCCGGCCGCCGCCGAGTTGCGCGGTGATCCGTGCGGCCACCAGCAGGCAGAGCACCCCGGCGGCCCACTGCACCAGGTTGTGCAGGTGGTCCCCGGCGGTCAGCAGGCGCAGGTGCAGCAGCAGGTACTCGGCTCCGGGCGGGATGGTCACCTGCCGGTGGATGGCGGTGGGCCAGAAGTCCAGGTCGCCCTGGGCCACCCAGTGCTCCACCTTCGGCAGGTGGTACGTCTGCGAGTCGAAGTTGTTCGGCTCGGCCAGCAGCGCGACGAGCAACTCCACCAGGACCAGCCCGCCGACCGTGCCGGCGAGCAGGCGCTCGCCCCGCCCCGCCGTACGCCACCTGTCCAGTGCCCTGGCGAGCAGGCCGCCGCGGGACCGACCGACCGGCCGGTCCCCGCGCCCGGCTGGGCCCTCGTCGATGCTCGGCGCGGGCAGCTCCGGACCGACGCCGGCGGCCACCGCCGCGCCGACCGGCACCCGTCGGGGTGTCGCGGCGGGCTGCCGCGCGGCGGTGGCGTTCCGGCGCCAACGCACCCGTGCCGCCGCCGCGCAGGCGAGCAGGAAGAGCAGCCAGGCGGCGACGAACGCCGGCCGGGTCAGCGCGTGCGACGCGCCGAGCACCTCGACGACGAGCACCGCGTACGCCCCGCTGAGCAGGGCGGCGCGCACCACGGCGAGCCGCAGCGGTGCCACCCCGGCGGCCCCGCGCGGCCTCGTCACGACGGTGAGCAGGAGCACCGCGGCGGCAGGCACCACCGCGAGCAGGGAGCCGGCAGCCGACATGGCGGGAAGTAAACACCATCGGTCTGGGACTGCCACGTCGACTGCCCGGCGGTGGCGGCCACCGTCGCGCTGACCAGCCGGGCTAGGCTATGCCCGACGTGTCGTCGCCACCGTGGAGATTCCCGTGAAGCTCTCGATCCTCATGCCGGTCTTCAACGAGGAAGAACGCATCGCGGATGCCCTCAAGCAGGCATTGGCGGTGGACTACCCGTGCGAGATCGAGCTGGTCGTCGTCGACGACGGGAGCCGGGACGGCACCGGCGAGGTCCTCGGTCGCGCCGACGACGCACGCCTGCGGGTCATCACCCACCAGCGCAACGCCGGTAAGGGTGCCGCCATCAAGACGGCCGTCGACAGCGCCGAGGGCGACTACATGGTCATCCTCGATGCCGACCTGGAGTACGACCCGCAGGACATCCCCAAGCTGCTCGACCCGGTGCTCGACGGGCGCGCCACAGTCGTCTACGGCAACCGCACCTTCGGCAGCCACAGCGCCTACAGCTTCTGGTACGTGATGGGCAACAAGGGCGTCACGATGGCGGCCAACGTGCTGTTCAACTCGTACATCGGTGATCTGGAGACCTGCTTCAAGCTGATGCCGGTGGCGCTCTACCGGTCGCTGGACGTGCGCTCGCGCGGCTTCGGCATGGAGGCCGAGGTGACCGGCAAGCTGCTGCGTCAACGGATCCGTCCGTACGAGGTGCCGATCAGCTACCGGGCACGTGGCCGGGAAGAGGGCAAGAAGATCACCTGGAAGGACGGCGTCGAGGCGATCTGGATCCTCGGCCGCGAGCGCGCACGCCGCCGTCCCGCCAAGTCAGCCGCGCGTTGAGCCCAGGAACGCGCTGATCGACCGCCGCAGACCGGCGGCGTCCAGGCCGTGCCACCGGGTGTGGTCGGCCGGGCTTCCGTAGCGTCGCAGGTCGGTCCGACCCACCCCGAGCGCGAGCAGCCGATGCGGCACGTCCGCCATCGCCCGGCTGACGAGGGCGCTCGACGTGCCCGCCAGGTACGGCTCGACGAGCACCACCTCGGTCCCGGCGAGCGCCCGTAGCCCGAGGGTGTCGAGCGGCCGGGGCGTGTGGGTGTACGCGACTGTCACGTCCATCGCCTCGGTCGCCGCCAACGTGGCATCGAGCATCGGCCCGACGGCCACCACCAGCGGCGCGCCCGGCCCGCCCCGCCGCAGCACCCGCAGCCGGTCCGCATCCGGGTACGCCTCGGCGTTGCGCTGCTCACTGAGCCGCAGGTAGATCGGGTCGTCACCGGTCGCCGCGTGCCGGAGCAGCGGCGCGACCTCGTCCGGGTGGCCGGGCACCCGCACCGTCCAGCCGTCGCCGAGCGAGTCGAAGAGCGCCACGTCCCCGGGCGACTGGTGGGTCCGGCCCTCCGCCGACCCGTCGTACGACGCGCCGATGCTGACCAGTACCGCGCCCATGCCCTGGTGGTCCAGATCCAGCTTGATCTGCTCGTACGCCCGATCCACCAGGAACGTCGCGTACGAGTGCACGATCGGGCGGAGCCCGGTCAGGGCGAGCCCACCGGCCACACCGATCATCAGTTGTTCCCGGATGCCGACGTTGAGCACCCGGTCCGGGTGCCGGTGACCGGCCGCCGCGAACTGGCTGGCCGAGATGTCGGCCACCACGAGTGCGGTACGCGGGTCCTCGTCGAGAAGGGCGGCGGTGGTGTCGATGAAGGCGTTACGCATGACTGTCATCCCCTGCTCTCGACCCGGGCGACCACCAGGTGCGGCAGTCGTGGCCGGTGCCCGGTCAGCGCCGCGTACAGGGCGGTGTGGTCCCGGCCGTCGACGGTGTCGGCGGTCCAGCCGTTGACGGTGAACCGGCTGGCGATCCCGCCGGCCCAGCCGTGCGTGGCGGACGAGTTGTCGACGACGATGGCGGTGAGGCTGTCCAGGCCGGTCGCCCCCGCGTACGCCATCGCCTCGTGGTTGGCGCCCTCGTCGAGTTCGGCGTCGCCGAGCAGCACATACACCCGGGGGGTGCGCAGCCCCTGGGCTCGCAGGCCGAGGGCGGTGCCGACGGCCAGCCCGAGCCCGTGACCGAGTGAGCCTGAGCCGATCTCGACGCCGGGCACCAGCACCCGGTCCGGGTGGTGGCCGAGCCGGCTGTCCGGCCCGGCCAGGTCGTCGAGCCAGGCGTCCGGGATGAAGCCGTGCGCGGCGAGCACCGCGTAGTAGGCCGCCGGCCCGTGCCCCTTGGAGAGCAGGAACCGGTCCCGCTCCGGGTCGTCGGCGGTGTCGGGGGTGACCCGCAGCACCCGGTCGTAGAGCACCTGGAGCACGTCGATGGTGGAGTGCGCGCTGGGCGCGTGCTTCTCGTCGCCGGTCAGTCGTCGGATCAGCCCGGGAAGCCGGGCGCCGGTGTCGGTGGTCAGTGTGGTGGTCATGCCACTACTGTGTGACTTGAAGTGGACTTCAACTCAAGGGCCTGGTGATGCAGGATCTACTGACCATCGGCGAGTTGTCCGCCCGCTCCGGTGTGGCGCCGTCGGCGCTGCGCTACTACGAGCGACTCGGGCTCATCCGCGCCGACCGTACCGGCGGCAACCAGCGCAGGTACGCCCGCGCCGAGTTGCGCCGGGTCGCCTTCATCCGGATCTCCCAACAGGTCGGCGTCTCGCTCGACGAGATCCGGGCGGCGTTGGAGTCGCTGCCCGAGGCCCGCACGCCCAGCCCGCAGGACTGGGCGCGGCTCTCCGCGAGCTGGCGCGGCCGGTTGGACGAAAAGATCCGGCTGCTCACCAACCTCCGCGACGACCTGGACGGCTGCATCGGCTGCGGCTGCCTGTCCCTGCAACGCTGCACACTCAACAACCCGGGTGACGCGCTGGCCGGCGAGGGGCCGGGCGCCCGTCTGATGCTGCCCCGCCCGGCGGACGACACGCTCGTCTGATCACCCGCGGGTGAGCAGCACCTTGCCGAAGTGGTCGTTCGACTCGACGAGCCGGTGGGCCGTCGGCGCCTCGCTCATCGGCACCCGCCGGTCCACGATCGGTCGGACCGTGCCGGCCTCGATCAACGGCCACACCTCGTCCCGTACGCCCTGGACGATCTCCGCCTTCTCGGCGAGCGGTCGGGAGCGCAGTGACGTCGCCGCGACGCTGGCCCGCTTCGTCAGCAGCGCGCCGAGATCCAACTCGGCCTTGCGCCCACCCTGCATCCCGATCACCACCAGCCGGCCGCCGGTGGCCAGCGCGGAAACGTTCCGGCCCAGGTAAGACGCACCCATGATGTCCAGGACGACATCCGCACCCCGACCGTCGGTGACCCGCCGGACCTCCTCGACGAAGTCCTGCTCCCGATAGTCGATCGTGTGGGCCGCGCCCAACTCCCGCAGCCGGGCGTGCTTGGCCTCCCGCGCGGTGGTCAGGACCGTCGCGCCGAGAGCCGCCCCGAACTGGACCGCGAACGTGCCGATCCCGCTGCCCCCGCCGTGCACCAGCAGCGTGTCACCCGCGCCGAGCCGACCCACCTGGATCAGGTTCGACCAGACCGTGCAGGCCACCTCCGGTAGCGCCCCGGCGTCCACCGGGTCGCAGGCCGGCACCGGCAACAACTGCCCGGCGGGAACCGCGACCCGCTCGGCGTACCCCCCACCGGCCAGCAGCGCGCACACCTGCTGCCCGACCGCCCACCCGGAGACCTCCGACCCCACCTCGGTGACCACCCCGGAGCATTCCAACCCGGGGTACGCGGACGCACCCGGCGGCGGCGGGTAGTGCCCCTGCCGTTGCAGCAGGTCAGCGCGGTTGACCCCGCTGGCCCGCACATCCACGATCACCTCGTCGGGGCCCGGCTCCGGGTCGGGCACCTCGGCCCAGACCAGCGCGTCGGGTCCACCGGGCTGCGGAATGGTGATGGCTCGCATGAGCCCAGTCTTCCCGATCTCGTCGGGTGCCGCAGGCGCACCCGTTGAGCCCACTGTGGACGGCCGAGATGGCCTGGTCGCCGCGTTGGGGGAGGGACGCCGGGCCGACCGGCGGGAGTCGTGGCAGACTGTGCGTGGCCGTACACCCGCGGGTGGCGGCCCAGGAGGGTTCGCCTAGTGGCCGATGGCGCTGGTCTTGAAAACCGGTAAGGCAGCGATGTCTTCGTGGGTTCGAATCCCACACCCTCCGCCCCTCTGGACAGCAAAAACGCTCCCTGACCAGCGCGAACCCTGGCCAAGGGGCGTGTCTATGTGCGGTGAGTCGGTCTCACTTCGTCCCGCTCGGGGCCGTCCTCCAGCCTGCTGGCGAAAGTGTCCCGGAACGGCAAGGGCCTTCGCTGGTGCCGCTTTTGCGGATTTCTGGCACGGTTGACTTTGACGTTACGTCAACCTCTAACCTTCATTTCACACCGACGAGTTGACGGGGTGACTGAGGTGGATTGGTCGATCCAGGACATCGCGCGCATGGCCGGAACGACCAGTCGCACCCTGCGCCACTACGGCGACGTCGGTCTGCTTCGGCCGAGCCGGATCGGCCGCAACGGGTACCGGTACTACGACCAGGAGAAGCTGCTCCGGTTGCAGAGGATTCTGCTGTTGCGGGAGCTCGGCCTTGGGCTGCCCGCAATCGCCGAGGTGCTCGACGGGAGCCAGCACACAGTCGAAGCGCTGCGCACCCACCTGAAACTGCTCGAGCAGGAGCGCGAGCGGATCGGGAGGCAGATCGAGTCGGTGAAGACGACCCTGCACAAGACGGAAGGAGGTGAACCACTCATGCCTGAGGAGATGTTCGCCGGTTTCGACCACACGCAATACGAGCAGGAGGTCACCGAACGGTGGGGCCGCGAGGCCTACGCGAAGGGTGACCGGTGGTGGCGCTCACTCAGCCCGGCTGAGAAGCTGGCGTTCCAGCAGCGCCAGGTCGAGATCGGGCGGGACTTCGGCGCGGCGCACCGCGCCGGGGCGGCGGCCGACAGCGACCAGGTGCAGGCGACCACCCAGCGGCTGTACGACTGGCTGTCGGGGACGTCGACGACCCCGACCAAGGAATACTTCATTGGGCTCGGCGAGCTGTACGTGTCCGACGCGCGCTACACGGCCGTGTTCGACAACGCCGAGAACACCGTCGGCACCGCGACGCTGATACGCGACGCGATGCACGTTTACGCCGAGCGCAACCTGTAACAGGTGAGCGGGGCTGCAGACCCGCTCACTGTGCCCCGCCGTTCGTCGCGGATCGCCTGGTCCACGCCTCGTAGCTGAGGAGGGCGACGAGGAACGCGGTGAGCAGGCCGAGTGCGGCCAGACCGGGCAGGTATCGACCGACGGGCAGCAACAGCAGCGCCAGACCGGGCGCCACATACTGCTCCAGCCGCACCGACTGGCCGCTGAGACCCAGGAAGATCGCCCTGCCCACGAGGTACAGGGCGGCCCCGCCGAACAGCGCGATGGCCGGGACCCAGTTCAGGGTGGCGTGGGATTTCTCGTGCGCCAGGGCGGCGAGCACCTCCTCGACTCCCAGCGCCACGTAGATCGTCCCGGCGAGCAGCGGGAGGTGGGCGACGCTGTAGGCGTTGCCGGCCACGAAGCCCCGTCGCAGCCCGGGCGCCATCGTCAGCGCTCGTTCGGCGTGCGCCGTGTTCGCGGAGTACAGCCAGTACAGGCAGATCGTGAGGACGAGGGTGAGCAGCGCCGCCACCAGGGTCGGCGTGCGGATCATCCGAGTGCCGATCCCGGCACCGACCGAGATCAGGGACTCACCGAGCGCGATGATCACCACGAGGCCGTGCCGCTCCACGAAGTGACCGGGGCTGCGTACCGGCCACCCGCTCACCAGCAGGGCGAGCACCCCACCGCTCATGTCGACGATGAGTGCCGCCGCCCAGAGCAGGAGCTGCGCGGTGCCGCCGAGCACGGCCCCGAGGACGAGCGGTAGCCAGGACAGCGCGCTGGTGAGGGCGTAGAGACGAACGGTGCGGCTCAGTCGGGGGTCGTCCGCCGCCGCCCAGTGGAAGAGGGCGGAGTCGATCACTCGCACCACGACGTACGCCAGCACCAGGATCAGACGTGGTTTCGTCGTATGCGGGCCGGTCTGCCAGGCCTCGGGGATGACAAGCGCGATGAGGAAGACAGCGGCCATCGCCACGGTGACGCCGGCCCGGGTGAGCCCGACGTCGAGCCGGACGTAGTTGCCCAACCAGGCGTAGACCAACCAGGAGTTCCACAGCAGCACGAGGACGAGGAGCCCCTGCGTCAGGGTCTCCGACGAGGGCCGCTCGCTCATGAACGTGGTGACCCGGATGAGCCCGAAGACCAGCACCAGGTCGAAGAAGACCTCGAACAGCGTCGGTCGGTGCTTCTCCGCCGTGACTACCGGCCGCGGCCAGGAGATCCACCCCATCGGGTCATCTTGACTGTTCGTCCCGAAGCGGCTCGCCGCCTCGCGTCCCGGTCACTCTGGCGGGTTCGCGGCCCGCCGCTCCTCGCGGATCGTCTCGTCGGCCAGCCGCTCGACCGCACGTCGCCGTTCTCGGGCGAGCGACTGCTCGTCCGGCTTGCGCAGCGCGGTGACGACGGCGATCAGGAAGTCACGCCAGATGCTCAAGAATTTCCCCCGTGGACTGTTGCGGCGATGATCGTATCCGCGCGTCGTTCCCCGGCAGCGCCCAACCGGTCGTCGGCGGCCCCTCGACGGGGTAAGAAGAGGCGGAAAGCTCCGCACACCGGAAGGACGCGTCCCGATGACCCTGGAACGACCGATCGCCCCGGACCCGTACGAGCTGCTGCCGACGCTGCCCTCGTTCACGCTGACGAGTGACGACGTGCAGAACGGTGAGCCGATGGACGCCCGGCACGCGCATGGCAGCACCGGGGGTGACAACGTCTCGCCGCAGCTCACCTGGTCGGATTTCCCCGCCGAGACGAAGAGCTTCGCGGTGACCTGCTACGACCCCGACGCGCCGACCGGCAGCGGTTTCTGGCACTGGGTGCTCGTGAACGTGCCGGTCGAGGTCACGCAGTTGCCCAGCGGCGCCGGTGGCGCGGCCGGCACCGACCTCGGCGGGGCGTTCGCGGTCCGCAACGACTACGGCGACCAGGGCTACGGCGGTGCGGCCCCACCCCCCGGCGACCGCCCGCACCGGTACGTCTTCGCGGTGCACGCGGTAGACGTCGACCGCCTGGACCTGACCCCGGACGCGAGCCCCGCCTACGTGGGCTTCAACCTCACGTTCCACACCCTGGCCCGAGCGGTGATCCGCCCGACTTACCAGATCAAGGAGTGACCCGTACCCCGCGGTCTTGCACTTTCTGCCCCGACGATCTCCGCGTAAAGGGACGTTTGGGCGACCGGAAGTGCAAGATCGCGGGGGCGGGGCGCGTGGGGGTTTAGGACGGTACTCGGGCTACCGCGAAGACGGACTGGCCGAACGGGGGGCGTACCAGTTGCTCGGCGGCCTTGGTGGCGGGCAGGACGACTGTGTCGTACACCTTGACCATCGGGCCCTCCTTCGGCATCAGCCGGAAGACCTTGGTGGCCATGAAGTAGCCGATCAGGCCCAGCGCGTTGGCGTAGTGGATCTTCTCGACGGTCAGGCCGGCATCGGTCATCGCCGCGTGGAGGGTCTTCTTCGTGTAGCGGCGGACGTGCCCGGTGGCGACGTCGGCCGGGCTCATCGCGAACTGGAACGCCGGCACGATGATGATCACGGCACCGCCGGGTCGGACCAGGTCGCGCATGCTGCTCAGCGCACCCACGTGGTCCTCGATGTGCTCCAGGACGTTGTACGAGACCGCAGCACTGTAGTTGCCCCGGTCGCTCTGCGGCAGCAGCATCTGCCGGACGTCGATGTTGGGTCGGTCGGCGAGGCGCTCCTTGAGCTGCACCAGCCGGTCCGGGTCAGCCTCGGTGGCGGTGAACCGGGGCAGCAGCTCGGACCACTCCAGCGCGTAGTCACCGAGGCCGCTGCCGATCTCGATCGGGTCGTCGCCGAGGTACGGCACGGCCAGCTCGATGAACCAGCGCCGGTGGTTGACAGCCGTCGCGAGGCCTTCCAACACCTCGGACTGAACGCGCTGATCCCCAGTGATTTCTGCCATGCGTCGATTCCTCACGATATGAACTCGACCCGTGCCTGGACCGACAGAGTGAATCATCCGCTGGGACGGCAGAAGAATCGGGGCATCGGGGGTGGCCGAATTATGGTCGGGGGTGGGCTCGTGATCGGCGGTCGGCGAACCCGGCACATAGTACGGCAGTACCCGGAAACATGTCACGGCAGCGTCAGGCCCTGACTACCCTGTGAATTGTCATGACTACTCCTGAGTCGGCCCCGCCCAGCGGCAGCGACGGGCCGGCCGCCGCGTCGTCGGCGCGGGGGAGCCCTGGTCGTGCCCGGCCTTCCCGTGGGGGCAGGCGGACGGACCTGTTCGCCGTGCTGAGCTTCGTGCTTCTCGGCCTGTGGGTGACCGCTCGGCTCTGGTTGGAGCCGGGCAGCGGCGTGCGGGACAACCGGTCCGACCAGTCGCAGTTCGAATGGATGATGGCGCACGGTGCGCGAGTCGTGACGCACTTCGCGTACCCGTTTCATTCCAATCAGATGAACGTTCCGGACGGCGTCAATCTGATGGCCAATACGTCCGTATTATCCATTTCTCTGCCACTGGCGCCGGTCACCCTGCTCCTGGGGCCACGTGTGGCATTCCTGGTCTTTCTCACCCTCGGCATGATTGCCACCGCCACCGCCTGGTATTTCCTGCTCTCCCGGGTGCTGATCGGCAGCCGGGGGCCGGCGTGGTTGGGCGCCGGCTTCTGCGCGTTCGCGCCGGCCATGGTGTCGCACGCCAACGGGCACCCGAACATCGTGTCGCAGTTCGTCGTCCCGTTGATCATCTGGCGCACCCTGCGACTCGGCGACCCGGGCCGCTGGCTGCGCAACGGGATCCTGCTCGCGCTCGTGATCGTCTGGCAGGCCTTCCTCAACCTGGAGATCCTGCTGATGACCGCGATCGGGCTCGGCGTGATCGTCGGCGTGCTCGCCGTCGGTCGGGCGGATCTGCGCTCCCGCGCCCGGTCCTTCCTCGCCGGTCTCGCCGTCGCCGCCGGGGTCGCCGCGCTGCTGCTGGCGTACCCCCTCTACGTGCAGTTCTTCGGACCGGACGCGTACTCCGGGTTGTCCCGGCTGATCCGCGGCTACTCCAGCGACCTGGCGTCGTTCGTCGCGTACTCCCGGGAGGCACTCGCCGGCAGCCCGCGCACCGCCGCGGGCCTGGCCAAGAACCCGACCGAGGAGAACAGCTTCTTCGGCTGGGCGCTGGTGGTGCTGGTGGTCGGCCTGGTCTGGTGGCTGCGACGCTCGGTCGTGGTGCTCGCGCTCGCCGCGCTCGGGCTGCTCTTCGCGGTGCTCTCGCTGGGTCGGGAGGTCCGCTTCGACAACCGGGGTACGGGCGTGCCGGGCCCCTGGGCGGCACTGGAGAACCTGCCGATCCTGCACTCGGTGGTGCCGACGCGGTGGGCGTTGGCGATCACACCGATCATCGGGCTGCTCCTCGCCTACGGCGCCGAACGCGCCCGCGAACTGGCCGACGCGCACCCGGCCGCCCGGGGGCAGGTCCGCATCGTCACCGCCATCGTGCTCACGATGGCCCTGTTGCCGATCGTCCCCACTCCGCTGCCGGTGACCCGTCTCGACCCGGTCCCCACCTTTGTGACGAGTGGTGCCTGGCGTCCGTACGTGATGGGTGGGCGCAGTGTGGTGACCCTGCCACTGCCGGACACCACCTACGCGGAGCCACTGCGGTGGTCCGCGGCAACCCGGCTGGACATGCCGCTAGCCCGTGGCTACTTCCTCGGCCCGGACACCCGCCCGAACGCCGAGGCCCCGCGCGTCGCGCTGTTCGGTGCGCCGCCCCGCCCCACCAGCAGCTTCTTCGCCACCATCCGGCGTACCGGGGCGGTGCCGCCGATCACCCCGCAGGGGCGGGTTCGCGCGGTCGACGACCTGCGCTTCTGGCGGGCGGGTGTGGTCATCCTCGGGCCGCACGAGCACGAGGCCGCGCTGCGTCGGGGGATGACCGAGCTGACCGGGCTCCAGCCGAGCTTCACCGGCGGCGTGTGGGTGTGGGACGTCCGGTCGTTCACCGACTGAGCCGACGAGTGGCTAGCGGACGCAGCAGCCCTGGCAGACCTTCGGACGGGGCAGGGTGAAGGCGAGGCAGCAGGTGCGCCGCTGCACGGTCGGCTCACCGGTCGGCCCCGGCACCAGCTCGATCAGATCGGCCAGGTCGAGCGCGCCGAGCAGGGTGTCGATGGTCTGCACCGTCGAGCCGGGCAGACCGTCGGCGGCCCGCAGGATGCCGTGCGCGATGCCGGATGCGACCGAGCCGAGCAGCGTCCGGGTGCCCACCCGGACCTCCGACTGGATCGCCGTGATGAGCGGTGCGAGGTGGGCGTCGAGCAGGGAGGCGCGCAGTGCGCCAAGCAGCTCCGCCTCGTCGGCGACGACCCGCACCTCCGACAGGCCGGCGAGCGCCAGGGGGTCGTTCGGCAGCACCGCGACTGTGGTGCCACGACGCAGGCCCATGGTGAGCAACGGCCGGTGGTCCTCGAAGTGGATCAGCACGTCGGCCGGATCGAGCAGCGGCACCCGTCGGGCGGAGGCCCAGCCGAGCACGACCGGCAGCGCGGTCCAGTAGCTGTACGACTTCCAGGCCAGCGCGGCGCAGGCGTGCGGGGTGCCACCCCAGCGGACGGCGGCGCCGCGCAGCAGCTCCGGCAGCCGACTGCCGTCGAGCAGGGTGGTGGCGGGCGCCCAGCCGAACTCGTCGTCGACGACCAGGCCCGGGGCGAGCCCGGGAACGTCGTCGGTGCCGAACATGGCCCGCAGCGCTGCGGTGACGGGGGCGAGTGGCGTGGCGACGGCGCCCCGCCTCGGCATCACCGCTGTCACCTGAGTCATCCCCCGTCTGCGTGACCGAGGAGTACGCCCCGGCGGACGAGCCAGTGCCGTCCTGAGCTAAGGCTAGCCTAACCAAGCTTGCCGGGATACCCGAGTGGCTGTAATTCGAGCGACACATGCTGCCGGATTCCGGCAGACGGGGAGGCCCCGGACCGCGTACCGCGATCCGGGGCCTCGTAAACGCGACTCAGTCGTTCAAGCCGCAGTCCTTCGCCGGGGTGGGCTGGCAGGGCAGCTTCCGGTAGTCGGCCGGAGGAGTCACCGTGACCTTCGCCAGGTTCGCCTCGCTGCGGGGCAGCCACTCGTAGTCGCTGGTGGTGGTGCCGGTGAACAGTTTGTTGATCACCCGCACCGGCCGGTAGGAATCCGCGTCGACCCAGATCTGCATGGACTCCTCGGCGGCCTTCGCCGCGTCCATGGCGCTGTCCGGGCCGCCCAGCCACTGCAGGTGCAGGGTCTGCCTGCCGTTCAGCTGCTCCTTCCCGACGAGCGTCACCTTCCCGCTGTCGACCGCGCGGTTCAGGTCGGCGGGGTTGAGCGACGGCGGCAGGTGCTGGACCTGGTTGGTGTCGAGGGGCTTGAGCGAGCTGATCTGGTAGGTCCACCACTTCTTCTTGTCGTGGTTCAGCTCGACGGCGGTGGAGCCGTCCAGCGCCAACGTGTACGAGCGGACGTCGCCGAACAGGATCTTGTTGTCCTGCCGATCCCGCTTGGTGGAGGGGTCGGCCCAGAGTTCGATCGAGCTCGCCGGCTTGCCGTCACGGCCCTGGTGCTGGGCGGTCTCGTGCTGGACGTACCCCGGAAGTTCACTCAGGGCGGTGGCCGTCTGCTCGGCGACGTAGCCGACGGTGATCATGTCCGGCCTCTCCGCCGTGGTGCCGCCGCCTCCGGTGCCGCCGGGAGTGAGGGCCAGCGAGGCCCCCAGCGCCACGGCGGCGATCACCGGCGTGGCGACGGCGAGGCCCAACGCCCGGGTACGGCGCCTGTTCCTGCGGTGCAGGGTCTCGGTGAGATCTGCTGGTGCGGTCATCGTGTACATCTCCTCGTGGAGCCGGTCGCCCAGCAACCGGCCAAGCTGTTCGTCGTCGAGAGCGGTCATCGCAAGGTCCTTGCCTCTTCGGTCTCGTGAAGGTCGCCGAGTAGTTCGCGCAGCCGCGCCAGCGCACGGGAGGTGTACGACTTGACCGTTCCGATCGAGCAGCCGATCAGCTCCGCCGTCTGCTCGATGGAGAGGTCTTCGAAGTAGCGGAGCACGATCACCTGTCGCTGCCGCACGGGAAGTTGTGCGAGCGCGGCGGCGACCGTCTGCCGCTCCCCGATGCCGTCGAAACCCGCATCTGTGGAACGGAACGCATCGGGGTTGTCCGGCAGCACGGTCTCGCGTGGCCGCCGCAGGAGATCCCTGATCCGGTCCCGGGACAGGTTGACCATGACCTGCCGGACGTACGGCTCAGGTGCCTCGCGGGCCTTCGACCAGCGACGCATCGTGCGGAGCAGGGCGGTCTGCAGCAGGTCCTCGGCGTGGCCCCGGTCCCCGGTGAGGAGGTACGCGAGCCGCAGGAGCGCTGCCGACCTCTGCTCGACGAAGCTGTCGAAACTCGGATCAACTCTCACGCGGATAAGGACTCCGGACGCTCGACGGGGGTTGCCATGAACAGCCACTGTCACAACCGACGTTCGCCGGTGAACTGTCAAGTGATGTGTCGAAAACATGCCAGATATGTGTGCACTTGGCCACGGAACGTGAAACTGATACTCCCGGCCGCGAGGAAGCCGATGACGACCTCACCCCTCGAACGGGCTGCCGAGTCCTTCGCGGCCGAGCTTGCCCGCCAACGCACCGGGCGCGGGCTGTCCAAGAAGCAGTTGGCCGTCCTCATGGGGTTCGACCCGTCCTACGTGAGCCACGTCGAAGGGCGCCGGCACCGCCCGACCGAGGACTTCGCCCGCCGTGCCGAGGCCGTCCTCGAAGCCAACGGCGCGATCTGGCAGCGCTTCCGGGAGTACAACGACCTCCGGCACGCCCGCAGCGGTCAGCCGCACCGCGAGTCGTACCAGCCCGGGCAGTGGCTGCCACCCGGCACCGGCCTCGTCGTGGAACGGGAGCTCGCCACCCTCACCCACACCGACGCCGGCTACCGGTGCGTCATCCACCGTGAGCTGTACAACGCCGGGACCGAGCCGGTCACCCGTTACCTGGCCCGGGTCGCCGTCGACCGCTACCCGAACGATCCCGGCCGCTCCAACCGACACCACCGGGAGCACCAGCTCACGTTCGCCGAGCTGCAACTACAGGCCCGTCGAGACGACGGCAGCGGCGACCCGGAGCCGATGCACTGGCGAGCCAAGCACGACCGGGACGCGTTCAAGGAGATCTGGCTGCTCTTCGAGAACGGGGAACGGCGCTTCCCGCTCTATCCGGGCGACCGGGTCACCATCGAGTACGAGTACAGCGTCGGGCACGAGAAGTGGGGCCCCTGGTTCCAGCGGGCCGTCCGGCTACCCACCCGACACCTCGCCGTCCGCCTGGACCTGCCCACGGCGCTCGACCCACAGGTCTGGGGCGAGGAGACCTCGCTCTCCGCCGAGGAGGGCCCGCTGCGGACGGCACCACAGCGGCACGACGAGGGTGACCGGGCGATCTACGAATGGCAGACCGACGACCCGCCGCTGAACGCCCGCTACCGGATGCAGTGGCGCTTCCGTGCCCGCCCCGACACCGAACCAGACCCCGGCCCCGGTGGTGTCCGGGTGCGGCCCAGCGACCGGATGCGCGGCCTCGGCATCGTGCAACGCGGCGCCGACCTGCTCCGCCAACACACCCGCCCGTTCGACCTGCCAGCGGAGGAGCAGGTCGCGCGGGACGTCGTCGACCGGCTCACCACGACCCTGGCCCGACTCGACGAACTACACCCGTTCAACAAGGGGGTCGGCGTCGCCGCCCCGCAGTTCGGCATCGGCCGGGCCGCGGCAGTGGTGCGGCCCCCGGACCGCTCGGCCGAGCCGGTCGTGCTGCTCAACCCCCGGGTGGTCGACGCCGCCACGGACACCGACGAACAGTACGAGGGCTGCCTGTCCTTCTTCGACCACCGAGGTCTGGTGCCCCGGCCGCTGCGCCTGGACGTGGAGCATGCCCAGTGGGACGGCAGCCGGATCATCACGTCGTTCGAGTTCGGCATGGCTCGGCTTGTCGCACACGAGATCGACCACCTGGAGGGCCGGCTCTACGTCGACCGGATGGCACCCGGCGTGCCGCTGGTGCCGGTCGAGGAATACCGGGAGACCGGGCACCCCTGGCGCTACTGACCAAGAAGGGACCGGGGCGCGTGCCCCAGGGGGCGGGGGCACGCGCCCCGGTGTGGGGGGAGGAAGGTCTAGAGGTCACCGAAGGTGTCGTAGCGGATGTGTGGCGGTGGCACCTCGTCCGCGGCAAGCACCCGCAGGGTGGACCGGACCATCCGCGCCGAGCCGGAGACGTAGCAGTCGTGCGTGGTCCACGGGCCGTACCGGGCCACCACATCCGGGATGTCGCCCAGCTCACCGTCGAAGTCCGGGTCCTCGCTGCACGCCGCGGTGACCGACAACCACGGGTGCGCGGCGACCAACTCCTGCAACCCGACCAGGCCGTACAGGTCGGCTGCCTGCCGGGCACCGTAGAAGACGTGCACCCAGCGGGTGCGGTTGCAGGTGGCCAACTCCTCCACCAGCGCCTTGATCGGTGCCAGGCCGACCCCGCCGGCCACACAGAGGATGTCCCGTTCCGAGGAGCGGTCCAGGATCATCGACCCCATCGGCGCCGCCAGGCGGAGCAGGTCACCCGGCCGCACCCGACGCACCAGCGCGCCGGACACCCAGCCAGCTCCCGGCGACCGCACGTGGAACTCCAGCACGTTGTCGTCGTTCGGGGCGTTCGCCACCGAGTAGTTCCGCCACTCCCGGGGGTGGTGGCGCGGCACCTCCAGGCTGACGTACTGCCCGGCCTTCCAGCGCAGTGGATGCTGCAACGCCCGGCAGGTCAGCACGGCGGTGTCCGGGCCGTACCGTCTGTGGGTCAGCACCTCGGCGTGCCAGAACGGCGGGCCGTCGTCGTCGGTCGCCCCGGCCACCATCAGCGCGGCGACCGCACCGTACGCCTCCCGCCACGCCTGGTCGTACTCCAGGTTCCAGCCGTCGCCGGCGGTGCTGCGCAGCGCGTCCAGCAGCGCGACGCCCATCGTGGCGTAGTGCCGATCGTCGACGTGGTACTTCCGGTGGTCGCGGCCCAACGCCCGGAGAAACTCGTCGAAGCGCTCCGGGTCGTCGACCGAGTGGATCGCCGTGATGATCGCTTCCAGGAGCCGGTCGCCCTGGCCGCTCATCTGCACCGGGAAGAGGTGCCGCAGGGCGGGGTCGAGCAGGAACACCCGGGCGTAGAAGTGGGCGCTCAGCCGAGCCCGATCGTCCTCGACCAAGGTCCAGCTCTCCTTCAGCAACCGTGCGAGGTTGTCCACGGGGCGCTCCTCCTCCAGTCGGCAGCGGATCGGGCGCCCATAGAATCTCCACGGAGAGTGTCGACTGGTCGCACAGAATGTGCGATCCGCTCATGCTGGCTGGTCAGTCGTGTCACAGGTGCCGGTCGTCGGGCAGAGTGGTGCGGTGACAGTTGAGCTGACCCGCCCGGTGTCCCGCCGTGTGCTGGGCACCGAAACGCTGCTGGTCCTCGGCCTGTCCCTCGGCCAGTCGGCGGTCTACGCGCTGGTCTCGATCATCGCGAAGTTGACCGCCGAGGGTCCGCTCTCCAAACAGACCGCCTCGCTGAACACCTCAGCGTCGCCGCGGCCCTGGCTGGACCTCACGTACCAACTGCTCGGCATCGTGTTCGCGCTGCTTCCGGTGCTGCTCGCCGTACACCTGCTCAGCCGGGACCCCGGCGACCCGGCACGGACCCTCGGCGTGGACGTGCGGCGGCCCGGCCAGGATCTGGCCCGTGGCGCCGGCCTGGCCGCGCTGATCGGCCTACCCGGGCTGGCGCTGTTCTTCGTCGCGGCCCAGCTCGGCCTCAACGCCACGCTGGTGCCGGCCGCGCTGCCACCGGTCTGGTGGGCGATCCCGGTGCTGATCCTCGCCGCCGTGCAGAACGCCGTGCTGGAGGAGGTGATCGTGGTCGGCTACCTGGTCACCCGGCTGCGCCAACTCCAGTGGCGGCTCGCCGCGATCATCGCGGCCAGCGCGCTGTTGCGCGGCTCGTACCACCTCTACCAGGGCTTCGGCGCGTTCGTCGGCAACGCGGTGATGGGCGTGATCTTCAGCCTCTTCTACCTGCGAACCCGGCGGGTGCTGCCGCTGATCATCGCGCACACCCTGCTCGACGTGGTCGCCTTCGTCGGCTACGCGGCACTGCCCCGGGAGTGGTTCGACTGGCTCTGACCGGTCAGCGCGGCCGGTAGACCGCCACCGTCCGGGCCGCGAGCCGGTCGGCCGCCGCCGCGTCACCAAGCGCCGCCGCGAGCACCGCCGCGCCCGGCAGTAGCCGGGCCACCAGCCGCAACGCCACCCAGCCACCAGCCTGCGCGGTGAGCGGCGCGGCCAACCGCCAGGCCGCCTCCGCCGCCCGCGGCCAGGGCCCCTCGACCGGATCGCCCGCCGTCTGCGCCGCAGTCAGGGCCTCCCGTGCGCTGGCCGCGTCCGGATGCACCTGGGTCAGCACCAGCAGCTCGACGGCTCGATCGGGATGTGCGGGATCCTTGCCGTACACCGCCGCCAGGTGCAACACCAGGTTCGCCTGCGTCCACAGCACCGAGGCCAACTCGGCGAGCGGCGCGAAGAACCCGGCCAACGCCGCGGTCGCCCCACCCGCCCCCGCCGCCCGCACGTACCGCCGGGTCACCAGCCGGGCCAGGCCGTCCGCCGGAGCGTCCGGATACCTGTCGCGCAGCCGCGCGACCCAGTCGGCCGCGCCGGGCCCGAGCGACCGCACCGCCGCCAGAGCCAACAGCTCCGGCGCGAAGCCCGGGTGATCGAGCACGCGCGCGGCGACCGCCCGCAGCTCCGATTCCGGGGTACGCCCCGGCACCGTTTCACCGACCAGCGCCGGGGCCGCCGTGGGTTGTGGTGTTGGGGTGCTCTGGGGTGGGGGCGCTGCGGTCGGTGTTGCTGGAGTGGTGTCGGTGGGCGCGGCGTGCTGCGGCGGGGTCGGTGTTTGGGTGGGTTCCGTGCGCGCGGGGCCCCGGGGCGGCGTCGCCGCGAGTTGTGGTGCCGGGGTGGTTTCCGTGGGGGCGGCGCTCCGGCGCGGGGTCGCGGCGCGCTTGGCGGCCGAGGCGGTGCGCCTGGCCGGGGTGGCGGCCTGCGTCGTCGGGTTGGTCGCCTTCTCGGTCGGGGCGGCCGCCCTGGTGGGCGCGGCTCGCTTGGCCGGGGTGGCTTTCCTGCTCGACGCGGCCCCCTTGACCGGGGCGGTCGTCGTGCTGACCGGGGTCGTGGGTTGCTCGCCCGGGGTTGGCGCTTGTCCGGCCGGGCCGTCCGTCGTGCCGGCGACTGCGGGGTCGGCCGGGGCTGCGGCGGTCGACGTCGCGGTCTTCCGAGCGGTGGCCTTACGAGGTGTGGCGCGGGCCGTCGGCGTGCGTGCCGGCGGTGCGGTGGATGGTGGCCGGCTGCCTGCCGGTGGGCCGCCCTGGTCGGCTGCGGGTGGGGTCGTTTCGGGTGGGCCGCCCTGGTCGGCGGGCGTGGCCTCGGCGGGCGGACCGGCCTGGTCGGCGGCGGGTGCGGCGCTTCGCGAGGACGACGAGCGGGCCGGCTGCCGAGGCAGCGGGCGGTCCGGCTCCGGTGGCTGGAAGAGCACCGCCGGGGCGGCCTTGGCCCGTCGAGGGCGCGGGCTCGCCGGGGCGGCCGCCGGTGGTGCCGCCGTCTCCCCGGGCTGCTCGGCGGCGGTCGGCGGTGTGAAGGTGGGCCGCGGGGAGCGCCGACGCGCCCGTTCAGCAGGCTCTCGACGGGTCGACTCGCTCGGCGGCTGCTCCTGCATATCGATGGAGCGTAGTCCCGATCACGCCGCCGCACAGCGTCGAAACACGGGGGCGGGCGGCTGCGGTGGGCGTACCCCGGAAGTCGTTTTGCTCCCGGCGGGGGGCGACCTGTATTCTCGGGCGCGGTGGTCTGCGGATCACCAGGGAGACTTCGCCTAGTCTGGTCTATGGCGCCGCACTGCTAATGCGGTTGGGGTCTTAAAGCCCCTCCCGGGTTCGAATCCCGGAGTCTCCGCGCGAAAGCCGGGTGTGTAGACTGGCTGAGCACGAGCGCCCGTAGCTCAATGGATAGAGCATCTGACTACGGATCAGAAGGTTAGGGGTTCGAGTCCCTTCGGGCGCACAAGATCATCAGGGGTCCGACCCGCGGTTGAGCGGGTCGGGCCCTTTTTGCTGTCTGGCTCTTCGCGACCGTGGCTGTCACGTGGGTGTGCTGTGGGTGTCGTCGTTTGTGCTGGCCTGCCACCGCGCTTCGGCGTCTTGACCTGCGACTTCGTGCCGTGAGCGGGGAGTGGCTGGGGTAGGGGCACCTGTTTCGGTCGGGGGTTCGGCGATGGTGGCGAGATGGACAAGGCCTAGCGGAGCCGGCCTCTGAGCCCGGATCGCCTGCCCGACGGCGCCGACGTGAGGCCGCCAACCACCCACCGGTAGCAGCACAGGGCTCGGGACTTCGCCCGGTGGCACTCCAAGCGGTCAGGGAGCGAATCGACCAACATCTGCGGGTCCCATGCCACGTTGGCCTCGGTGTACGACTCTCGGCTGGCTGGCCGGGCACGTCGTCCGGCCCACCCGGGAAGGCATCCCAGGTGGGCCGGACAGCGGCTATCCGTGCGTTAGGGGACAGTGACCTGGACGCTGCGGTTGGACCCGGAATGCTCGGTCACCCGGACCGTCACGCCGGCGACGGTGACGGCGTGGTTGACGGCCGTGAGGGTGGCATTGGCGAGTTCGGCCGCACGCGCGTCGCAGCCCGCGATCGTCGAGTTGGGCAGCCTGTCGGCGACGCGGATCGGTCGCGGACCGCCCGGGACGGGGGTGTTGCTGCCCGGCGGGATGCCGCCCCCGCCGACCTTCGTGGTCACCTGGTACACGAGCACCCCCGGCTGGAAGCAGGAAGAGCTCACATCGAGCTGGCTGACCTGCCGGTTCTCGACCACGACCGCGTCGCGCTCGCCAGTACGGACCACCAGCGCCTTGGTGCCGCCGCTCGCGCCCAGCGGCGTCAGCGTGGCGGTCGTGCTACCCGAGCCGGCCTGGCAGACGATCTGGTTGTCGGCCAGCCAGCCGAGCTTCCACTTGTGCCAGGCGAGCAGATCGGGCGCGGGACCGGAGATGAGCCCCATCAGGTCCCAGCCGCCGGCCGCCTGGTGCTGGTCGGCGGCGTACGAGTAGAGGTCCGGCAGCCCGAAGACGTGGCCCGTCTCGTGGTTGAGGACCTTGTAGCCCCAGTGGGACAGGTCCTGGCCGAACGTGGCCCCGTGTCGCAGCTCGACGCCGTCGGCCCACGCACCCCAACCCACGTTCGCGATGAACGACGGCGAGTTGGGTATCGACGACGCATTACTCGGGGCCACCACGTAAACGAGGTCGTACTGGCTGAAGTCGATCGCCGCGTTTGCGACATTCACCGCGTCCTGCACGTACGCCCGTTGGGCGTTGAAGTCCACGTTGTAATCGCTGTACGCGGTCTGGGAATTCGGCAGCTGACGCCACACCGTGTCGAAGGTGAGTTGGAGCGTCATCCCGCCGTACGAGGACTGGCTGAACCAAGCCGGCGCACCCGACAGCAGGCTCGTCCGCTGCGCCAGCTCGCCGGCGGGCGGAGTCACACCAGGAAACCGCACGAACAGCACGATCCCCCGCAACGTACCGGTCGGTTGGAGCCAGCGTCCATAGTCGGTCGGTCCCTCATGCTCGTTGTAGACGTCGGCAGCGGGTAACAGGCAGTCCGCCGGCGACGCCGGAACCGCCGCGGCCTGGTTCGGCACGGCCGGGCGGGCTGTGGGCGGGGCCGATTCCGCCGGGGTCGCCGTGATTACGAGGGCGACGGCGACCGCCGCCGAGACGCCAGCGACCGCTCTCGATCGGAGAGACATTCGCATCCGGATCCTCCTATGCGTAGCGCTAACTGCTCACAGAGCCGATCCTGCCAACGGGTTGGCGGGTTCGCGTCGGCAGAAGTTGCCTAGTTATTGGGGCGGCTGCGGTCGTGTTTCGTTCGGACGCCGACGCGGCAGCAGGCGGGCCGGTATGTCTCGGCGCTGGCCTGTGGGGCGCCCAAGCGCAACGGGTGGGCCATCGCGGAGCAGGTCGGGACCGCGGGTCGCGTCTACGCGGCTGTGACCGACTTCGACACAGGCTCTGGCCGGAGATCAGGGCCTCGAAGCTGGTCGGGCGCCGTTGTCAGTCGAGGACCGTCGAGCGAGCGGCGACCAGGGGCGCGCGGAGCAGTGTTGAAGAGCCACGTTGCGGTGTGGGGGCCTGCGCCCTAGCGTGTACGACAAAGATAAACAGGAGTCAATGCTCGGGGGCGTGAATGCGTGCGATAGCCGCTGTCGTTGTCGCTTGCCTGGCCATGACCGTCGCCCCAGCCCCAGCCCCAGCCCCAGCCCGAGCGGCCAGCGGGGCGACCCTCGCGTGGCGGGCCTGCCCAGGTGTCGATGACACGCGCCTGCGCTGCGCCACCGTCCAGGTGCCGCTCGACCACGCGCGGCCAGCCGGCCCAACGATCGACATCATGATCTCTCGGCTCCCCGCGACCGACCCGGCGCTTCGCCGCGGTGTGCTGATGACCACGGGCGGCGGGCCGGGTGGTGCCGGTGTCCCCGAGCCGCTGAACCTCGCCGCCATCGTCGATCCCGCGGTGCGTGCCCGGTACGACATCGTCGGGTTCGACATGCGCTTCGTCGAACGCAGTACTCCGATCACCTGTGGCCAGCCGGAGGAGGAGCCGGGCGGCTACTGGGTGCGCACCGCGACATACCAGTCCCTGAAGGACACCGCCGCGCAGGCCCGCGAGTACGCCCGCGCCTGCGCCCGGCACGCCGGCTGGGCGCTGCCGTTCGCCACGACCGCACAGGCCGCCCGCGACATGGACGTCATCCGGGCAAGCCTCGGCGAGCGGAAGCTGTCCTTCCTCGGGGGCTCCTACGCGGCGATGCTCGGCGTCGCGTACGGCACACTCTTCCCGCACCGGGTGGACCGGTTCGTGCTGGACAGCCCGGTCAACTACGACCTCGCCTGGCGTCCCTACGAGCTGAACCGGATCCCGGCCTTCGAGGAGAACTACGCCGCTTTCACCGCGTACCTCGCCGAGAACAGCGCGGCGTTCGGGCTCGGCGCGACGCCGGCCGAGGTCGTGGAAACCCTGAGCCAGGCTCTCGCCGAGGCGGCGATCGAGCCGATCGTGGCCGGGGATCACGCCTGGACCACCGGCGAGCTCGGCTCCCTGATGGTCATCGCGACGTACTTCGAGCAACTGTGGCCGGTGGTCGCGACCAACCTGGCCGCCATCCTCGCCCGCACGCCGCCGCCGATCCCGCTCGACCCGCGACCGGCCGCCCTGCCCGGGACCCCGGGCGTGCCGCCGGACAACCACACCGCGGTCAACATGGCCTTCCGCTGTGGCGACAACGCGTGGCCGCGCGACCTGGCGACCTACCGCCACGACTTGGCCCACCTCGGCACCCGCTATCCCGTCTTCGGCCCCTCGATCGCCAACCTCAACCCCTGCGCCTCCTGGTCGGTGAGCCAGGACAACACTCCGCCGCTTGCCAGCAACCGGGCGCCGCCGGCGCTCGTCGTCGCCGCGCTGCGCGACGCCTCGGTGCCGCCGGCCAACTCGATCGCGACGGCCCGGTCCATCACCGGCTCCCGGCTGGTCACCGTGGACAGGCAGACACACGTGCCTCTGCTCAGTGGTCAGGCCAACGCCTGCCTGACCGGCACGGTCACCGCGTACCTGGTGCACGGGCACCTACCGAGGCGGAACACCGCCTGCTAGGCCGCGTGTCGGAGGCGGGTGCGCTGGTGGGTGCGTGGAGCCGCGTCGGTGGGCGCCGGTCAGCTGGCTCGGGCCGGCCAGCATGAACTCGTCCGCGTCGGCCCCGGACGATCCAGGCCCCGGTCGTACCCATCTTTATATTTCCGTTTGTCGATGTTAGCGTTAACTTCTGTCGTCGTCTGCCGGCCTGCGTGATCTTCGGCGGAGGGCCTGTGGGATCGGAGAACGCTTATGACCACGTCCGGCAGGATTCTCCGGGTGCGCTCGGTGGCGGCGGTGACGGTGTGCGCTCTCGCCGCCGCAGTTCCGATGGCCTCTGCCGCGTCCGCGGCCGCGACCATCACCGTGGCCGCCGACGGCAGCGGCAACTACACGACCGTGCAGGCGGCGATCGACAGTGTCGCGGCGAACAACGGCGTCCCGGTCACCATCACCATCAAACCCGGCACCTACCGGGGCGTGGTCACCATTCCCGCCAACAAGCCCCACCTCACGTTGGCCGGGGCCGGCGGCTCCGCCGCCCAGGTGGTGATCGTCGAAGGACACGCGTCCGGCCAGACCAAGCCCGGTGGCGGCACGTACGGCACGTCCGGGAGTGCCTCGGTCTTCGTCAACGCCAACGACACCACGATCAAGAACCTGACCATGTCGAACGACTTCAACGAGGCCGCCAACAACCTCGACGCCGAGCAGGCCGTCGCCGTGCACACCTCCGGTGACCGGGTGCAGTTCGACACCGTCCGGATCCTCGGCAACCAGGACACGCTGCTGGTCAACGCACCGAGTGTCAGCGCGGTCCGGCGTCTCTACGTCCGGAACTCCTACGTGGAGGGCGACGTCGACTTCATCTTCGGGCGGGGCACCATGGTGTTCCAGAACGGCACCGTGCACTCGCTCACCCGGGGCTCCTCGTCGAACAACGGCTACGTCACCGCCGCGGCCACCGACATCAACAACAAGTTCGGCTTCCTGTTCTGGGGAACCACACTGACCAGCAACGCTCCCGCCAGGACCGTCTATCTGGGCCGGCCCTGGCACCCGAGCGGCGACGTCAACGCCCGCGGTCAGGTCCTCTACCGGGGCGTCGCGATGGGCGCACACATCCGCACCGATCCCTGGACCGACATGTCCGGCTTCTCGTGGAAGACCGCCCGGTTCGCCGAGTACGGCAGCACCGGGGCCGGTGCCGGCATCAACGCCAACCGGCCCCAGATGAGCGCCTCCACCGCCACCCAGTACACACCCACCGCCTACCTGGCGGGTTACGACGGCTGGAACCCGATCCGATGACGAAGATCCGCGCCCTCGAACCGGGTCATCGTCTGGTGCGCCCGCGCACCAAACTCGGGACATTGGTGAACGCGCTGACGAGGACACGTACCGCGGCGCTCATCGCGGTCGCGGCCGGGGTGCTCGCCGCAGGTCTGCCGGTCCTCAGCGCCGAGGCCGCGGTCGGTGACGGCACACCGACCGACTCGAACATCAGCTTCGTCGGCCGGTGGAACAAGACGAACACCTCGGCGTACGTGCCCTACTGGGCCGGCGCCTACCTGCGGGTCGGATTCACCGGCAAGACGGTGAAGATCAGGCAGCGCAACACCATCCAGCTGTGGGCCAGCATCGACGGTAGGGCGTTCACGTCCTTCACCGGTTCCGGCACGATCAACCTGACGCCGACCGCCCTGGCCGCCGGCAACCACACGTTGATCGTCAGCTACCGGCAGGTGGCCGGCTCCTACACCGGTGACGCGGTCTTCCAGGGGCTGATCATGGATTCGGGCGCGCGAACGTTCCAGCCGCCGGCCCGCCCCAAGCTTGTCGAGTTCGTCGGTGACTCGATCACCGCAGGCGCCACGAGCAGTCAGCTCGCCGTGACGGACTACGGCTTCAAGGTCGGTGAGAGGCTCGGCTACGACCACACCCAGATCGCGATCGGTGGCATGTGTCTGGCCGAGACGACCGATGGATGCTGGGCGCAGTCGACGCGCTACTGGATGTCGTCCGGTGGCCAGGTCGGCACCGACCAGTGGGACTTCTCCCGCTACACGGCCGACGGCGTGGTGATCAACCTGGGCACCAACGACAAGAGCCACGGCGTGAGCGCCGCGGCCTTCCAGGCGACGTACACCACCTTCCTCACGAGGATCCGGGCCAGGTTTCCGAACGCCAAGCTCTTCGCCATGCGGACGTTCATCGGTCGTTATGCGGCGGAGACGGAGGCGGCGGTGCGGGCACGAAACGCCGCGGGCGATGCCAACGTGTTCTACGTGGACACCACCGGCTGGCTGCCGTCCGGCGGTCTGAGCGACTCGGTGCACCCGAACGACGCTGGCCACCAGGCCATCACCGACCGGCTGGCCCCGGTCCTCAGCGCCGCACTGAACACGACCCCGTCCCCCACGCCCGCGCCGACCAGTCCCGCGCCGACCACGCCCGCGCCGACCAGTCCCGCGCCGACCAGTCCCGCAGGCGGAGACTGCGCGGTCAGCTACCGCAAGACCGGTGACTGGGGTACGGGTGCCCAGTTCGACGTGACGCTCAGCAACACCTCCACCGTCCCGGTCGACGGTTGGACACTGACCTGGTCCCTGCCGGGCAGTCAGCGGATCACGCAGTCCTGGAATTCCACGGTTACCCAGTCCGGCGCCGCGGTCACGGCGGTGAACGTCTCCTGGAACGCGGTGATCCCGGCCGCCGGTTCGACAAGCTTCGGATTTGTCACCGACAGCCCGCTCGGCGGAGCCACAGGTTTCGCCCTCAACGGCTCCCCGTGCACCGCCGCCACGTGATGGCGAGCTCTCCGATCAAGGCAGGAGTGACCCGATGAAGGTTCGCCGATCGCGTCTCGTGGTCCTGGTGGCAACGGTCCTGACCGTCGTGGCCGGCGGGCTCGGCTTCGCCACCGCCCAGGCCGCCACCCCGGCGTGCGATGTCGCCTACCGGGTCACCAGCCAGTGGACCGGCGGGTTCGGAGCCGATGTCGTCGTCACGAACCTCGGTGACGCGGTGACCAACTGGGCCGTGGGTTGGAGCCTCGCCCCCGGGCAGGGAGTGACGCAGGCGTGGAACGCCGCCGTCACGGTCACCGGCACGGCGGTGACCGCCACCAACGTGAGCTACAACGGTGCCATCGGCACTGGCGCCTCGGTCAACTTCGGCTTCACCGGCTCGTGGAGCGGCAGCAACCCGGTGCCGTCGTCGTTCTCGTTCAACGGCGTCACCTGTGCCGGTCCACCGACGCCCACGCCGACGCCATCGCCGACGTCGACGCAAACACCGACGTCAACACCAACGCCGACGGCAACGCCGTGCCCCAGCCCGAGCACGCCACCGGTGACGCCCTCCGACTCACCGGCACCCGCGCCGGTCAAGGTGTGGATGGCCGGCGATTCCACGATGATGAACGCCAGTTCCTGTCCGATCGGCTGGGGCAGCCAGTTCGCGTCCTACCTCACGTCGAACGTCACAGTGCAGAACAGCGCCGTCGGCGGTCGCAGCATCCAGACGTGGCTGTACGAGGGCAACGTGACAGCCACCAAGAACTCGGCCGGCGAGTGCACGCTCAGCTCGACTGCCTACAGCGCGCGGTGGGCGGCGATGCTGAACAACGACAGCGGCTTCAAGGCCGGCGACTATCTGATCATCCAGTTCGGCATCAACGACGGTGACTCGGCCTGCCCGCGGCACGTCGGCACCAACCGCTTCAAGGAACTGCTCGGCGTGATGGCTACGGCTGCCAAGGCCAGAGGCGTGAAGCCGATCTTCGTCACCCCGGTCGCGGCGATCACCTGCAGCGGCAGCACCGCCGTCGGCAATCGCGGTTTCGTCACCGAGACAACGGCTGCGGCCGCCGCCAACGGCGTACCGGTCATCGACCTGCACGCGAAGAGCGTGGCGCTCTACAACACGCTCCGACTGTGCCCGAACAACGGTAACTACTCGACGGGCGCGGTCGGTGCGTTCTTCTGCAACGACCACACCCACTTCGAGGCCGCCGGGGCCAGACAGATCGCCGGCCTGATCGCCACCGCCCTCCGAGCGCAGAACATTCCGCTCGCCGCCCACCTGAGGTGACAGCCACCCCTCCAGCCATGTGACCCGGCCGCACGACGTGACCCTGCCATCATCGGGGCCATGGGCGACTGGGAGCAGTTCCGCCACGAGGTTTCATGGTTCCTCCGACCCGGAGAGAGCGTCGCGGTGGATAGAGGTGTGCGCCGCGACATGGCACCAGCAGTAGGCCAGTGCGGGAGCCGACACGCCGAGTGAGAGCACTACTGCCGATTCCACGCGATCACGGTCGTCCGGCCAAGCCCTGGACGGCTGGTCGGCGAGATCACCCGGGCAGGCGACCCTGCGCTAACGGCACAGCTGCGCGTGCAGGGTGTCGTATACCCACTGCTCCCAGCGGTCTGGAAGCCAGCCTCGGTCGCGGATGAACAGCAGGTACAGCTGCGGGCTCAGCAGGCCGTAGAGCAGGTCGGCGGCGTGTTCGACGGTCAGGTCTGCCGTGGCGCCGGGCTTGGCGACGAGGCTGCGCGCGGCTGCGGTCTGGACTTCGAGGCGCGGATCGGTGTCCTGCTGCCACATCCCGGCCAGACTTGGGTCCTGTGCTCCGGCAGCGCGTAGGACATCCATGATCGGTGCCACCCGCTGAAGCACCTCGCAGGTGCCGGCCACATGTGCCCGCAACTGCGCCTCGGCGGTGTCAGCCGCCAGAGCGTCGCGGAACCAGGCCCGCTGCATCGTGGGAATCGGCTCGTCGTCACCGGCGATGGTGACGTCAACCAGCTCCTTGAGCAGCGACGGCTTGTTGCCGAACGCGAAGTAGATGGTCTGCACCGCGACACCGGCCCGCTCCGCGATGCCCTGGAGCGTGGTGGCCCCGTAGCCCTGATCGACGAACAGCTCGTACGCAGCCTGCAGGATGCGCCGCCGAGTCTGCCGCGACTTCTCGCCCTTTTTGCCGGTGCTCTTGACCAGTGGCATGACTGCACTGTAACACTAGAGCTCAACTCTAAAAATGAGCTCTATAGAAGGGGTGCAGCAATGTCTCTCATCCGGACCACCCGGTTCACCGCCGACGCAGCGGAGGCCGACCTCGTGCTGGAACGGCGCGGCCAGCTCATCGCGGCGATCAGAGCGCAGTACGGCGGCCCGACCGAGACCAGGCTGATCCGCGTCGACGAGCGGACCTGGGTGGACATGTGGCGGTGGGACTCGCCGGAAATCCTGAGCGCGGCCCTGGCCGGCGCGCCGCACCTGCCGGAGGCCGCCGCCGCCTTCGCCGTCGCCCGCGATGTCACCGCGGAACAGGGCGAGCTGGTCGCCGAGGACGGCTGGACCCGATGACCAGTTCCAGCCCGCTCGCCGTCGAAGCCACCGGCCTGGTCAAGACGTTCGGCGGCACGCGCGCTGTCGACGGCATCGACCTGAACATCCCCGCCGGCACGGTACATGCGGTACTGGGCCCCAACGGCGCCGGCAAGACGACCACCATCCGGATGCTGGCAACGCTGCTGCGCCCGGACGAGGGCACCGCCCAGGTGTTTGGCCACGACGTGGTCCGCCAGGCCGCCGCCGTACGGGACCGGATCAGTTTGACCGGACAGTACGCCTCGCTCGACGACGGCCTCACCGCCCGCGAGAACCTTGTCCTGCTCAGCCGGCTGCACGGTTACTCCCGGGCGGCCGCGGCGAACCGGGCTGAGGAGCTGCTGGCCGCATTCGCCCTGGCCGAACCGGCTGACCGGCTGGTCAAGACGTACTCGGGCGGCATGCGGCGCCGGCTGGACATCGCCGCCGGCCTCATCATCACACCCGACCTGCTGTTCCTGGACGAGCCCACCACCGGACTGGACCCACGCAGCCGCAACGACGTGTGGACCATGATCCGCGGCATCGTCGCCGAAGGCACCACCGTTCTGTTGACCACCCAGTACCTCGACGAGGCGGACCGGCTCGCCGACCGCATCGCCGTCATCGACCACGGCGGGCTCGTCGCCCAAGGCACCAGCGGCCAACTCAAGGCCGCGGTCGGTGGCGGCACGCTTCGGGTACGACTGGCCGAACCTGGCGTCCGGCCAGCCGCCGAACAGGTGCTGGCACGGGCGTTCGGTGACTGCGTAGCGCTGGACGCCGACCCGGTCGCCCTGACCGCGCTACTCCCGGAGGCGGGCCCTGCGGGCGCCGCGTCCGCAGCACAGGCGCTGGCCGAACTGTCCCGGGCGCAGATCGAGGTCACCGAGTTCACCCTCGGCCAGCCGAGCCTCGACGAGGTGTTCCTCGCGATCACCGGCAACCCGACCAGTGTGGACACCAGACCGACGGGAGATCCCGAATGACCACGATCGACACCGTCACCGAGGCCCGCCTGTCCGGTGCGGTGCTCACCCGCGCACGGCCGGCCCGGCCCAACACAGCGACGGCCAGCCTGACGTTCGGCCGCCGCGCCCTGCTCAAGATCAGGCGTACGCCCGTCCAGATCTTCGACATCGCCGTCCACCCGGTCGTGTTCACCGTGATGTTCACCTACCTGTTCGGCGGCGCCGTGGGCGGATCGACCGGCGAGTACGCCGGCTACCTGGTCCCCGGAATCCTCGTGATGACACTGCTGGTGACCACCGGCACCACCGGCGCCGCGCTGAGCATCGACCTCGCCAGCGGCGCGTTCGACAGGTACCGCACGCTGTCGATCCGGCCCGCCGCCCCGCTCATCGGCGCGATGCTCAGCGACGCCGTGCGATACCTGCTCGCCTCCACGGTGGTGATCGGGCTCGGCCTCGCGCTCGGGTTCCGCCCGGACGGCAACGCCCTCGGCGTGGCCGCCGCGGTGCTCCTGGTCGTCCTCTTCAGCATCAGCCTGTCCTGGCTCTGGACCACGCTGGCGTTGGCCATGAGGTCGCCCGGCGCTGTGCTCGGCCTGACCCAGGCGCTGCTGTACCCGCTGTCGCTGTTCAGCAACATCTTCGTCGACCCGGCCACCCTGCCCGGATGGCTGCAAGCGTTCGTCGACGTCAACCCGGTCACCCACCTGGTGACCGCCGCCCGGGACCTCATGTCCGGCGGCACGCCCGGCGGCGAGGTCGGCTGGCTCCTGCTCGCCTGCACCGCGCTGACGACGATCTTCGGGCCGCTGTCGGTGCGCCTGCTGCACACCAGATAGCGATCAGGAGAGGACCGAACCGATGATCGACACGACAACCGCCAAGCAGCGTTGGCTCGACGCCCGCTGGCCGTTCGTGCGCGCCCACCTGCCACCGGCACCGGCCCGCGTGCTGGAGATCGGATGCGGCCCGGAAGGTGGCTTCGTCCCGGCCATGCGGGAGCAGGGCTTCGACGCCGTGGGCGTGGACCCGGTGGCACCGTCCGGACCCGGATACCACCGGACGGAATTCGAAGAGCACCAGCTGAGCGGGCCGGTCGACGTGCTCGTCGCCTGTACCTCGCTGCACCACGTCACCGACCTGGACGAGGTCCTGGATCGGGCCGCCGCGGCGCTCACGCCGGGCGGCGTACTCATCGTCGTCGAGTGGGCCTACGAGAGGTTCGACGAGGCGACCGCACGCTGGAGCTTCGACCGGCTGCCCGACAACGGCGAGCGCGGCTGGCTGCACAGCCACCACGAGCAGTGGCGCACCTCCGGGCAACCCTGGCACGACTACCTGGAAGGCTGGGCCGGGCGGGAGGGCCTGCACCGCGGCGACGCGATCAGCCAGGCGCTCCAGGCCCGCTTCCACACCAGGCTGCTCACCCACGCACCGTACTTCTTCCCCGACCTGCACCCCGTCAGCGAAGCCGACGAACAGGTGGCCATCAACGCCGATCGGATCCGGGCCACGGGCATCCACTACGTCGCGACCTGGGGAACAGCCACGGCTGGTGGCTCGGTGACCGGCCGAGGATCACACGGTCAGGGGCTGCGTGACAGGTATCCGGACGGTGAAGGTCGACCCGACGCCGAGGGTGCTGTCGACCGAGATCGTGCCGCCGTGCGCCTCGGTGAGTTTGCGGGCGATCGCCAGGCCCAGTCCGCTGCCGCCGGTGCTCCTGGCGCGGGAGCTGTCCGCGCGCCAGAACCGGTCGAAGATCTTGGGTGTGTCGTCGGGGGCGATGCCAGTGCCGGTGTCGGCGACCTCGACCGTTAGTTGGCCGTCGGTGACCCGGGAGGCGATGGTGACGGTGCCACCGACGGGAGTGTGTCGGATGGCGTTGGACACCAGGTTGCCGACGAGTTGGCGCAGCCGTACCGGGTCGACGACCACCTCCGGGTCGCCCTGCGCCTCGGTGCGCAGACGTACGCCGGCGGTGTCGGCGGAGCCACGGTGGGCGTCGGCGACCTGACCGAGTGCGTCGTTCAGGTAGACCGGTTCGGGGTGCATCCGCAGGGTGTCCGCGTCCGCGGACGCGAGATCACGCAGGTCGTCGATGATGTGTTGCAGTTGCACGGTCTCGTCCAGCAGGAGGGCCAGCAGTTGCGGGTCGGCGGGGGCGAGGCCGTCCTGCGCGGCCTCCAGCCAACTGCGCATGTTCGTCAGCGGGGTGCGTAGCTCGTGGGCGACGTCGCTGACCATCGCCTTGCGTTGCTGCTCGGTACGCTCCCGGCGCTGCGACAGGTCGTTGAGTGCGGTGGCGAGGTAGCCGATCTCGTCGTTGGTGGTGACCGGCACCCGGGCCTGGTCCTGGACCGGTCGGCGGGCCGCCTCGGTGAGTGTGCGCAGCGGGCGGACCAGACGGGCCCCGACCAGGATCGTGACCAGGATTGCCAGCAGCAGGACGGCGCCGGTGACCGTGGCGATCCGGATGATGTTGGGCCGGGACAGGTTGAACGTCGGCTGTGTCGTGCCGTTGGCCGGGTCGGTGACGAACAGCAGCGCGGGCGGGGCGACATACGGTTGAAGTTGGGTCTGGCGCGACTTCAGCACGCAGGCGTTGACCTCGCGGCCACGGGTGACGCTGCCGCGCTTGCCGACCTCACCGAACGTCGGCGTGAAGTCCGTCTCGATGGCCAGTTTCGCCTCCGCGGGATCGGCTCCCAGGCAGGCCAGGGTCATGTCTCTCAACGTGGACAGGGCGACCTGTTCGGTCCTGGTCAGATCATCGAGTGTCTTCTCGTTGCCGCAGGACAGCGAGGTTGTCCGTGGTTCGCCGTCCGGCCAGCGGACCGCGGACCGGCCCGTCGCCGTCTCGACCACCTCTGCGGGCACCCCTTCGACCCGCAGGCAGGAGGCCAGCCGGTCCGCGGCGGCACGTAGTTCCCGTCGCTCGGCACTCTTCAGCCGGTAGGGACCGACCGCGCGGGGATCGATGCGCTGCGTGCCGCCGGCCAGTTTCGGATCGAGGCGCAACGGGTCCACGGTCGCCGAGGGTCGGGCCGTGTCCAGCGACGGCCCGTCGGCCGAGTCGGCGATGACCTGCCGGTCTTCGGTGGTCAGGGTGATCCGGCGGCCGAGTTTGTGGGCCTGCTCGTCGACGATCGGCCCCACCCCGGACCAGTCGGTGTGGGTCGCGGCGTAACCGAGCAGCACGTCGTAGACGCTTGTGTCGTCGGACAGCGACCGGCCCTGCTCCTGACGGACCGCCCGGGTGGTCGACTGCACCACGAGCCACGCGGTGGTCACGGTGGCGCAGACCGCCACCAGGATCGAGGTGGCCAGCAGCCGGACGATCAGGCTCCGGCGCAGGGGTACGCGGTGGGCACGCATCAGGTCGGGCCGCTGGTCAGCTTGTAGCCGATCCCGTACACGGTGAGCAGTTGGGCCGGGCGTCGCGGATTGGCTTCGATCTTGCGACGCAGATTCATCACGTGCACGTCGATGGTCCGTTCCGTGGAGTCGCGGTCCAGGCCGCTCGTGTGTTCCAGGAGCTGGCCGCGGGTGAAGACCCGATCGGGTTGCTCGGCCATGGCGGCGAGAAGGGCGAACTCACCGGGGGTGCAGTCGACCCGTACCCCACCGGCGGTCACCTCGTGGCGATGCGGATCGATGCTGAGGCGGCCCACCCGGCGTATCCCCGCCGGGTTCGGGGCACGCCGGGCCCGGCGCAGCAGGGTCCGGACCCGGGCCGTCAGCTCACGAGGACTGTAGGGCTTGGTGAGGTAGTCGTCGGCGCCGAGCTCAAGACCCAGGATCAGGTCGTCCTCGCTGGAGCGGGCGGTGAGCATCAGCACCGGCACCTCGGATTCGCCGCGCAGGATGCGGCACACGTCGAGGCCGTCGAGGTGCGGCATCATGACGTCCAGCACCACCAACTCCGGTTGCCGGGCTCGAACCTGGTCGAGCGCGGACCGCCCGTCGTGCACCACGACCGTGTGGTGCCCGTCGGCCTGGAGATACCGGCGCAGCACCTCGGCCTGGCGATCGTCGTCCTCGGCGACCAGCACGTATGCGCACATGCGGCCGACTATAGGACGGGGGCGGTGCGGATCTCGCCGCCCGAATCGTGGCCGAGGCCTAACAGGTTCCTCACAGTGCGCGGCCATGATCGCCGCCATGTCGAAGACAGTACGGACCTGGCTGGCTGCCCTCGTGGCCGTCGCCGGACTGGCCGGCGCAGCGGTGGTGTGGGCCGGACGGCCAGCCGCGACCAGGACGCCCCACGACAGGCCGGTCGCCGTTGACACCACACCGATCGTCAGGACGGACCTGTCCACCGCCGAGGCGTTGCCCGGCGATCTTGGCTTCGGCACCGCACAACCGCTCAAGGGTGTGCGGGACGGCATCGTGACGTGGCTGCCATCCCCGGGAACGACGATCACGCGCGGCAAGCAGCTCTACCGCGTGAACAACCGGGCGGTGCCGCTGTTCTACGGTGCGATGCCGCTGTTCCGGACACTCGGTGAGGTCAACACCGTCGGGCCCGACGTCCAGCTGGTCGCCACCAACCTGCGGGCGCTGGGTTACGCGATCGGTGCGCAGCCGCGTACCGGCGCATCGATCGTCGTCGCCGACGCGGACCCGCAGCCGGCCCCCGCGGCGGGTGGCGAGCCTGCGTCGCGGCCGTCCACCTCCCCGAGCACCTCGGCGGCCCTGCCGCCCACGACCAGGCGGGTCGTCGTCGGGGCGGACGATGACGTACTGACCACCGCGATGACCAGTGCGATCCGGCGCTGGCAACGCGACAACCGACTGCCGGTCACCGGCCGCATCGACGTCGGGGACGTCCTGGTGCTGCCCGGCGCGATCCGCGTCGACTCGCTCGCCGTGCAGCTCGGTGATCCCGCCCAGGCCCCGCTGATGGCGGTCACGCCGACCGCGAAGGTGATCACCGTGCCGGTCGAGGCGGCCCGGGCCGCCACGATCAACCGGGGTGACACGGTCACCGTCGCCCTGCCGGAGGGTGCCACCACGGGAAAGGTCACCGCCGTCGGCACCGCGCTGAAGGTCGAGGAGGGCGGCTTGGACGGGGCGCCGCCGAAGCTCACCGTCACGGTCACGGTCGACGACCCGGGAAAGATCGCCCGCCTGGACTCCGCGGAGGTGCCTGTCGACTTCGTGGGCGAGACCCGCGAGGGGGTGTTGGCGGTGCCGGTCGGTGCGCTTGTCGCGCTCAGCGAGGGCGGGTACGCCGTTCAGGTCGCCGGCGGCACCCTGGTCGCGGTCGAGACGGGCATGTTCGCGAAGGGGCTCGTCGAGATCACCGGCGAGGGCCTCACCGAGGGGACGAACGTGGTGACCACCTCATGAGAACGGCCGGGATGCGCGGAGACGCCGTACGTCTGACACCCCTGGACCTGCTCGGCCTGGGCCTGCTCGGGCTGCGTACCCGCAAGACGCGGGCGGCGTTGTCGGCGCTGGGCATCTCCATCGGCATCGCCACGATGATCATCGTCACCGCCATTCCGGCCTCCAGCCAGGCGGCCCTGATGCGGGAACTCTCCGCCCTGGGCACGAACACGCTGCAGGCCGTGGGCACCCCCAACCAGGACCCGCCGGTGTTGCTGCCGAAGGAGTCGGTGGGCATGGTCGCCCGGATCGGCCCGGTCACCCGGGTCAGTGCGGTCGCCAACACCCACACGCTGGTACGTCGCTCCGATCGCACCGATCCGCGGGACGGCTCCGGGCTGACCGTCCTCGCCGCCCGCCTCGATCTGCTGCCCGCCATCAACGCCCGGGTCCAGATCGGGCAGTGGCTGACCACGGTCACCGAGAAGTTCCCGACCGTGGTGCTCGGCTCGGTGGCTGCGGCCCGCCTCGGAATTCCCGACGTGCCCCGGGGTGGACCGGGTCCGCAGGTGATGATCGGCCGTACCTGGTTCACCGTGGTCGGCATCCTGGCCGCCACCCCGCTGCTGCCGGACATCGACAGGTCCGTGCTTGTCGGCTGGCCGGCCGCCGGTGAATTTCTCAGCTTCGACGGCCACCCCACGGTCCTCTACATCCAGTCGTGGGAGGCGTCGCTGGAAGCGGTACGTGCCGTCCTGCCGGAGACGATCCATCCCGAGCAACCCGGGCAGGTGCAGGTCAGTCGCCCGTCGGACGCACTCGCCGCGAAACGCGCCACCGAGAACGCGTTCTCGGCGCTCTTTCTGGGCCTGGCCGCGGTGGCGCTGCTGGTCGGCGGGATCGGCGTGGCCAACACCATGGTCATCTCGGTGCTGGAACGTCGCTCGGAGATCGGCCTACGCCGGGCGCTGGGCGCCACCCGTGGTCAGATCCGCGGCCAGTTCCTCACCGAATCGGTGGCACTGGCCACCCTCGGCGGCATCGCGGGCACCGCCCTGGGCGTGCTCGCCGCGGCCGGCTACGCCGCCTACCACGGGTGGCCGGTGGTCGTCCCGCTGTCCTCGACGGTGGCCGGCCTGGCCGGCGCGGTCCTGGTCGGCGTCCTCGCCGGTGTGTACCCGTCGATGCGTGCCGCCCGACTGACGCCGACCGAAGCGCTGGCCACCACGTGACCAGCGCTCCGGCGGCACAGGCCCTAACTCTGCGCGGCGACCTCGCGCTCGCAGTCGTCCAGCAGATCGCCGGTCATCGAGATGGAGCCCGCGTCGTTGCCCGCGCCGCCAGCGGCGACACCGACACCGCCCGGTGCGGCCTCGACCTCCTTGACCCCCTTGCCCTTCAGGCACTTCACCACATCACGCGTGAAGTCCTTGGCCTGCGGGTTTGCCGAGTCCAGCTCCCAGGGCGGCAACGGCCAGTAGGTCTCGCAGGCTTTCTGCGCCCTGAGCTGCTCCTTCGGAGCGCCGTCACCGCTGGCCCATCCCGACGTCCCCTTCTCGTCGGTGATGCCCTGAGCCTTCATGCACTTCTTGTACGGCTGTAGGAGCGCCTGATAGTCCGCTTCGGTGTCGTCGAGGCGCTGCCGGGGGCGTTCCTTGGCAGGTGCCGACGCGGATGCGGACCCGGCGGCGGAGGTCGAGGGCTTGGCGCCGGTGGCCACCTGAGGCGGTCGCGCCTCAGGCTCCCCGCCGGAGCAGCCACCGAGACCGAGGACTGCGACAAACGTCAGCAGACCGAGGCCCGCAGATCTCACCGTCACTGTTTCTCCCTTGCTGAGCGTGAACGTGCAGCAAGGATCACGAAGAGTTGTCAGAAAGCTGTGAGGCCCGGAAACCCGTGGTCAACCTCGGGACCGGGGACCACGGTGGGTGGCCACGGGCAGCGGGACGACTGGTGTGGTTCATGCGCCGACCAGCAGCGCGGCGACCGCCTCCGGGGCCTCGCGCATCGCGTCGTGGCCGGTCGGCAGGTCGTGGACCTGCCAACCGGGATCAGTGCTGAGTCGAGCACGGAGGTCAGCGAAGGGCGTCCGGTCCCAGCCGGAGCAGTAGACGAACTCGCGTCTCGGGACCTCGGCGACAGCGCCGGTGAGCCGGATCGTTTGCAGGAACGAGGCGAGAGGGTGGGGGCGGCGCCGGGGATCACCGCCCTCGGGTGGGCGGACCGCGTAGCCGGTGGCCGCGGCGCCGGCCGCGAAGACTTCCCGGAAGTGCTCGCTCGTCGCCGACCAGCACGACTCGCCGTCGAGCGGTACGTAGGCGTCGAGATGCACCAGTCGTGAGACCCGGCCGTCAGCGCGGTCCGCCGCGGCGGCGATCACCATCCCGGCGTAGCTGTGGCCGACGAGCGTCGCGCTGGTGATGTGGGCGCGATCGAGGTGTCGCAACACGTCGTCGGCGTGCGTGTCGAGGTTGGCGGTCGCGACCGTCGCGTTGTCGTCGTCGGGCCGCAGACCGGTCAGGGTCAGGGCGTGCACGGTGTGACCAGCCCGCTCCAGCAGCGGAACCACCGCCTCGAACGCCCAGGAGCCCTTCCACCCGCCGGGCACGAGGACGAACGTCGCCATGGGGTTCTCCTTCTCTTGAGCTGCGGCATCGAGGTACGCCGCATCGATGCCGGGTGGCTCGGTCCGGCGTCCTCCGCGGCGCGGAACCACGGCCCGAGGATAGTTTCGCCGCACCTGGCGTGGGTGGACGGCATCGACGGGGTTTGGTGGGTGGGCGATAGGCTGCGGGCGGCGTCCGAGTGACCTAAGGGGTACGGGTGATAGGCGGAACAGCTCGCGCGGCGGTCACGGTCTGCGGGCAATCGACGTGAGCGACGGCTTGCGTCGCGGGGACCCGACCCGCCTCGGTGGGTACGACGTGCTTGACCGGCTCGGCGACGGGGGCATGGGCACCGTCTTCCTGGCCCGGTCGCCGCAGGGACGGCGGGTGGCGGTCAAGGTCGTCCGTCCGGAGTTCTCGCATGACGAGGAGTTCCGTGGTCGGTTTCGCAGCGAGGTGAACCGCGCCCGCCAGGTGCCACCGTTCTGCACTGCCGAGGTCCTGGACGCCGACCCGGACCACAACCCGCCGCACCTGGTGGTGGAGTACGTCGAGGGCCCCAGCCTGGCCCAGGTGATCCGGGAGCAGGGGCCGCTGGGGGCCGCGCAGGTGCACAGCATCGCGGTCGGGGTGGCTACCGCGCTCACCGCCATCCATGGCGCCGGGGTGATCCACCGGGATTTGAAGCCGGCAAACGTCCTGGTCGCACCGGGCGGGATCAAGGTCATCGACTTCGGCATCGCCCGAGCGTTCGAGGCCACGAGCCAGCACACCCGGACCAACCAGGTGGTCGGGACCGTCTCGTACATGGCCCCGGAGCGGTTCGACGCGACGTCCGGCCACCCGGTGGGCCCGCCGGCGGACATCTTCGCCTGGGGTGCCCTTGTCGCTCACGCCGCGACCGGCCGCAACCCGTTCGGGGGCGATTCCCCTACCGCCACCGCGATGCGGATCCTCACGCAACCGCCGGACCTGGCCGGCCTCGGCGGTGCGTTGCGGGAGTTGGTCTCCCGGGCCCTGGAGAAGGACCCCGCTGCCCGGCCCACCGCCCGGGAACTGCTCGACGGACTGTTGACCGTGGCGAATCAGGGGGGTGCCGCCGGGGCGGCCCAACGTCTGGCGGAGATGTCGACGGTGCGCGCGGCGAGCGCTGGCGGTGGTGCTGACCAGGGGCAGCGGTCGACGCCGTCGGCCGGAGGCGCGGGCTCGGGACGGCGTGGCTGGCTCATCGCTCTGGGGTCGGTCGCCGCGGTGGTCGCGGTGCTGGTGCCGGCCTTCGTGTTCGGCCCGAAACTGCTGGACGACCAGGCCAAACCAGGCCCGACCGGTTCGACGGCGGCGGGGAGCCCGGCAGCCGGCGGTGCGTCGGCCGCCGCGTCCACGCCGGCAGCGGCCCCGTCGACCGGGTCACCGTCGGCCGCCGCCGACCCCACCCAGGCCATCCTTGCCGGGCAGCGGCGAATCCTGCTGCACGTGGTGGAGATCGACCGCGACCTGTCGCTGCCGTCGCACGGCGAGCTTGAGGTCGGCGACGGGACCGGCAAGGAGGCGCTCTTCGTGCTCGAACCGGTCGGTGTCGACTTCATGATCAAGTCGGTGAACCCGGAGATCGCCCACCGACCGTGCCTCGGCGTCAAGAGAGACGGCGAGGGGGAGAAGTCGCTCGTGGGAGCCGACTGCCGGCCGACCAAGGCCACCCTGTTCTCGATAACCCGCGAGGGCAGGGACGACAAGGGGCGCACCTCCTACGCCATCGTCAACGAGGAGTACGGCCCGGTGCAGTGGAGCCCGACGAGAAAGGTGATCTACGTCGAGTTTCTCGGTGACGCCCCGCTCGACACCACCTTCAGCATGGTCGACCGGGGCGCGGTCTGACGACTGGGAAGACCCGACCGTCGCCGAGAGTCGGCGTCGCATTCCGCCATTGCCGGCCGTGGAAATCCGGCACCGAATGGGCCGTCGGCCGGTGCGGCCCGGCCGCAGTGATCTATAGTTCGCCGCGGTCACGCAGCCAGTCGAAGATCAGCCCGTCCACTGGGGATGACTTCTCCCTGTCGGAGTAGTCGAGCCAGGACATCTCCTCGATCTCCCAACCCGGCGTGAGGTCACCCTGGTAATCGGCGCGATAGCAGGTCATCCGGACGATGACGCCCTCGGACTTTCCGTGCGCCTGGGCCTCGAAGACCTTCATCGGCTCGATGGATTCGCTGATCAGCTCGACGCAGAGCTCTTCTCGGATTTCGCGCTTGAGGGCCTCGTGGTCCGTCTCGCCCGCTTCCCGCTTGCCGCCCGGAATGTACCAGGCATCTTTGCCGTACGACCTGGTGCTCAGGATCTTGCCCTCTATCACGTGCACCCACGCGAGTTTGTCGATGACCTGCATTCTCACCTCTCGCCCATGTGGTCGACCATTGACTTGATGCGGTCGCGGTGGGCACAGCATTGCTGGATCAGTGCCAGCTCGTTGGCGAATTCCGCGCACAGTGCGGCCCAGTGACCGAGCAGGCCACGATGGCGCTCGGCTGGGGAAACTCCCGCAGGCCCCAGCGTAGACGCCGCATCGTTCCAGCCGGGCGATCGGGTCGTGGACAGAGCCGACCCGGAACTCCGATTCACCAATGCGGCGCACACCGGACCCTGCCCAGGTCGAAGCGACGGTAATCGTGGTCGGCGCGCTGCGAGACGGAAACGAACGACGTCGGGTCCGGCGAGGACGGTCGGGGCCGGCGCCCACCCGTCCGTGCAAAATTCGGCGAAACATTGATCGGTCTGCGCATTCTGTCCGTGCATAAGGAAAGTGGGTGCGGATGCGCCCCTTGGAGCGGAGGAATCGCATGCTCAGCACGTCTCACTCTCGGGTCCGGGCCCTCGCGGTCATCGGCATGGCCGGTGTCGTGGCGGCGATCGGCGCGGTGACCCACCAAGCGTCCGCCACCGAGGTGGCCGCGCCGGCAGCCGTGGCCGCGCCGGCAGCCGTGGGCGCCGACGCACGCCGGGTCGACATCCCGCGCATCGCCTCGGCGATCAAGCCGCCGGCGGGGGCGCGCCCCGTCGGCGCGTACGTCGTCACGCGCGGAACGCAGACCTACACGTGTGCCGGCGGTGTGTTCACCGGCGCGTCCGTGCCGGAGGCTCAGCTCCTCGGCACGGGCGGCCGGGTCCACCACTTCGGGGGCCCGAGTTGGCAGTCCGAGCGGGACGGCTCACTGATCACGGCGAAGAAGACCGCGGAGAGCCCGCGGCCGGGGACGATCCCCGAGCTGCTGTTGACCGTGGACACCCACAGCGGCACCGGCATTCTCGGCAACGTCGCGTACATCAGCCGTCTGTTGACCTCGGGTGGCGTCGCCCCGGCCGGCGCCTGTGTCGACGGCGCGACGGCGGCCGTGCCGTACGGGGCGGTCTACGTCTTCTGGGCAGCGAAGCGCTGACGGCCGCGTCCCGATGCCGCCGAACGTGGTGAGCCAGGGATCGTGCCTCATGGGTGGCCATCGATGTTAACGTAAACGATCGGTGGTCTTCAACGGGCCGGCCGCAGTCCTGCTCCGACGGGTTGGGTGGCGGTCTGTGGTTGATCAGTGCGAAGTCATCGCGCCCTGGGTCGCGGCGCGCCACCGCCTGATGTTCCCAGCACGTTACGTCTTGACGAACGACATGTTATCGCTCACAGTCGATGGCTAAGGACGACGACACCTTCGGCTTGCCGGGCAAGCCTGCTTCGTCGACCTCGAACCAGGCGTGCGTCAGGGTGTGCAGGTGTCTTGTTAGCGCTAACTTCCTCGACGCATGCACCCGGGCACGTGTCGCGGTGCGCCCATCTCGGGCAGGCCGTTTGGCTTTGGTCACTGAAGGAGGATCATGTCTGCCCTCGATAGGTCTCCATCGATCGCGCCGCCGACGCGGCGGCGTTGGTGGTTGCCCCGCATTATCGCCGCTGGCGCGGCGGCGATGCTGGTCGGCGCTGCCGCAGTAGCGGTGGTGTCGTCGCCCGCTGCCGCAGCGACGGTCGACACGAGCGCGTGGTACGTGCTGATCAACCGCAACAGCAACAAGGCCCTGGACGTGTACAACCTGGCCACGAACGACGGTGCCCGGATCACCCAGTGGACCCGCAACAACGGCAACCAGCAGCAGTGGCAGTTCGTCGACTCCGGCGGTGGCTACTACCGGGTGAAGTCGCGGCTGTCCGGCAAGGTGCTGGACGTCTCCGGCCGCTCGACCGCCGACGGCGGGCCGATCGTGCAGTGGAGCGACAACAACGGCACCAACCAGCAGTTCCGGTTGGCCGACTCGGACAGCGGCTACGTCCGGCTGATCAACCGCAACAGCAACAAGGTGATGGAGGTGCAGGGCGCCTCGACCGCCGACGGCGGCAACATCGTGCAGTACGCCGACTGGAACGGCACCAACCAGCAGTGGCAGCTCGTCCGCGTCGACGGTGGGAGCAACCCCACCACGCCGCCGCCGACGTCGCCCCCGCCGGGTGGCGTGTGCGACCTTCCCTCGACGTACCGCTGGTCGTCGAGTGGCGTGTTGGCGACTCCGAAGTCGGGTTGGGTGTCGCTCAAGGACTTCACCGTGGCCCCGTTCAACGGCCAGCAGCTGGTCTACGCCACCACGCACGACTTCGGCGACAGCTGGGGTTCGATGAACTTCAGCCTCTTCTCGAACTGGTCGCAGATGGCCTCGGCCACCCAGACCGGGATGAACTCGGGGACCGTCGCGCCGTCGTTGTTCTACTTCGCGCCGAAGAACATCTGGGTGCTGACCTACCAGTGGGGGGCCGGGGCGGCGTTCCACTACCGCACCTCGACCAACCCGACCAACCCGAACGGCTGGTCGGCGCCGCAGCCGATGTTCACCGGGAGCATCACCGGTTCGGGTACGGGGCCGATCGACCAGACGGTCATCGCCGACGACACGACCATGTACCTGTTCTTCGCCGGCGACAACGGCAAGATCTACCGGACCAGCATGCCGATCGGGAACTTCCCCGGTAACTTCGGCAGCAGCTACACGACCATCATGAGTGACACGCAGAACAACCTGTTCGAGGCTCCGCAGGTCTACAAGCTGCAGGGTCTGAACAAGTACCTCATGATCGTCGAGGCGATCGGTTCGACCGGCCGCTACTTCCGCTCGTTCACGGCCACCAGCCTGAACGGTACGTGGACGCCGCAGGCCGCGAGCCAGAGCAACCCGTTCGCCGCCAAGGTCAACAGTGGTGCCACCTGGACCAACGACATCAGCCACGGTGAGCTGCTGCGCACCAGCGCCGACCAGACCATGACTGTCGACGCCTGCAACCTGCAGTTGCTCTACCAGGGTCGTTCGCCCAGCTCCGACGGCACCCCCTACGGCCTCCTGCCGTACCGGCCGGGTCTGTTGACCCTGCAGCGCTGACCCTGCCTGACCGCGAAACGGGCGGGCTCGGCGTTACGCCGAGCCCGCCCGATCGTGCGTCGGCCTGGCACCACTCGGAGGTTTCGGCCCACTTCTGGCGGGGCCGGCCCGCACTTGCGAGACACGCCCGGAGTCCGGGACCCGATCGTCGCGCACCGCGCTTCCCACCCTCGGGGTGCGAAACGCCGAAGTCGTCCCGAGGGACGGACGCTGACGGCAGAGTTTGGGATGATGCGCCGGTCTAACTGCGACATCACCTGAACTGAAGGGATTCCCCCGATGGCACCTGTCATCTCCACGCTGTTCATCTCGGCCGACGGTGTGGCCGAGATCGACCCCGACTGGCACTTCCCCTACTTCGACGACAACATGGGCCGCGCCGTCACCGAGGACTACGACACCGCCGACGTGCTGCTGATCGGCCGGGAAACCTACGACAGCTTCGCCGGCGCCTGGCCCGGCCGGGAGGCCGCGGGCGGGGAGGACGCGCCGTTCGCCAAGCAACTCGGCGACATGCGCAAGGTCGTCGTCTCCCGCCAACCACTGGAGTTCTCCTGGCGCAACTCGGAGCTGATCGCCGGTGACCTCCTCGACGCCGTCCGGTCGCTCAAGGCCGACGACGGGGTGCGCGGCATCCTCATCCCCGGGTCGATCTCCGTCGTGCAGCAGTTGCTCGCCGCCGGGCTGGTCGACGAGCTGCGGCTGCTGGTGCACCCGGTGGCGGCGCGCAAGGGCCGCAGGCTGTTCGACGAGGGTGACACGGCGTACCACCTGCGGGTGGTGGCGACCGAGGTGTTCCCGACGGGTGTGCTCCGGGTGATCTACGCCCCGGGCGCGGCGCCGGGTGCGGTCGGCTACGACGACGTCAAGGACCAGGTGCCGGCCGGACAGTAGCCGCCCTTCGCGAAGAGCGTCGTAGGCCCGTGTGACGATCGGCGTCGTGACTGGATGGACGTACAACGATCGCCCCGAGGGCGCCAAATTCCTGACCGACCGGATCCCCGAGCCGGGCCGCGCCGCGATCGAGGCCGAGCTCTGGGCCTGGATCGTTCGTGGTGAGGGTGACGCCGCCGAGTTCGTCGACGTCTTCGACGATGAGGAGGAGCGCCGCGGCAGCACGGACGAGGAGCTCACCGCGGCGTACGAGAGGGCGCTGGCCGTTCGGCGGGCGCAGCAACGGGAGTGGGGCGAGGTGCGGGGGAACCTCACCCGCGCCTTCGCCGAGCTCAACGAGCGGGGTGTGGTGGCCCGGGAGAATTTCAGCTGCTGCGGCACCTGCGCGAGCGCCGAGATCCACGACGAGCGCGACGACTCCCGGCACTGGCACGGCTACGTGTGGTATCACCAGCAGGACACCGAGTCGTTGCTCGCCAGCGAGGACGGGGAGGTCTACCTCGGCTACGGCGCCTATCCTCCGGCCGACTTCGACGAGGCCGCCTACGAAGAGCTGTCGGAGGCCGAGCAGCAGGCCCGCTACCAGGTCGACCTGGAGCGGCTGCTGGACGACGTCGTGTTCCCGGTGCTGCGCGAGCACGGCATGCGGGTCGAGTGGGACCGCAAGCAGTCCAGGCGGGTCCGGGTCACCGGCGCGCAGTGGTATGCGCCGGTGGGCTGAGCACCACCGCGTCATCCCACACCTCGGACCAGCATTTAGTGAGGCTCATCGATATTGACGTGCGGCGTCGGCGGCGACAGGATCTCGGCACCACCACCGTGATCCCCTCTGGGAGGCGTCATGACCCGTCCCCGCCTGCCCCGCCTACGGGCAACCACCCGGCTGGCCGCACTCGCCGTGGCCACGGTCGGCGTGCTGCTCACCGTCGCCACACCCGCCAGCGCCGCCGTGCCCACCGGCCGATACGTCGCGCTGGGCGACTCGTACACGGCCGGCCCGCTGATCCCCACCCAGGTCGACCTGAACTGCCTACGCTCCAACCGCAACTACCCGTCGCTGGTGGCCGCCTCCGCCGGCTCGTCGTCGTTCGCCGACGTGAGCTGCTCCGGTGCCACCACCGACGACATCCTCTACGGTGGCAGCGGCCAGTTGGGCAGCACGCTGCCACCGCAGCTCAACGCGGTCACGTCGGCCACGGCCCTGGTGACGGTGCAGATCGGCGGCAACGACATCGGCTTCGCCGACATCATCGGCGACTGTGCGCAGGCGAGCCTCAGCAGTCCGCTCGGGTCACCGTGCAAGAACCGGTACACCGCCGGGGGTGTCGACCAGTTGCAGGCGCGGATCGTCGCCGCCACACCGAAGGTGACAGCCGTGCTGCAGGGGGTCCGTCGGGCCGCGCCGGGCGCGCGGGTCGTGGTCCTCGGCTACCCGGCGATCCTGCCGGACACCGGTTACGGCTGCTGGCCCGTCGTCCCGATCGCCTACCAGGACGTGCCGTACCTGCGCGGCGTCGAGAAGTCCCTCAACGCGATGCTGGCCAGCGCCGCGACCGCCAACGGCGCCACCTACGCCGACGTCTACGCCCCGTCGATCGGGCGCGACGCGTGCAAGGGCAGCGGCACCCGGTGGATCGAGGGGCTGGTGCCACAGAATTCGGCCGCCCCCTTCCACCCGAACGCCCGGGGTGAGCAGGGCATGGCAAACGCCCTGCTCAGCACCTTGGCCAGCTGACCGGCCGGAAAGTGCTCGACCCGGCCCCGTCGCGCCGCGCGGGGCCGGGTACGGCGAGAAGGCGCTTGGGATCTGCGGATCCGGGGTACGGGAGGCTTTATGCCGAGTATGGGGCAACTCGTCGGAGACCGTTACCGCCTGGTCGAAAGCATCGCCAGCGGCGGCATGGGCGACGTGTGGCGGGCGGTCGACGAGACCCTGGACCGCTGCGTGGCGGTCAAGACGCTGCAGGCTCGGCTGGTCAACGACGCCGGCTTCGGCGAGCGGTTCCGCCGCGAGGCGCGCGCGATGGCGGCCCTGCGTCACCCGGGCGTCGCCCAGGTCTACGACTACGGCGAGGTGTCCCGCCCCGGAGGGCCGGTCCTCGCCTACATCGTGATGGAGTGCGTGCAGGGCCAGCCCCTGTCGGAGCGGATCGCCGAGGCCGGCCGACTGAGCGTGGCCGAGACGATGTCGATCGCCGCGCAGACCGCCCGCGCCCTCCAGGCCGCCCATGACGCCGGCGTGGTCCACCGCGACGTCAAACCCAACAATCTGATCATCGAGCCGGACGGGCACGTCGTACTCGTCGATTTCGGGGTTGCCGTGACCCAGGAGGCGGCGAGCCTGACCGGCACGAACCAGGTCGTCGGCACCGCCCTGTACATGGCGCCGGAGCAGATCTCGAAGAACGAGATCGGCCCGCCGATCGACATCTACGCGCTGGGCGCCGTCGTCTACCACTGCCTCTCCGGGAGGCCCCCGCACCAGGGCGAGAACGCGGTCGCGGTGGCGCTGCGGCACCTTGAGGAGGATCCGGCGCCGCTGCCCGACGGCACCCCGGCGGCGGTGCGGGGGTTGGTCGCCACCGCGATGGCCAAGGAGCCCGCCCAACGATTCCCGACGGCGGCGGCCATGGCCACCGCGGCGCAGGCCCTCGCGGACCCGTCCGACCACCTGGTCCGGACCGCCGCCGGGGCGACCTCGATCGGGGCACGAGACGAGCGGACGGCCGCCCTCCGGCCGGGCCACGGCGGTGCGCCGGGTCGGTCGGGGAGTTCCGGGGCTCGGGCCCTCGCGGTGCTGCTCGGGACGGTGGCCGCCGCGGCTGCCGTCCTGGTGTTCGGCGACCCCACCGGGATGCTGCCCGGCCCGACCGGGCGACCCTCGACGCCGCCCGCGGTGTCGCCCTCGGCGCCGGTCGATGGCGGCATCGACACCGCAACCGACACCGCAACCGACACCGATACCGGCACTGACACCGGCATCGACGCCGGTCCGGGTGTTGGTGGTGGCCAACCGGCCACCACCGGCCCCGGGGGCCTGCCGGTCCGGGCATCCGGATCCCCGACTCCGACGGCCTCTGGTCCCGCTGCGGGGCCCGACCAGTCCGCGCCGTCCGACGACAGCGGTGGCGACACCCCGGCCCCCGCCACCTCCGAGAGCGCCGACGAGGACCCGACGGCAGATCCGACGGGCGCACCGACCGCGGCGCCGACGGAGGAGTCGACGGAGCCGGCGGCGGACCCGTCCGGAGGGCCGGCGGAGGAATCGAGCGGGGAACCGACGGCGGGGACGACCGAGGGGACCGCCGCGCCACGAGGCTGAAGGACGACGGCGGAGGCCACGAACACGCCACCGCCGCGCCCAGGGGGAGTGGCACGCGGACGCAGACTGGCGTGGCGGCCGGAGCCGCCACGCCAGTGCCGCGGTGTCAGACGTCGATCAGGTTCAACTGGTACGGCAGGTGACTGTCGGCCAGTTCCAGTTGCCGTTGGCCATGACCGTTATCCCGAAGTTGTTGCCGTTGCCGTTCGGTGTCGCGGTGACGGTGCCGCTGCTGCCGCTGACCGAGGCGTTCCAGCTGTTCTGGATGCTCTGGCCGCCGCCCAGACCGAGGCTGACGACCCAGTTGTTGGTGCCGCTGACCGCGACGTTGAGGTTGAACCGGTCACCCCACTGCTGGCCGGCGGAGAGCGTCGCGGTGCAGTTGCCGCCCCCCGGGTTGCCGGTGGTCGGCCCGGAGGTGGGGTTGCTGCCACCGCCCTCGCGGACGGTGACGTCGGAGCTGCCGCTGCTCTGGTAGCCCTCGGTGGCCATGATCTGGTAGGCGTGGTTGGTGCCGAGGTTCAGGCCGGCGCGGGCCCAGGCGTCGAAGTGGTTGGCGGTGGTGATGGTGCCGCTGGAGCGCTTCTGCTGGCGGACGCTCCAGTACTGGTAGAACGTCTGGTTGCCGTCGATCGAGGGGGCGTTGGTCCGCAGGCTGCGCAGGATGTCGTAGGTGCCGCCGTCGGTGGTGACCGTGCCCAGCCGGGTGGCGCCGTTGCTCGGGTTGTAGCTGCCGAAGTTCTCCACCACGTAGTACTCGATGAGCGGGTTGCGCGTCCATCCGTACAGGGCGAGGTAGGTGTTGTTGTTGCCCGGGTTGTAGGTGGCCGAGTAGCTGACGGTCCGCCGGCTGCCGGTGGCCCAGCCCTTGCCGCCGACCCAGTTGTTGGTGCTCCGGTCCCAACTGCTGGAGTAACGGCCGTCGGCGCGCAGCGTCATGCTGGCGTTGCCGCCGTCTTTCCAGAAGGAGAAGTAGTAGCCGTTGTGCGTGCCGGTGAGGCTCGAGGTGAGCGTCCGGTCGGCCTCGGCGTACGCGTTGGTGGCCGTCATCGTGCCGGTGACGGCCAGGACGACGGCGCATGCGGCACCGAGGAGCAGCCGCATGCGGCCGCGCCTTCTTGGTGTGGTGTGGCTGGTGTCGGTCATGTAACTGGTGCCTCCTCGTGACGGCTGGCGGGGGCCAGCAGCGCGGTACGCCTCGGCAGGCTGCCGGTGGTCAGGTAACGGCCACGGCGTTGTACCGCTCGGTGGTGGGCCGGTCGTCCTGCACGACGACCGCAGGAGTGGATAGTGGTGGTTGGTGCTGACGGCGATTGAATGCCGTCGATGGCGACCGTATTGACCCAGTCGTCAACTTGTCAACAATTCCCGGAAACCTGGTGGCAACAGTGCCCTCCTCGCCGAGGGGGATCCATCCAGGTCAGTAGTCGATCAGAGTCCAGGGTGGTCATCCGCGGAGTGCTCGGGACAGATCGAGGCCCGAGTGACGGTCGCCGAAATTTCCGGAGACTTTCCGGACCTCGCCGGCCGGCTGTGCGCTGCGGCGGCAGGGGTCGGGTGTCACCGCGACCTGACCGGTCAGCCACACCGAAGCGTATTGAGTCGGGCGGCCTGGCGGGTCAGGTGGTCGCGCTCGGCGAGGTTGGGGGCCTTCCGGGCCGCCTCGGCGTACAGCCGTGCGGCCGTCGCCACGTTGCCGTCGCGCTCGTGCAGGTACGCCGCCACCGCCGTGTGGCGGGGCAGCGAGTCGTCCAGGGCGGTGAGCGCGGCCAGGCCGGCGCGGGGGCCGTCCGCCTCGCCGACTGCCACCGCGCGGTTGAGGCGGACCACCGGGTTGTCGGTCAGGCGCACCAACTCGTCGTACCACTCGACGATCTGCACCCAGTCGGTCTCCTCGGCGGTGGGCGCGTCGGCGTGCAGTGCCGCGACGGCGGCCTGGGCCTGGAACTCGCCCAGCCGGTCGCGGGCCAGGGCCGCCTGCAGGATCCGGACTCCCTCGGCGATCAAAGTGGTGTCCCACCGGCGGCGGTCCTGCTCGGCCAGCGGCACCAGGCTGCCGTCGGGCGCGGTCCGGGCGGCGCGTCGGGCGTGGTGCAGCAGCATGAGGGCGAGCAGCCCGGCCACCTCGGGATGGCCGATCGAGGCCGCGAGCTGCCGGGTGAGCCGGATGGCCTCGGCGGCGAGGTCGACGTCGCCGGAGTAGCCCTCGTTGAAGACCAGGTAGAGGACGCGTAGCACGGTGGCGACGTCGCCGGGCTGGTCGAAGCGCACCCCGGAGACTGTGCGTTTGGCCCGGCTGATGCGCTGCGCCATCGTCGTCTCGGGCACCAGGTAGGCCTGGGCGATCTGGCGGGTGGTCAGCCCACCGACGGCGCGCAGCGTGAGCGCGACCGCCGACGCGGGGGTCAGCGACGGGTGGGCGCACAGGAAGTAGAGCTGGAGGGTGTCGTCCACCGCGGGCGCGGGGCCGGGCATCGGCTCCTCCTCGACGACGTCTTCCCGACGGCGGCGGGCCGCGTCGGCGCGTGTCGCGTCGAGGAACCGGCGCCAGGCCACGGTGATCAGCCAGCCCTTCGGGTCCCGCGGCGGGTCGGCCGGCCAGGTGCGGACCGCCTCGAGCAGCGCGTCCTGCACGGCGTCCTCGGCCGCCGCGAAGTCAGCTCCGCGGCGGACGAGGACGGTGAGCACGCTCGGCGTGAGGCTCCGGATCAGGGCCTCGTCCATCAGACTGTCACTCCGTGATGGTGGGCGGCTCGGTGAGGAACGGGCGCAGCTCGAGCCACTCGTGGATCGGCCTGCCGTCCTTGCCCGGGGCGGCGGACAGCTCCCCGGCCAGCTCGACGGCGCGCTCGTAGCTGTCGACGTCGATGGTCATCCAGCCGGCGATGAGGTCCTTGGTCTCGGCGAACGGCCCGTCGGTGACCGGCGGGCGACCCTCACCGTCGTAGCGGACCCAGGCGCCCTCGGGGGCGAGGGCCTGGCCGTCGACGAACTCGCCGGTCTGCTCGAGCCGTGCCGCGAAGTCCCGCATGTACGTCACGTGCGCCGAGATCTCCTCCGGCGTCCACTGGTCCATGGGTACGTCGTTGACCCCGGCCGGGCCGCCGCGGTAGTGCTTGAGCAGCAGGTACTTCGCCATCGTGTTCTCCTCGGTGCCGGTGCGACCGGTCAGGTGTGGTCGCGCTCACCTCGGGGACGGAGCCGCCCACCGGGTCTCGACATGGTTGCCCGGACTTTTTCCGCCGCCGGGTGAACCGGGGGTGAATGGTCCGCCACGCCGGCACGCGGAAGGGCGTAAAACTTGATCCGTTCCAGAATAGTGAGCTAGTGTTCGCCAGGTGATGTCCGACTTCGAGGCGCAACTGCGGGCCGCCTCGCTGCGCGTCACCCGGCCCCGACTGGCGGTGCTCGCGGCGTTGCGCGACCACCCGCACGTCGGCACCGACGCGGTGATCGCGCTGGTTCGGGCGGATCATCCCACGGTCTCCCATCAAGCGGTGTACGACGTGCTGCGTGTACTCACCGACGCTGGCCTGGTGCGGCGTATCCAGCCGGCCGGAGCGACCGCCCGCTACGAGTCCCGGGTCGCGGACAACCATCACCATGTCGTGTGCCGCTCCTGCGGCGCGATCGCCGACGTCGAGTGCGCCGTCGGTCACGCCCCCTGTCTCACCGCCTCGGTCGACCACGGTTTCGTGATCGACGAGGCGGAGGTCGTCTACTGGGGCATCTGTCCCGACTGCGCGACCGAACGCACGCCCCAGAGATCCGCAAGCTCGGAAGGAAGTTCATGAGCGACACCCAGGACAACGGCCCCACCAGTGCGCAGGGCGTGGATCAGAAGGCAGCCGCCGGCTGCCCGGTCGCGCACGACTCGGTGACCGCGCACGGCAGCGAGAGCGAGAACCCGGCGATCGACTCGCCGACCCCGAAGACCGGCGGTCGTCCGCGCACCAACCGGGACTGGTGGCCCAACCAGCTCGACCTCTCGGTGTTGCACGCCCACTCGTCCAAGGGCAACCCGTTGGGTGCGGACTTCAGCTACGCGAAGGAGTTCGCCAAGCTCGACGTCGAGGCCCTCAAGCGGGACATCACCGAGGTTCTCACCACCTCGCAGGACTGGTGGCCGGCCGACTTCGGCCACTACGGCGGCCTGATGATCCGGATGAGCTGGCACGCCGCCGGCACGTACCGCATCGAGGACGGCCGGGGCGGTGCCGGCGACGGCGGCCAGCGGTTCGCGCCGCTGAACAGCTGGCCGGACAACGCCAACCTGGACAAGGCCCGCCGGCTGCTGTGGCCGGTCAAGCAGAAGTACGGCCAGCAGATCTCCTGGGCCGACCTGCTCGTGCTCGCCGGTAACGTCGCCCTGGAGTCGATGGGCTTCAAGACCTTCGGCTTCGGCTTCGGTCGCGAGGACGTCTGGGAGCCCGAGGAGATCTTCTGGGGCCCGGAGGACACCTGGCTCGGCGACGAGCGCTACGCCTCCGAGAAGGAGATGGCGACCGGCGTGGGGTCGACCGAGATGGGCCTCATCTACGTCAACCCGGAGGGCCCGCGCGGCAACGCCGACCCGGCCGCCGCGGCGCACTTCATCCGCGAGACCTTCGGCCGGATGGCCATGAACGACGAGGAGACCGTCGCCCTCATCGCCGGTGGCCACACCTTCGGCAAGACCCACGGTGCCGGTGTCGCCGACAACCACGTGGGCCCGGAGCCCGAGGGTGCCCCGATCGAGGCGCAGGGCCTGGGTTGGCTGAGCAGCCACGGCAGCGGCAAGGGCGCCGACACGATCACCAGCGGTCTCGAGGTGACGTGGACCGACGTGCCGACGCAGTGGAGCAACCGCTTCTTCGAGATCCTGTTCGGCTACGAGTGGGAGCTGACCACCAGCCCCGGTGGCGCGAAGCAGTGGGTCGCCAAGGACGCCGAGGCGATCATCCCGGACCCCTTCGACCCGGCGAAGAAGCACCGGCCCACGATGCTCACGACCGACCTGTCGCTGCGGGTCGACCCGGCGTACGAGAAGATCTCCCGCCGCTTCCTGGAGAACCCCGACCAGTTCGCGTTGGCCTTCGCCAAGGCGTGGTACAAGCTGTTGCACCGCGACATGGGCCCGATCGAGCGTTTCCTCGGGCCGTGGGTGGCGGAGCCGCAGCTCTGGCAGGACCCGGTGCCGGCCGTCGACCACGAGCTGGTGGGTGACGCCGACATCGCCGCGCTCAAGGCGAAGGTCCTGGACTCCGGTCTGAGCACCGCCCAGCTGGTCTCCACCGCCTGGGCGTCCGCCGCGAGCTTCCGGCACACCGACAAGCGCGGTGGCGCCAACGGTGCGCGGATCCGTCTGGAGCCGCAGCGCAGCTGGGAGGTCAACCAGCCGGAGCAGCTGGCGACCGTCCTGACCGCCCTGGAGGGCATCCAGCAGGACTTCAACGCCGCCGGTGGCGCGAAGATCTCGCTCGCCGACCTGATCGTGCTGGCCGGTTCGGCAGCCGTCGAGAAGGCGGCGCGGGACGCCGGCGTCGAGGTGACCGTGCCGTTCCGGCCGGGCCGCACCGACGCCACCCAGGAGCAGACCGACACGGACTCGTTCCGGGTCCTCGAGCCCCGGGCCGACGGCTTCCGCAACTACCTGCGGGCGGGCGAGAAGACCCAGCCGGAGGTGCTCCTCGTCGACCGCGCCTACATGCTCAACCTCACCGCGCCGGAGATGACGGTCCTCATCGGCGGTCTGCGGTCGCTCGGCGCCAACACCGGCGGCAGCCAGCACGGCGTCCTCACCGACCGGCCGGGCGTGCTCAGCAACGACTTCTTCGCCAACCTGCTCTCCCCGGGCACCCGGTGGAGCGTGTCGAAGTCCGATGAGCACGTGTACGAGATCCGTGACCTGGCCACCGACGAGGTGAAGTGGACCGCCACCGCGGTCGACCTCATCTTCGGGTCCAACTCGCAGCTGCGCGCGCTCGCGGAGGTCTACGCCAGCCAGGACGCCCGCGACAAGTTCGTGGCCGACTTCGTGACCGCCTGGACCAAGGTCATGGAGCTGGACCGGTTCGACATCGCCTGACCAGCTCGACACCGACGAGCCCCGGTCGATCCCGCGAGGGACCGGCCGGGGCTCGGCCGACTCCGCGGCAGCGCCGTCGCACCCTCGAAGCCGGCGACGCTATCGACGGGCATCCCGTGCGGCGGCTAACCTGTGGCCCCACCGACCATCGATGTGAGGAGATGCGATGGCGCGCCGCACTGGCCGGCCCTCCTACCTGTCCGACAACCCCGACGTGCGTCGTCGCCGCACCTCCCGGGTCGTGGCGGTCGCCGGGGCGATCGCACTTGTCACCGCCCTGCTGGGTGGGCTGATCGGCTACCAGGTGGGGCGTCCGGACGCCACCGAGGCGTCCATCGCGAGCATCAAAGAGGCCGACGCGAAGCGGGACGCGCAGCAGATCGTCGAGCTGACCGAGACGGCCCGCCGCGTCAGTGCCCAGATCGCCCCGATCCTGACCACCCTCAAGGCGGACACCGCAGCCGGGCGCGCGCCGGATCCGGCGCAGGCCCGGCGGTGGCAGGAGAGCATGCGGGAAGCCGCCAAGCCGTTCGCCGACCCGCCGTCGGGGAGCACCGCCACGAACGTGGCGCGAGGCGGGCTGCGCGGGGCCATCCAGCAGGCCGGTCTGGCCGTCGACTCCTACGCGCTGGCCGCCAGCGTGCCGGCGGCACAACGCGCGGCCCTGCTGGACCTCACCACGCGGCAGGCGGTCGAGGCCGTGACGAGCTGGTCGGTCGCCGCGACCCAGCTCGACCAGGTCAGCGTCGACGCCGGCCACGGCCACCAACACGTGTTCCTCACCACAGATCCCGAAGGATCGGCCTTCACCCCTGACGGGGAGGCCGAGGGCACCGGCGGTTGAGGGCTCGTTGCTGCCCGGTGTCGGGTTTGCCCACGGGTGCCGGCGGACCACCTCGCGGGGACGGCCGCGGCGTGATCTGGGAGCGACCCGCCGGGATCGGGTACGGTCGCTTATCGCAAAGTCTATGAACCAGATTGGCTTTCTATGCAATGGAAGCCGAACCGGAGGGACACAGCCGTGAGGTTCCACAGCGCCGCCCGTCAGGCCGGCCTCGTCGTGGCGGTCGCCGCCCTCGCGCTGAGCGCGGGATGCGCCAAGAAGGACGACAGCGAGGTCCAGGCGAGCGGCGTCAAGCTGGTCGAGGCGGGCAAGCTGACCGTCTGCACCCACCTGCCGTACCCGCCGTTCCAGTCGAAGGACGCCAGCGGCACGGTGACCGGCTTCGACGTCGAGATGTTGGACCTGGTGGCCAAGGATCTGGGCGTCCAGCAGACGATCATCGACACCCCGTTCGAGGGGATCAAGTCCGGTCAGGATCTGAACACCGGCAAGTGCGACGCGGCGGCCGCCGGCATGACGATCACCGCGGAACGGCAGAAGGTGATGAACTTCTCCGACCCGTACTTCGACGCCACCCAGGCGATGCTGGTGAAGACCGGCAAGTCGTACAAGACGCTGGACGACCTGCGGGGCAAGAAGCTCGGCGTCCAGGCGGCCACCACCGGCCGTGACTACGCCAAGAAGTTCGAGGCGGAGAAGGGCCTCAAGCTTGTCGAGTTCGAGGATCTCGCCGCCCAGCAGCAGGCCGTCGCCAACGGCCAGGTCGAGGCCGCCATCAACGACCTGCCGGTCTGGTCCGAGTACCTGAAGAAGAACCCGGGCGGTTTCCAGGTCGCCGCCGAGTTCAACACCGGCGAGCAGTACGGCTTCTCGGTGAAGAAGGACGGCAACCCGGAGCTGCTCAAGAAGATCAACGAGGCGCTGGCCAAGGCCAAGCAGGACGGCACCTACGACAAGATCTACGAAAAGTGGATCGGCAAGCGGCCGAGCGCCTGAGCCGCAAGGCGGCCCAGCGCCTGAGCCGCAAGGCGGCCGAGCGCCTGAGCGCCTGAGCCGCAGCGCAGTACCGGAGGGCGCGCGTCCCGCGCGCCCTCCGTGTCGGTTACCTCCGGGAAGGCAACGAGCGAACGTGAAGCTGCGACGCCGCCAGCGGGAGCGGTTGTTCCTCGGGCTCCAGTACCTGGTCTTCATCGCCGTCATCGCCGTGGTGCTCTTTGCCGCGGACTGGGACCGGCTGGCCGACGCGTTCTTCCGCGTCGACATCATCAAGTCGATGTTCCCGACGATCATCACCGTCGCGCTGCGCAACACCGTCCTCTACACGCTTGGCGCGTTCGCCTTCGGTCTCGTGTTCGGCACCATCCTCGCGCTGATGCGGCTGTCCCGGGTGGCGCCGTACCGCTGGCTGGCGACGGCGTACATCGAGCTCTTCCGGGGTCTGCCCGCGCTGCTGGTGCTCTTCCTCGTCGGGTACGGCATCCCCATCGCGTTCCCGGAGCGGGAGATCCCGGGCGGTGTGTTCGGCTCGATCGCGATCGGTCTCGGGTTGACCGCCGCCGCGTACATGGCGGAGACCATCCGGGCCGGCATCCAGGCCGTCCCCAAGGGGCAGATGGAGGCGGCCCGCACCCTCGGCATGTCGCACTTCACCGCCATGCGCACGATCGTCATTCCGCAGGCGTTCCGGATCGTGATCCCGCCGTTGACGAACGAACTCATCCTGCTCACCAAGGACTCGTCGCTGGCGTACGTGCTGGGTGTGACGGCGCAGACCATCGAGGTCACCAAGTTCGGCCGGGACATGCTGAACGACCGGGTGAACGCCACCCCGTTGCTGGTGGCCGGTCTCGCCTACCTGATCATCACCCTGCCCCTGTCCCAGGTGGTACGCCGCCTCGAACTCCGCTACGCCAAGGCCCGGTGACCCGTATGACGAGCACTGCACCCCGCCCGGCCGTCGAGATCCGGGACCTGCACAAGTCCTTCGGGCCACTCGAGGTGCTCAAGGGCATCGACTTCGAGGTCGGCCAGGGCGAGGTGGTCTGCGTGATCGGGCCGTCCGGGTCCGGCAAGTCGACACTGCTGCGCTGCGTCGACCTGTTGGAGGAGCCGACGGCCGGCAGGATCTGGGTCAACGGCGTCGAGATGACCGACCCGGACGTCGAGCTCGACGCGGTCCGCCGTGGCATCGGCATGGTCTTCCAGTCGTTCAACCTGTTTCCGCACCTGACCGTGCTGAACAACCTCACCATCGCCCAGCGCCGGGTGCTGCGGCGCGGCCGGGCGGAGGCCGAGCGCGTCGCCCGGGCCAACCTGGACCGCGTCGGGCTGACTGACAAGGCCGACGCCTTCCCGGCGCAACTCTCCGGTGGGCAGCAGCAGCGGGCGGCGATCGCCCGGTCCCTGTCGATGGAGCCGAAGCTGATGCTCTTCGACGAGCCGACCTCCGCGCTCGACCCGGAGTTGGTCGGTGACGTGCTCACGGTCATGCGCAAGCTGGCCGAGGACGGCATGACGATGATGGTGGTGACGCACGAGATGGCGTTCGCCCGCGACGTCGCCGACCGGGTGGTGTTCATGGACGGGGGAGTGGTGGTCGAGCAGGGGCCGCCGCAGGAGGTGCTGGGCAACCCGCAGCACGAACGGACTCGCGCGTTCCTCTCCCGGGTCCTCGACCCGACCCGTGTCGCCCCACTCGGTCAGCCCGACCAGTCGCCGGAGCCGCCAGCGGCGCCGAGCCTGCCGGCCGACGACCGCCACCGCCTCTGACGACTCCTCCCGTACGTCTGCCCGCCGGGCTGCCCCATCGAGGGCAGCCCGGCGCTGTGCGCTGTGGGCTGGCCCGTGTCAGGATCATGTCAATCGACGGACGTCGTAATGTCAAGGTAATCTTTTTGCAACCAGACCTGGACTTTCGTCGATGGACTACATAAGTTGCAGACATCCACCGAAAGCTCTGAGTCTTCCGAGCAAAGTCCGCGACGAGCCTCACCTCAGTCGTGCTGCCGCCCCGTGTTCGGCGGTCGTTGCACCCTGCCCTCGTCGCGTCTTCGCCCGGTCGGGAACGGAGACCCATGGACGAGCACGTCGTTGGCTCCCCACGCCAACTGTCCCGCAGATCCCTGATCGCCACCGGGGCGCTCGCCGCCGGTGCGCTGGGCGCGGCCGCCCCCGCGATCGGCACCGCGTTCGGCGGTACCCCCGCACAGGCCGCCGCCGGCGTCACGAAGAAGGTCACCATCTACGCCGAGCAGTTGCCCGGCGGTCTGTTCGGCTACGGCCTGGCACCCGGCCAGGCCACCGTGCCGGGCCCGCTCCTGGAGATGTACGAGGGCGACACCCTGGAGATCACCCTGGTCAACACCACAAGCCAGCGGCTCTCCATCCATCCGCACGGGGTGGACTACAGCACCGACTCCGACGGCAGCCCGTTCAACGCCTCGTTCAACAATCCCGGTGAGACGCGGACGTACGTCTGGCGCTCGCACGAGATGGTGGCCGCGGCGGGTCGGCGGTACATGCCGGGCAGCGCCGGCTACTGGCACTACCACGACCACGCCATGGGCACCGACCACGGCACCGCCGGGGTCGCCAAGGGTCTCTACGGGGCGCTGATCGTCCGGCGCCGGGGCGACATCCTGCCGGAGAAGCAGTTCACCGTGGTGTTCCACGACATGACGATCAACAACCGGATGGCACCGGAGACGCCCATGTTCGAGGCGAACCTGGGCCAGCGGGTGGAGTGGATCAACATCGGCCACGGCAACCTGTTCCACACCTTCCACCTGCACGCCCACCGCTGGGCCGACAACCGCACCGGAATGCTGGAGGGCCCGAGCGACCCGAGCCTGGTCATCGACAACAAGGACCTCAACCCGGGCAGCTCGTTCGGTTTCCAGGTGCTGGCCGGCGAGGGCGTCGGGCCCGGGGCGTGGATGTACCACTGCCACGTGCAGAACCACTCCGACGGCGGCATGGCCGGGATCTTCCTGGTGCGCAACGCCGACGGCAGCATGCCGCCGGGCGCCGAGGACGCGATCCACCGGTTCCAGGGCCACACCCACACGCACGGAAGCTGACCCAACCGAAAGTGGGGACGGGGATGACCAGACAACCACGACGAGTCCTTGCCGCGATGGCGGCCTTCGCGGCACTGATCCCGGCATCGACGGCGGCAGCCGCGCCGAGATCGGCAGCGGCACCACGACCGGCAGCCGCACCGGCGGCGCAGCCGCAGAAGGCCGCGGTCCTCGTGTTCCACGGGCCGGTGGCCGAGCAGCAGGACCCGGTGTCCCGTGCGGTGGACACCATCAAACAACTTGGTGCCGGTCATGACATCGATGTCACGGCCACCACGGACCCCGGCGTGTTCACCGCGACCGGGCTGTCCGCGTACCGCAGCGTGGTGTTTCTCTCCGCGACGGGCGCCGCGCTCAACCGCGACCAGGAGTCGGCGCTGCAGGGCTACATGAAGGCCGGCGGCGGCTTCGTCGGCATCGCCGACGCCGCCCGCGCCCAGGTCGACTCGGCCTGGTTCACCGGCCTGATCGGCACCCGCCCGGCGGGTGCCATCCCGGTCGCCGAGCCGGTGGCCGCGGTGACCGCCAGCGGTGAGAACCCGCCGACCGAGAGCAAGGAGAAGCTGACCGACGGCGACGCCAACACCAAGTGGCTGGTCCGCACCCCCACCGCGTGGGTGGCCTACCAGCTGGCCGCACCCAAGCGGATCACCGGGTACGCGCTGACGTCGGCCAACGACTTCGTCGGACGGGACCCGAAGGACTGGACCCTGCAGGGCTCGAACGACGGCCAGAACTGGTCCGATCTGGACCGGCGCACCAACCAGAGCTTCGCGGAGCGGTTCCAGACCCGCCGGTTCGACATCGCCACGCCGCAGGAGTTCACCCGCTACCGGCTGAACATCACCGCCAACAGCGGTGAGCCGCTGATCCAGCTCGCCGACCTGCGCCTGTTCACCGGCACGGCCACCGCGCCGCCGCCGACCCCCGTGAACCGGGCGGTGGTCGACATCCTGGACCGCAAGCACCCGGCCACCGCGTCGTTGCCCCTGACGGTCACCCGGTCCGACCGCTGGGACAACTGGGACCCGAACCCGATCGGCACGGTGCACACGCTCGCCCAGGTCGAGGAGCGGCACTACGACCCGGGGCCGGGGGCCAACGGCCCGTTCCACCCGGTGTCCTGGTGCCGGGACTACGACGGTGGCCGGTCGTTCTACACCGGCATGGGCCACACCGAGGGCAGCTACGGTGAGGAGGCGTTCCGCGCACACCTCGCCGGGGCCCTCAACTGGACCACCGGCCGCGTACGCGGCGACTGCCAGGCCACGATCGCCGCGAACTACAAGGTGGAGCGTCTCACCGCGGCCAACCAGACCGGGCAGTTGGACCAGATCGGCGAGCCGCACGGGCTCACCATCGCGCCGGACGGCACCGTCTTCTACGTCGGCAAGGCGGCCTGCCCGAGCGGCCCGATCGAGAACTGGACCGACCCGAAGGTCGGCCTGGGCTGCGGCACCATCCACTCCTGGGACCCACGGACCAAGCAGGTCAAACTGCTCACCACCCTGGAGGTGATGGGCAACCGGGGCAGCGGCTCCGAGTTGGTGAAGAACGAGGAGGGCCTGCTCGGCATCGTGCCCGACCCCGCGTTCGCCCAGAACGGCTGGCTCTACGTCTACTGGATGCCGCACGAGTCGATCGACCGGGTGCAGCGGGTCGGGCAGCGGACCGTCTCCCGGTTCACCTACGACCGCGAGCAGCAGAGCATCGACCAGGACACCCGCAAGGACCTGCTGAAGTTCCCGGTGCAGATCCACAGTTGCTGCCACGCCGGCGGCGGCATGGCGTTCGACGCGAAGGGCAACCTCTACGTCGGCTCCGGCGACAACAACTCCTCAGAGGGGTCGCAGGGCTACTCGGGCAACAACTGGACCCAGGAATACCAGGGCATCTCCTTCCAGGACGCCCGCCGCACCTCGGGTAACACCAACGACCTCGCCGGCAAGATCATCCGGATTCACCCGGAGGCCGACGGGACGTACACCATCCCGCAGGGCAACCTCTTCCCGCCGGGCACCGAGAAGACCCGGCCGGAGATCTACGTGATGGGCGTGCGCAACATCGCCCGGTTGCAGATCGACCCGGAGCACCAGTGGCTGACCGCCGGCTGGGTCGGCCCGGACGCCGCGTCGCCCAGCCCCACGCTCGGCCCGGCCAAGTACGAGACCGCCACCATCATCACCTCGGCCGGCAACCAGGGCTGGCCGTACTGCATGGGCAACCGGCAGCCGTACCGGGACCGCAGCAGCACCGACGCGAGCGTGCTGACCGGCTGGTACGACTGCGACAACCTGAAGAACACCTCTCCGCGTAACACCGGACTCGTGGACATCCCGGCGGCCCGGGACAACATGATCTGGTATTCGCCGGACGGCGGCGGCCCGGTCTTCCCGAAGCGCACCGACGGCAGCGACCTGCCCACCTACGTCGCGGCCGACGCCACCTACACCCAGCCGTACCTGCGCGGCGGCGGGCAGGCCATCATGTCCGGCCCGACCTACCACCGCGACCGGGTCGACCCGAACAGCACTGTGGCGTGGCCGGCGTACTGGGACGAGAAGTGGTTCATCGGCGACCAGTCGAACGCCGCCAACCGGGTCGCGGTCACCGTCGATGAGGCCGGGGTGCCGACGGCGGCCCCACCGGTCTACGCGGAGTCGCTGCGCGCCATCATCCCCAGCGGCAACGGCGACACCCGACTGCAGAGCTGGATGGACGCCAAGTTCGGCCCGGACGGCGCGCTCTACCTGCTGGACTACGGAGGCGGGTTCTTCAGCCTGCACCCCAACCAGAAACTCATCCGGATCACCTACACCGGCGGCGCACCCACCCCGGCACCGGCGGCGAACGCCGTCGCCGTGCAGCACAAGCCCCTGACCATCGCCTTCGACGGCGCGCGCTCCGGCGGCGTCAGCCACCGGTGGGAGTTCGGCGACGGCACCACGTCGACCGAGGTGAACCCCCGGCACACCTACGCCAAGGTCGGCACCTACACCGCGAAACTGACCGTCACGTACGCCGACGGGGAGACGGCGACGGTGCAGACCACTGTCACGGTGGGCTGCGCGGTGCCGGACGACCGGCAGAACGTGTGGCTCGGCGACACGGACACCGGGGTGCCCAGCCGCACGGTCGGGCAGGGCTGCACGGTCAACGACCTGATCGACGACGAGAGCACCTGGGCCGACCACAACAGTTTCGTCCGCCACGTGACGGCGGTGACCCGCGCGCTCCAGGACGACGGTCTGCTCAACGCCCGGGAGAGCGGCACGCTGACCCGGTTGGCCGCCGCGTCCGAGATCGGGCGCACCGGACACACCGGGTACGAGCCGCTCTTCGACGGCACCGCCGAGTCGCTGCTCGGCTGGCAGCAGGCCCCGACGGGATCGTTCAGCATCCAGCCGGACGGGTCGCTGCGCTCCAGCGGCGGCCTCGGCATGCTCTGGCACACCAAGGAGCTGGGCGACTTCTCGCTGAAGCTGCAGTTCCGGGACATCGCCCCCGGCACCGGACGGGCCAACACCGGCGTCTTCATCCGCTTCCCGGACCTGCGAACACCGCTCGACCAGCGACCGGAGGGCAGCTGCGGCACCGTCGGATCGGCCCGGACCTCGCCGGCCTGGATGGCCATCTACTGTGGACACGAGATCCAGATCTACGACGGTGAGACCGGGGAGCCGCAGAAGACCGGCTCGGTCTACAACTTCGACCCGGTGCCGCTCGCCCAGGCCGGCGTCACCCCGAAGAACGAGTGGAACGACTACGAGATCCGCGTGGTCGGCCAGCACTACACGATGATCCGCAACGGCGTGGTGATCAACGAGTTCGACAACACGCCGGGCAAGCAGTCCTCCCGTGCCGGCGATCCGCCGACCGACCTGCGGCAGTTCCTCCGCGGCTTCATCGGTTTGCAGAACCACGGTGACAACGACCTGGCCGAGTTCCGCAACATCCGCGTGCGGGAACTCTAGGAGAAACGATGACCCGACGACTCATGGCCGCGCTGTCGGCGCTCCTGCTGACGGTGGTCCCGTTGGCCGCGACGCCCGCCTCCGCCGCCCCACGTGCCGCCGCGGACCAGGTGTTGACCTGGACCGCCGACGACAACACCACCCGCTACAAGTCGACCCCCGCCCAGGCGGTGGCCGGCGCCACCACCATCATCTGGGAGAACAGCGCGGCCACCGGCAACACCACCGGGATGCCGCACACGCTGACCTTCGACACCAGCACCGAGGGCTACAACCACGACGTCACGCTCAACATCCTGGCCAGCCCGTTCGACGCCAACGACGGCCGCCACCAGGCGACGGTGAATCTCACCCCGGGTCGGTACCGCTACTTCTGCGCGATCCCGGGGCACAGCCAGATGGTCGGCGAACTCGTCGTCACCGACGGCGGAGGTGGCGGCGACACCACGCCGCCGACCGTCGACGCCACCGTCTCCGGTGACCGCGACGCCGACGGCAACTACCTCGGTGCGGCCACGGTGACCGTCACGGCCACCGACGCCGACTCCGGTGTGCAGACCGTCGAATACCAGGTCGACGACACCAGCTTCCAGCCGTACACCCAACCGGTGCCGGTGACCGCGGTCGGCGACCACTCGGTGCAGTTCCGCGCCACCGACGAGGCCGGCAACACCAGCGCGGTCGGCTCGGTGTCGTTCCGCGTCGTCGAGCCGACCGAGGAGGACACCACCGCGCCGGTGGTCACGGCCACGCCGGCCGGCGAGCAGGACGGCGACGGCAACTACATCGGTACGGCCACCGTCACGCTGACCGCCACCGATGCCGGGTCCGGCGTCGCCACCATCGAGTACGCGCTGGACGGAGGCGCCTTCACCGCGTACACGAACCCGGTTGTCGTGACCTCGGTGGGCATGCACATGCTGCACTACCGGGCGACAGACGTCGCGGGGAACACGTCGGCCGAGCAGATGGCCCACTTCACCATCGTGGAGCCGCAGGCCGAGGACACCACCCCACCCACTGTCGCCGCCACGGTGGCCGGTGACCAGAACGACGGCGGCGCGTACGTCGGCGGCGCGACGGTCACCGTCACCGCGACCGACGACGGCTCCGGCGTGGCGTCGATCGAGTACGCACTCGACACCGGTGGCTGGACCACGTACGCCAGCCCGGTCGTCGTCCGGGCCCTCGGCGCGCACACAGTGCGGTACCGGGCCACCGACACCGCCGGAAACGCCTCCACCGAGCAGTCCACGACCCTCACGGTGGTGGCCGACGGCACCGACGGCTGCCCCGCGTCGGACACCCGGGCCACGGTGATCATCGACGGTGACGACACCGGAGTGGCAAACGTCGACACCGGCGACGGCTGCACCGTCAACGATCTGATCGACGAACACGCCGACTACCCCGGCCATGCCGCGTTCGTCCGGCACGTCGAGGCGGTCACCGCCGCGCTCGTGACCGGCGGCACGCTCAACCGGCGGCAGCAGGGCGCCATCGTCCGGGCCGCGGCCCGATCGGACGTCGGCGCATGAGTCCTCGAACCTCATCGACAGGGAGTACAACGATGCCCCGACGTACCGTCGCCAAGCTCGCCACCGTGAGCGCCGTCGTCGCCGCCTCGGTGTTCGCGGTGGCGCCCACCGCACACGCCGACCTGGTCACCCACTGCATCGGCACCGGCGGTGCCGTGACCGTGCCCAACGACCTGCTCGTACCGGCCGGCGAGTCCTGCGCGCTGACCGGCACCACGATCACCGGCAACGTCACAGTCGCGGCCGGGGCCAACCTGGTGGTCGCCGGGGGCCGGATCAGCGGTGAGGTACGCGTCGCCGCGGACGGCTACCTCGACGCCACCGAGACGAGCGTCGACGGCCAGGTGGTGCTGGCCGCCGGCGGGTACGGCCTCTTCTTCAAGGACGCCCGCAGCGGCAACGTGACGGTGCGGCCGAAGGGCACCGCGACAATCGACAGCTTCCTGTTCGTGGAGCAGTCGACGATCGCCGGGACGGTCACCGCAGGCGCCGGTGAGGTCCGGATCGACCGTGGCACCCAGGTGCAACGCAACGTCAGCAGCACCGGCACCTACTACACAGACGTGCACGACTCGTTCGTCGACGGCACGCTGTCGGTGCTGAACAGCGCCACCGGCAGCGTGGTGTGCGGCAGCGCGGTCCGGGGGCGCGCCACCTTCGCCGGCAACCTCGGTGGTGTGCAACTCGGCCCGAACGGCACGCTCGACAGTTGCGCCTCCGGCGGCTACTGGGGCGCGGACGTCAGCGTCACCAGCACCACCGGCGGTGTCACCGTCGACGACAACATCATCAACGGTGGGTTGACCGTCACGTCCAACGACCCGGTCGCCCAGGTTGCCGCGAACAACCGGATCCGTGGCGGCGTGACCGGCGAGCAGGCGGCGGCGAGCAGCAACCGGGCGGCCCGGGTGGCAGCTCCGGACCGGGAGGACACCGGCGACCAGCGGGCCGAGATCCGTCGTACCTCGGCCGTCCAGGAGGCCACCGCGGCCGGTGCCGCCCGGCTCTAGCGACTTCGCGTCGGGCCGGACGCCAGTTGGTGTCCGGCCCGACGCACCGTGCGACTCAGGCACACGGGGGTTCGGTCGTGCCGTTGTGCCGTTTGACCACGTCCAGTTCGGGGCCGTCGTAGGGGCGATCGTTGAGGGCACACAAGCTGCCCATCCACAGGCCAGGCTTCAACAACACCGAACGGGTCTGCCCGGAGCTGGACAGCGTCAGGAGGTCGCCAGTCAGGTTCCAATTGGCTGGCTGGACCGCCGGCGTCAGAGTGGCCAGCAGATTTCCGGTCTGGTCGTCCCACAGCTGGGCACTGGGTTTGTCGTCGGACGAGGACAGGGTGAGCAGCCTGCCATCGGGGGTGAACCCGAGCAGCCCCTGGACAACCCCGGTTGCGATCGGTCGGCCGTCGACTCGTTTTTCGTCAACATTCAGGATCTTGACCTGCTCGTTCTCCGCACGAACGGCGAGGCGGGACCCAGTCAGGTCGAAGGTAACCCCGCCCTGCTGCGACACCGCGAAGACCGCGAAAGTCGCGATGGCTCGCCGCTGGCCGATACTCCAGATCTCCACGTCACCACCGGCTTGGATAACAGCGACCTCACCGGGGTGGCCCGGCCTGGGAAGTGGTGCCATGGTCGCCAGCAGTGCCGAACGCTGCTGCGCCGCGCGCTCCGTCCTCAGCGCAAGCGGGGGGTCCGTCATCGCCCCCGTCGCGATATCCCAGCGGGTGAGCATGCCGGCGTGCAGAACGATCACTCGACCGTCCTCGTCGGCCGCCACCGAACTTGCCCACGCGGACAGCCCTGGATTGCGGGGCGGCTTTCCGATCTCTGGCTGGACTGGTAGTCGCATCCGGCGTTCGACGGCCAGCCCTGGCACCGAGTAGGCGACCAGTTGGTCACCCTCAACCATCAGGAAACGTGTGCCATCGCGGGTAAAACTATACCAGATGCCATTGAATGACACTTTTGCGGCGAGCGTCGTCGGCGTGCCGGTGGTGCTGGCCATCGTCCGTCGCGTCTCGGCGTCCACCAGGTCGATACGGCCGGTCTTACCGTTGATCGCCACCTCCCATCGGTCATCGGGGCTGCCCAGGCTGATCGATCCGAGTTCTGGAGCGTCCGCCTGCCGCAGCCCCTGACCCGTGAGCGGCGCCGGTCGGGCCGCTGCCAGCCGGTAGCCCTGGTTTCGGTCGGCCACCAGGGCGCTGAGGCGGTCATCTGCCGCACCGAACAGGGCGATCTGGCGAGGCCCATCCAAAAGGTCGTAGTCGATGGGTGGGGTGATGAATCGATATGTCTGGCCGGTCCGTAGCTGGGTGACGCTGACCTCGGAGTTCGAGTCGGTGGCCCTCAGCCGACTGGCGGAAATCAGGTACGGAGGACCGTCGGCGGTCAGGGTCGGCAGCACGCATGAGGACACCGGGATTGTCCGCAGATCTGCACGGGTCGCCAGATCGATGACCTGCACGTGCCCTGCGTCGCACACGGTCAGGAGCTCTCCGTTGGCGGCGGGCTGCGCCTCATCCGAGTCCGACATCGGCATGGCCCAGATCAGGCGTCCAGTCTGAAGCTCGTGAAGGCGTGCGCCACCCCATCCGGCGAGCAGGATGGTGTCGGGTCGAGGACCGAAAGACACCGAGGTGAGGATGCCGCGGGGAAACGCCGGGTGCGTTACTCGGACCGGCTGACCATCCCCGACGCCCCAGACCTGGATCGTCGATGCGTCCGTCACCATCCCTCGTGACCACACCATCAGCCGGCTGCCGTCGGGCGAGAACGACACCGAGCGGTCAAGCTCGTTGACGCTCATATCGTCGCGGGTCGTATCCGGTGCAAGATCGACCGGCCCGCTGCGTTGCGCGATGTCCCACAGTGCGACGCCGCCGAGGCCGCTGCTGTAGCCAAGGTGACGGCCGGAAGGGCTGAGCGCGAAGGTGCCGCCCACCCGGATCCGACCGCCAGTCGGCAGCCGCCACTGCTGGGGATCGTCGCCGTTCATGCCGGTCCACACCGCGGGCAACCCCGACTTGTTCACGAACACCACTGTCGAGCCGTCCGGGCTCGCGAGGACGTGTTCCAGGTCACCGTCCCACGCATCGCGATAGACCTGCTCCACGAACTGCAACGCGGCGTACCAGGAGAAGGTCGTGCTCCCTGCCTCCGCCGATCGGTCGTGGTGCCAAGCCGCCTGTGCCAACTGCAACGACGCGCGAGGATCGGTGCCGCGTACTCGGTTGGACTCGTCTGCCAGCGCTCCGGACGCCGCGGTGCGCAGCCGGGCGTCGGCCTGCGCTGTCTGCCGGGCCGCGACCACCGCAAGGCCGGTGGCGACCAGGGCCAGGGCCGAGATCACGGCCACCACCGACCGGAGGATCCACGCCCTGCGTCGCTCACCAGCCCGGCTGGACCGGATGAAGACGTGCTCGGCCGGCCCGATGTCCTCCGGGTGGTCCCGCGACCACCTGTCCGCGGTGACCAGCGCGACTCCGCGCAGCAGGCCGCCGGTGTCCCGGCCGGTGTCCTCCCAGGCCGCCAGGTTGACCCGCAGGCCCTCCTGCCAGCCGCGGAAGTCACGTTCCCGGGCCAGCCACTCCCGCAGCCTCGGCCACTGCCACACGAGTGCCTGATGAGCGAGGTCGGCGACCTCGGTGCCATCGGCGGCTCTGCTGACCACGACCAGTCGGCTGGCCACGAGCCGTCTGAGGACCGGCCGCAGGTCGTCGTTCAGGTCGGCGAGCCGGACCGGCCGGCGCAGGAAGTCGTCGCCGCCGTCGGGTCGGGCCAGTTGGATGAAGAGCCGACGGGCGGCCGGGCGCTCGGTCGGCGGCAGGGTGTCGTACACGTCGTCGGCGTATCTGGTCAGCGCGCCGGACACGCCACCCAGGTCCTCGTACGCACCGTGCGTCAACATCCGGGCGTTGCGTCGTCGCCAGAGCTGCGCCAGTGTGAACTCGACTAGCGGCAGTTGGCCGGGCTCGGTACCGGTGTCGTCGATGATCCGGTTCACCAGCCCGGGCTCGAAGTCGACGTCGGCGGCGGTGACCACCTCGTGCAGCTGGGCTCGGCTCATCGGCGGAACCAACACCATCCCGACCGTGGCCTCCCGCACGGTCTCCTCGGTGACGAGCAGATCCAGTGAGCCCGATCGCATCGTCAACACGGCGTGCAGCCTCGGCGCACCGTCCGGTCGAGGTGGAGCGACGCGGAGGAGGTCGTGCAGGAGCCGCCACAGTCGCTGCGCGTCCTCGGTCGCCAACTCCTCGAACTGGTCGCAGAAGAGCACGAGGCCGTCATCGCCGGCTTTCTCGACCAGTTGGCTGGCGAGCCAGGGCAGCGTGTGGGTCGGTGTGGCGTCGAGCCGGTCCGCCAGCGCTTCGGCCTCGCCGTGCTGATCCACCTCGCCGAGCCTCGGATCGAGGACACCGATGATGGCGTTGGCGAGCAGCGAGGTGGATCGCGCCCCGGCCAGCGGGCGGAAGCTGGTGATCAGCATGCCCCGTTTTCGCAACTGTGGTGTCACCCCGGCGTACACGAGGGAGGACTTGCCGCTTCCCGACGGCCCGACGAGGGTCACCAGCGGATGCCGCTCGACCTGTGTGATCACCCGCTCGGTCAGCGCTTCCCGACCACGGAAGTACGCCGAATGCTCCTCCAGGAACGGCTCCAGGCCGCGGTAAGGGGAGGTTTCGGCCGGGTCCGGCGCGGCGATGTCGGGGTGGGCCTCGACCAGCGCCCGGACGGGTATCAGGTACGCCGTGGTGTTGTCGCGTTCGGCCGCCACCACCATGCCGATGATCCCGCCGGCTGCCGGGCTCCATACCGGGGAGCCGCTGAACCCGGGGCCGATTCCGCGCTGGTGCGGTGGTGACTCGACCTGGAGCCAGCCGGCCCCCTGCCGGGCGCGCAACTCGGCTTCGACCCAGACGCCGTACTCGGCGCCGAGATCGGCGGGGAAGCCGAACACTCGGACCTTGTCTCCCCACGCGGACTCGCCCAGGGTGAGACGGGCCGGATGGGTGCCGTTCGGCGGCGGCCGGTCCAGTCGCAGCAGCGCGGTGTCGCCGCTGCCGTCGAGCCGTGCGGGCCACCATCCGACCACCACAGCCTGAAACGCGGCCACTGGCGCTTCGCCGTCAACGAGCGGAAACTCGACGGTCACGGTCTCCGCTGGTGCCTCGCCGTCGCAGTGGTCGATGTCCAGGGCCGCGCTGACGACGTGAGCGCAGGTGATGACGAGATCAGCGGTGACGAGAAAAGCGGTGCCGACCACCTGGCCGGATCGCCCTCGCAGGCGCCCGAGCGCGGCAGCCGGCGAGATGCCCTTGGTCATGGTGCTCCCATGTCGGTCGGACAAGCGGTCGAAGCAGTAGCCCGCCTGCCATCGATGCTACCGATTGGACGCACCGCCAGTGCCCGGCGTGGGGGACGTGTTGTGCGACGGTTTGCCGACGGTGCCGAGCTTGAACGGCCGACGGCGGCGGACGGTTACCCCGGTGTCGGGGTGAAGCGTTCCGCCGCCGGCGGCCGACGTGAAAGAACTAGAAGTTGCCTGCCGAGTTGCATTTCACGCCCTGGTCGAGGCAGTTGCGCACCCGTGCGGCGAGCGCCTCGTCCTTCCAGGCGTTGAAGAAGTCCGCGTGCATGGAGAACGAGGTGCCGGACGCGAGGGTGATGCCGTCCGTGTTCGCGCTCAGCGGGTACGAGATCACGAACGACACCGAGGGGACCGGCACCGGGTGGCTCTTCGGGCAGGCCCCGGTGTGGTCACCGTTGGCCATGTGCGCCTTGTGGTCCGGGCTGTCCAGGTGCTTGCCGTCCCAGCAGTCCGGGAAGGTGATCTGCCGGACGATGTTCGCGGTCTTGGCGCAGACCGGGAAGGTCTTGTCGGCGCTGCGGCCGATTTCGCCACCGATGCCGGCGCACCAGAAGTGGTTGCCCTGCTTGTCCGGGGTGTCGACCTGATTCTTGGCGTTACCGGTGATCATTCGCAGGCCGAACGGGAAGGGCTGGGTCCTACTCGGGTCCTTCAGACGCGAACCGTAGTAGACGGTCACCTCCGTCGGGTCCACGACCTTGCCGTTCTGGTACATCGTGGGCACCCAGTAGGCGGACTGGTCGTCGGGCGAGTTGCAGGTGGTCGCCTTCGACGCCCGCAGCGATTCGGCTGTCGAGTTGGCGTCGGTCGACGTGTTGCCCCAGAACGTGTGGTTGTGCGAGGCCCCGACCAGCTTGGGCAGCACGATCGGGTCGTCGCTGTTGTGGTGGCTGGTCTTGCAGCCGACGTTGAACTCGGGCACCTTCACCGGGTCGCCGGTCACCGGCTTGGGCTTGCGCGCGAAGAACGCACTCGTCGCGGCGGCCTGCGCGGCCGGGTCGATGGTGATCCAGCCGCCGACCGTGGTCGGCGGGGCGGCGCTCGTCGACGGGGCCGACGGCTTGCCCGAGGCGGACGGGGTCGCCGAGGCGCTCGGCGTGCCCGGCGTGCCGGACGCGCTGCCGGGGGCACCGGGCGTCGGTGCCTCCGGGCCGGGCGAGCCGATGCCGGCGTCGCTCGATGGACTGGACGCACCGGGGGTGCCCGGGGCCTCCTTGCATCCGCCGGCGAGCGCCACGCTCAGCAGCAACAGGGCGGTGACGGAACGACGCCGTCCAGGGGTGGGTCGCAGATTAATCAACGGGGTGCACCTTTCTTCCGAGCGAAGAATACGAGCGCACCCCCGGCCGACTTCCTGCCGAGACGATTAAGTCTCCCTTAAATATCGCTGTGCGATTGCGTGAGCAGCATTGCGGAACCACCCGGCTGTCGTATTAGTCTCGTTTCCCGATCTTTTCTCGAAAAACTGTAATCGGCGGCTCCGCTGTCACTCCACACGATCGAGTGGCAGATCGTCCCGGTGCGGATCGCGCTTCCAACCCCTTGCGCCGCCGCCCACACCGTTTGCCACCGCTTCCTATCCTCCGGGTTATGGCATACGAGCCGATGATGGTGCCCAGCCCGAAGCCCAACCGGACAGCTCGGACGGTCCTGATCGTCGTCGCCGCGTTGCTGTCGGTGTGCTGCGTGGTCGGCGTCTGCGCCGGCTTCTGGATCTACCGCGGCGTCCGGGACAACGTCGAACCGGCCCGGGCCGCCGCCACGGCGTACGCCGACGACATGCAGGCGGGCAACTATCCGGCCGCGTACGGGCGGCTGTGCGCCGAGGTGCGCAAGAACCTGACGCCTGAGGATTTCGCCCGGGTCCAGGCTGCGCAGTTGAAGTTCAGCAGCTACAAGATCACCGGCCTGATCGTCAACAACTACAACGGCCGGGTCACCGCGACGGCCACCGTCGAGGTGGTCCAGGAGGCCACGGGCGCGCGGTTCACGCAGAACATGGTGCTGGTCGAGGAGGACGACGAGTGGGTCGTCTGCCAGTGACGTCCCGCGCTACTGCCCGGTCGGCTTGTAGAAGTCGCTCGGGTCGTTGGCCAGGGACGCTTTGATGTACGCGCTCCACTCGTCGGCGAGGACCTCGATCCGGTCGGCCTCGATGCCGTCCAGGGCGAGGCGTACGACGTCGGCGGGGTTCATCTTGTCGCCGTCGAAACCGGCACTCATGTCGGTGTCCGCCATGCCCAGGTGTAGGCCGGTCACGAGGGTCCCCTGGTCGGCGAGTTCCAGTCGGATCCCGTTGGTCAGGCTCCATTCGGCTGCCTTCGCCGCCGCGTAGGCGTTGGCCCCGTGGTAGGAGAACCATGACAAAGCCGACAGAACGTTCAGGATCCCCCCGCCGCCGTTGGTGCCGAGCACCGGTGCGAACGCCCGCACCATGCTCAAGGTGCCGTAGAAGTGCGTGTCCATCTCGGCCCGGATCTTGCCCAGGTCGCCGGTGACCAGGTTCGTGGAGGTGGAGATCCCGGCGTTGTTGACCAGCAGGGTGACGTCGGAGGCGATGGAAGCCGCCTCCTCGACGGAACGGGGGTCGGTGATGTCCAGCCGCAGCGTCTCGACGCCGGGGATGTCGATCCGCTCCGGGGTGCGGGCCGTGGCGTACACCTTGGTCGCCCCGCGTTCCAGCAGTTGTCCGGCGAAGTGCCGGCCGAGGCCACGGTTGGCGCCGGTGACCAGCGCGATCGAACCGGTGATCTTCATGATTGGTGCCTCCTGGCAGGTTCAGTGACGAGCTGTACGCGAGCTACGCTAAAACCTGACGTTGACGTGAGAGACAAGGTCGTGTGGCTGGCGTCACCGACCGGGGGAGGGGCCATGCGCATCGGTGAACTGGCCACGCAGACCGGGGTGTCCGTGCGAGCGCTGCGCTACTACGAGGAGCAGGGGCTTCTCGCGGCCGGGCGAAGCGGCGGCGGCCAACGCCACTACCCGGACAGCGCGGTCGACCGGGTGCACCTGATCCAGATGCTGTACGCCGCCAACCTGTCCAGCCGGACCATCCTGGACCTGCTGCCCTGCGTCGACGCGAATGTCAACACCCCGGAGTCCCGGGCCCTGCTGCGCGCCGAACGCGACCGTATCGATCAGCAGATCGCCCAGCTCCGGCAGGCCAGAGACCGGCTCGACGCGGTCATCACGCTCAGCGAGAGCCCGGCCAGCGGCTGCACCCACGCGGAGGTCGACGCCCTCGTGTCCTAGAAGGTGTCCGCGAGGTGCACCAGCGATCGAGGTGGTGACGGTGGCCTGACCCGATGTCGCGCTCCCCGCGCCCCCCGGTAATGGCCCCTGCGGGCGCTGCCTCCGGCAGGTCCGGATTGTTCCGCCATCTCACCATCGTCGGATCTTGCCCTTGCCCTGAGAAAGATCTAGGACTGAATTCGACGTCGGAGTTCGTCCTGCGTCTATGTTCGATGAGTCGTGCGGCTTGTTGGCGTGGACACGGGGAGGTCCGGCGCGATGGCTGAGTTTCCGGGGCATCTGTTCAAGATGGATGGTGATCCGTCGGCGGTTCGGTCGTCGGCGTCGCGGTGGCAGGGCTTCGGTTCGGCGGCAACGCAGGCCGCCGCGCAGATCACCGGTTTGGACACGAGTCAGTTCGTGGGTCCGGAGGGGGACCTGTTCCGGGAGGGCCTGAACGCCCAGATGCCGGGGCATTTGCGGGTGACTGGTGATGCGTTCGGGCGGGTGTCGTCGGGGTTGACGGCGTTTGCGGGTTCGTTGTCGTCGTTGCAGGATCGGATGCGTCCGTTGGCGCAGCGTGCGCCGGGTTTGTGGGCGGCGTTGCAGGCGGCGCGGGGGCGGGCGGATCGGGCGAAGCAGGCTGATGAGCGTCATGAGCAGGAGGTCGCCGACCGGCCACCGGACGCGGAGCCGGAGCCGGATACGTACCGCTCGGATGCGGGGGCGGCGGGTTCGGCGTTGTCGCAGGCGCAGCGGGACTGGGACGAGTGCGTGGCGCAGGCGGGTGCGTTGCGGGGTGAGTTGGCTACGGCGGTGCGTGACTGTGTGCGGGTGGTGAATGATGCGAAGGGTTTGCGGTTCAAGGAGAATCCGAAGTGGTGGGATCTGAAGGGTCAGTTCACCAACTTCGTGCGGGATAACCAGGAGTTGTTGGCGCAACTGTCGGGTGCGTTGAAGATCGTTTCTCTGGTCGCGGGGTTGTTGTCGTTCATTCCGATTCTTGCGCCGATCATGGGTCCGATCGCGATCGCTGCTGGTGCGGCGGCTTTGCTGATCGATGCGTCGTTGTATGCGGCGACCGGTAAGGGCAGTCTCACCAATTTGTTGATCGATACGGTGTTGACGGTTGTGCCTATTGGGCGGTTGGCGATGCTCGGCAGACCGGTGTTGGCGTTGGCCAAGCGGGGGTTGCCGGCGCTTGCCAGGGGGCTTCCCAAGGTGCGTGCGGCGCTGCCGAGGAT